>JAZNIJ010000001.1:0-10312 GCA_045577455.1 Eubacteriales bacterium
GGAGCTATAGTTTTACCTCAAATAGATAGCAATGAATACCCTGAGTATATCTATAATTATTTAGAGCAAGGACAATCAAAAAAGTTGGTTGTTATTTTAAACGATTATATAGTATTGTCTAAAGGCGTAAAAGGCTTTTATGTTTATGATAAGAATACAAAAGAAATTGTACCGTTAGGAGATACTGTATTTGATTACAA
This sequence comes from Eubacteriales bacterium, assembly GCA_045577455.1. Classification (GTDB taxonomy): domain Bacteria; phylum Bacillota; class Clostridia; order Oscillospirales; family CAG-382; genus SIG653. Next base: position 201 of record JAZNIJ010000001.1, read on the forward strand.
CAAGGATTATGCAACACTAATGTTTGGCGTTGGTAATACCGTTTACTATGAGGCAAAAGATAAGCAAACGAACACCAGAACTGTCTATGAATTTAATGTTGATACATATAAAATAAAAAAAATGTATTCACAAACAGGACTTACAGATATTAATGGATTCCTTGGTATGAATGAATTGTTTGGTGTTTATGCTTCATATAATATGAACTTTAGTAAGTCTGGTAATTTTGTTGTAAATAAAAACGGATTTACATTTTTGCCGGATGTTTATAAATTGTTATATGAAAAAGATACCGATAATGCATATAACATACCTAATGGATCAATTAAATTGTCTGCAATAAAAGACTGTATATATTTCATAAATGATTTTAATGAGCTGCTATGCTATTGTTATGATACAAATGTATTCAGTAGGGTTACTGATGAAAAAGTGCAAGATTTTTTCGTCACGGACGAGTACATTTATGTTTCTCTTTTGACGAAACCAGGCGAATTATATAAATTGAATCTTGACAATACCGCCTTAAGTTACATAGGAAAAATAGATATAAAAGAGATACGATACAATGGTAACAAAACAGATGTATATGTTTCCGATTTGCAGAACATCTATGTAATAGAAGGCGGAAAATTAATAAGAAAATCAGAATATATTAATGGTTGGGAAATAGATAATAACATTATTTATGTTTATAATTCCGACAGTATAACAATAGAAGAAAAGCAACTGAAGAATTAAGTTCAAATCAGAAAGGAAAAAGTTTTATGAACAGAAAAAAATTAATTATTTCATTGTTATTAACACTAGCGTTATTACTTGTATTCAGTGGTTGCTCAGCAATTTTTCCCGAACCCATTGAACCCTCAAATGATGTTTCGGTAAATGCAGACCCAATTATCAATACCACTACGGTTACTCCCGTAATCGAATCCACAACTACATTACCTAATACTACTTTCAGTAATTCGGTGGAAACAACACCGACAACTACTAATAATATAGGTAATCTACTTGAATCAACAACCAATAATCTTGTGATGCCAACATTACCAGATGGGGCTAAAAAGCCGACCCAAGACCCTGCATATAATTTCATATGGGCACTTGACGAAGAAAGTATTGCTAATGCCGACATTAATCCTGAAACGATTAAAGAAATTGTTTTTGATGGAAATCCAATAACTATTTATTGTCAACTGAAGAATTGTTCAAGTAAAACTTGGGAATTTGGATTGTTTATTGATGTGGATGGTGTGCTTCAGGAACTGATGGTGAACGGAACAAAAACAGAAGTGCATTGTTTTGAGTTACAACCGTTAGAAATCAGGACAATCAAAATGGATTTTGTACCCAATATTGGAAAAACAGGTGAAGTTAAAAATCTTTCCTGTGCAATATTACTTTCTCCAAACTATATTGCACAGGCGGATAACAGTTATGGTCTTTATTTAGAGCCTAGTGTTTCCGGAAATTATCCGCTTATTATGAATGCTGATTCATCTAACACGGCGGATATTTCTAATAATAGTTCTTTATATACAGTTTCGACTATAAATAGAACTATTTATTCTAGCTATGATGAAAGTGGAAATTTGGAAGACTTCGAAAACTTTCCGTTTTGTTATGTTTATGAAAAACTTAATGATTACATATACAAAGATAAGGGTAATTTTATAAGAACAACTAAAATAACCAGCAAGTCTTCACAAGGCAGTAGCCTGACGGTAAACATACATGGCAAGCCGGGTTCATACAGAGTTTCTGTATACTTAAACGGAGAGAGAATCAATGCTTTTGACGGAAAAGGATATGTGGATGTAACAATAGGAAATCGTCAACAAGCTGAGATACCTGTTGTTATTAATACAAGGAATTTTAAAGGTGCCAATAGAATTGAAGTATATTATAAAGAAATAAATTGTGATTACGCAGAAGGAAGTATACTTGCATCATCAGGTCCACACAAATATATAGTTAAGTAAAACAAGAAGTAGTGGTGTTTAATATGAATAATAACGTATTATTAAAGAAAGCTTTTGAAGAAGCTGCAAAGAAAGAAATAAACAGCATAGAAGCAGAAAAGCATGAATTCTCTGATGAGTTTGAGGAAAAAATGGAAAATCTTCTTAATTGCAAATGAACTCAAAACAATGAAAAACAACCCAAAGGAGAAACTTAATTTATAAAGTCTAACACTGATATGATAAATTCAGTTATGTATGAGGTAAATGAATTCGAAGAAAAGAAGAAGCATCGCAGAAAGAAATTATGTATTGGCATTGGTGTGTTTGTGAGCTTGCTTATATGTTTTGGCATTGTAGCTGTCAATACCTTGACCTAGGGTTATAATTTATAATAAAAAAAGCACAGTTTTAAAGTCAAATTCTGTGCTTTTTTGCTCTTTTTCGTTTTGAAAAAACTTTTTTGAATTTTTTCAAAAAAAATAGTGTTACTTTTTTTAATTTTCGACACTATATAATAAAAGGAATATAATTACAGCTTGTTTCTGTAATTATACTTGTTCAAAACCTGCTTTTTACGTTTGGTTGTAACCTCGGTGTAGATTTCGGTCGTGGCCACACTGCTGTGCCCTAAAATTTCCTGCACTGACCTCAAATCAGCCCCGTTCGCAAGGAGATTTGTTGCAAAGGTGTGCCTTAAATAGTGCGGTGTTGATTTCTCGTTTATGCCGCAGGCGGTTTTGGTTGAGTTATATATGTATTCAATGCCGTGAATGCTTAATTGCTCACCAAAACGGTTAACGAAAACCTTATCTGTATTAGTTGGTCTGTTTTTTCGAATTTTCAACCACCGTGTAAGGTTATTCCAGGTCTCATTACAGGATATATAAATAAGCCTTTGTTTTCGCCCTTTTCCGTGAATGAGAATTGTTCGTTCAGAGTGGATAATATCACTCAAAGATATGTTAGAAGCCTCAGCAATTCTTATACCGGTACTTACTAACACATCAATTAAAGCAAGGTTGCGGGTGTTCTTCCACCTTTCAAACTCTGTTGTATCTTTTTCGGCACAGTCAGAAAGATAAATGAGTAGTTTTGATGTCTCCTTCACCGCCAAAGTCTTGGGTAATCTTCGCTCTTTCTTGTAGCGGAAATGGTGATTTTGGTAATAGTTGACATCGGCATAACCCTGTTCATAAAGAAAACTGAAAAACATTTTAAGCGTAATTAATTTTCGGCAAATTGTGTTATCTTTGAGGCCTCGCTCTTTGGATAACATCATAACGTATTTCAGGATAACTGTTTCATCGAGTTCATTGTCTTGAAGAAACGCCTGAAAATCATTCAGATCCGAACGGTAGGCTAATACCGTTTTATCGGATAGATTTTTTGTTGATTGGATGACTTGCAGAAACTCATCGCTCTTTAGTTTTATGCATTTCATTTGATCACTCTCCTCGGAATTTTGAAAATGGGTTCGTAAAATACATTTTAACAGATTTCGAGGAGATTTGTTGGAAACTTACAATAACTTGAAATTATTGTTAGTTATTTATTTAAAATAAAAGGAGTATAACTATGACTAATGTATCGTTAAGTATTATTATTATTTCTCATAACAATCCTAGTATTTTTGATTGTATTGATTATGTAAAAAAACAAATTGACGAAAATGATGAAATTATATTAGTTGATGATAATTCAACACAGGATTATTATTCAGCTCTTTGTAATTATTGTAATAAGAACAACGTCATTTTGCTGCAATCTGTAAAATGCGGAAATCGTGCATCTAATAGAAACTTAGGAGCCAATATAGCTAAAAACCCTATTTTATTATTCGTTGATGCAGATATGCTTCTTTTTCAAACTTCAATACCAGCAATAAAAAAGGCATATTTGACTAAAGAGCATGTTGGTTATATCGGCACGAGATGTGCTGCTAGATATGATCCGTTAAGAATGAAAATTTTAGATGGATTAAACATTGAAGATATCCTTAGTGCAAATGAAAATCCAACATTTCTATCAGAGTTGCCATCAATAAAAGATAAACGAATAACACCAACAATTTATATTGACGGTGTACCGGAACAAAAGTTTTACTGGATATATTACTACTCCTGCTGTTGCACAGTACTAAAGAAAGTTTTTGACAAAATAGGTGGTTTTGACGAAACGTTTATTGGCTGGGGAGTTGAAGACATTGATTTAGGGTATAGAATTTCACTAGTTGGTAGTTTGTCGTTCTTGCGTGGTTTTACCGGAATACACATTCCTCATAACAGAAATGTGCTTTATGCCGAACAAGACAACTGCAACAACCTAAAACAAATGTTGAAAAAAGCTCTCAGATATGATGTTGAATTTACTTCTGTTTATCGTGTTTCAGCTAGTGTTCTAGAGAAAACTAGAAGTTTTATGAATCGTATGAGAATGCACGAACTGCCTGTTTTAAAACCTATAGAAAAAAACGATATTCTTTACGTAAATACAATTTCTATTAATTGTCCTAATGGAAAATTAATTCATTATGATAAGAATGGTATTGAAACTATTTACGAATTAGTTGGCATTTCAACATTTTTTAATAACAAAAGTATATCAACTGTAATTGTGTCAAAAGACATTATTTTATATCCAATTTCTATAATTTGTGGAATTCTGCAAGAGTGTATGCGAATCGGGATAAATGTATATTTAGAGGGTGGTAAAGTCGAGCATCGTTTGGATTGGGCTGACTTTCCAAATTTAACTCTGTTTCAGCCTCAAAAGCGCAACGAGTATCGTATACATGATTTGATGGAAATTAGTTTTACTGAAGACAGAGATAATAATCGTTATTTGATAACTTCAGATTACTTGGATTTAGAAGTTTCAAAAGTTGTTCCTTTAAAATTATCGTACTCTAATGAAGATTTTTCTAATATAATTTCTAAAACATACTGCGTCATAAATCTTTCGCAAGGTACTGGATATAAAATGCTTTTAAATCAATTAAAAAACGACCTTAAACTGAATTATGTGAGCGTTTATGATATATTCGACCACAACGAAACTATCTGTTCAAATTGTTTTCCAGAATATCTTTGCCAATTATTGTTATTAAAAACAAATATTTTATTTATTGTCGAAGATATTGATTCTTTCGATTTTAAATCAATTTCTATAAGACAGAATTATGGGGATATATTTGTGGATTGTAAGGGGCAAATTAGACAAATCAAATTTTAGGAAAATTAACATAAAAATTCTTATCTGTTAGAGCTGTGCATGGAATAAATTCATTTTCAAATTTTAAATACAAGTGTTCTTCCATTTTTATTATGTTTTTAATTTTATCAAAAATTTTTGAAGTAATGCCCATTTGGCCTATGATAACATTTTGTTTGGCTTTTTTTAACGCTCTAGCCATATCCGTCCAAAAATAATTCCATCGTTCGTAGTCTTTATCTGTAGAAAGATAATTAGACAACATGACTGCAGCAATGCAGTAATTTTCCGCTGCCAAAGAATAATTATCAGCTAAAAAATATGCAACGCCTTTTAAATGAAACGCATTTATGGTAGTGAGTTCTCTTCCGTAAATTGCGGCTATGTCAATAGACTGGTCTATATATCTGATTATATCAGGTAAAGCTTCGTTATAATATGGACTACTACTATGTTTCCAAATTTTATACATAGCAACCAACAAACGTATCTGCATCTCGTAATACATCATATTCATTCTATCGAAAGCATTAACAAAAAATTCCATTTTTTCATCGCCAAGAGTTTCTTCTTCAGTAATCATATCGGCAGCTAGTCCTTTTGCTACGGCTGAAACTTTTGGTTGTTCTGAATAACCTTGGTAAATATCGAAACCATAATTTTCAGTATAAGAATTAAAAGAGTCATTCCAACTTTTAGCAATTTCAGCTCTTTTTTCACCAGCTTTGGTAGAATAAAAATATGTGTTACCTATGGAACGTTTGGCAGAGTAAATGTAGCGTTCTTTAAACTTTATAGGAGTTTTAGGGTTCTCCAAAATTCGCATGCAATCATTTGCAGCGTTAATAGCTTCGCTTACTTGGTCATTCCTATTATATATCATTATTTTGCAACGATTTATCTGATAATTTATCTTTAATACTGCAATCTCAGATAAAACATTTGCTTCGTGTAAAAGTTTATCCATAGTATTGAAACATTTAGTATAATTCTCTAAATTTATAAGGTGAATGAGGTAATTGGTAACCAAAGATAATGCTCCATCAAGAGTTCCCTCAAAAGAAATAATATCATTCGTAAATACATTAATAAACATATCATAAATGTTCGGACTTCTTTTCATACCAATTGTTTCATCTATTTTTCCACATAAGCATTCATAAGCTCTTAAATAAAGCTCTGAGCCAATTTCTTTAAAATTTGAGTTCATTATTCGGCAAAGTGGCAATAAGCAAAAGAAATTTGAAACGCAATCGAAGTTGCCGGTTGCAAGCCTTATAGCCACTTCTTTTGAATCTTGATAATTGATTGTACCAAGTTTATATCTAGACCAATAAAGTGGCAATGCAAAGATTTGTTGATACTTAAATTTACAAACAGCAGCATCAAATAGTTCTAACAATTTAGTTGATATACTATCAACATTATATTTGTCTTTATAATACATAGAATAGAAACTATGAATAAAAGTAATGGAGTTTTCTGTTATGGTAAGAAAACCTAAATCAAACAATCTATCTAAAAGAGTTTTATCTTTTATAATTTCATAATATAAATCCAAAGATAGCACTTTAGTAATGTTCAACAGATAAATTAAGTCTTCATATCTTTTTTTCGTTTTTTTATCAAATGTTGAAATTAAAGATTGTTCTCTCAATGCAATTAATTCATTAATTTCAAGTGGGATATATTCGAAACTATCCAAAAATTTATTTAAATCATAAATATAATATAGAGTGTATTCACTGAATTTGATAATATCTTCTTGTTCCAAATATAATAAAAACTGTTGCAAATAAAAAGGATTTTTATCACAATGGGTAACTATTTCTTTTATTGTTCTGTCATATTGTATTACAGAGAACGATTGATTTTCAGGACGGTAAGACAAACACTCTCGTACGTACAATTCCGCATCGTTTTCTTCAAAGCCTTTAAGTTCAATCACGGAATACAATTCTGCATTATTTGTGGCAGCACATTTCATTTTGAAAAACAATTTATCAAAATATGAATCTTTGTAAATGAAATCAGCGTTTATCCCCAAAATTATGGTAGTTGTACTTGTTGTTTGTGCTAAATAAGTAAGGGTTCTCTCAATAATTTGTAAAGATGTTTTATCAAAATGTTGAACATTATCTAATATAAGAACATAACTATCTTCTGTTAATGCGGTTGTTAAAAAATCCGAACATCTTATCCAATCATGTTCAAAATCTACATTATGTTTGTATAGAATATTACTAGCAAAGACAATGGTATCATCTTGAGTATCTGATAAAAAATCAATTTTTTCCTTAAATAATGGTAATTGTGTTATTTGAGAACAAATTAGTTTCATGAACGATTCACACGAAAAATTTCTTTTCTCAGAATCAATGCTAATTACCTTTTTATTTCTTATAATACCCTGCATAGCGGATTCTCTGAGGATTCTGCTTTTACCGACTCCACTCTTTCCATAAATTATTGAAAGATTAAAGTGTGACGATTTTATTCCATTTATAATTTCATTGATTGCTTTGTAGTATTTATTTCCAATCAGCACAGTATCTGCAAGCCATCTGCAAGACAATTTTATGTTCGAACATATTTTTATTTGAGAATCATTACATTTTAAATAGAAGTTAGGAAGAGAGGTTCTTTTTGTAAATTTCCTCAATTTAACATAAAACTTGAGTGTATAGGAATCAAATGCTGCAATGTTAATTGATTTAATCTCTTTTTCATTTAAAAAGATAAAGTTGTTGCTTATCCGGCTTTTAATTGGTTCTATTTTAACAAGCTTGTTGCAACTAGATTTATTTGTCACTGTTATTACTAGTTCGCATAATGTGTTTAGATTAATTATTGGATCATTATAGTTTATGTTTTTGCCATTTATATATACTTGATAATTGTATGTAAAACAATATTCCTTCTCTTCAACGTAAGCGGGAAAACTATCAAAATATTCTTTGTGTTCGCTTTCAAGTTTGTTTTTATGTTTAAAAATCAATTTTTCTAGTTCTGTATCAGAATAGACAATTACACTTTTACCTGTTTTTGAGCGATATTCATCCAAATGTTCGAGAAAATCTTTTGTTACTTTTGAATATGAAAAAACCAAAATCTGATTGGTGTTTTTTATGTAAGCCATCAATAAAGTGAAAGATATATCATTAAATGAAAGTGAATTATTGTGAAACTTGCATTGTGCCCAGATTTCTGTTTTTACACCATCTAATAACTCTACTTTTTTAGTGATGTCTGAGCCGTTATCTCCTGGTCCGCCAACAATAACAAAATCCTTGGCATTGAATTCATATTCAATCAATGTTTTAGAAAGTTTTTCAAAAAGCTTTCCGTCCTTCTTAAAGTTTTTCCAATAGTCTTTAGTTAAATATTCCATAATACTTCCTCACTTTAATCATTGTGCAACAAACATTAGTTTTATTTATTATGAACTAACAATAATTTCAAGTTATTGTAAGTTGTCTGCATATTAGATCCATTGTGAAAAAATAAAGCCAACTCTAAAATTGGAGTTGGCTTTGGGTGGTATACAATCAAAATTTAATGTAAGTACAAATCAACGGAGGTTTATTAATGGAAAGAGAAATAAACGTATACAAGGGAAATGTATTAAAAAATTGTGCTTTAGATAATTTCAAAAAAGAGTTTTATCAATATCTTCAGTGTGAAAATTTGAACTTCTTGTTGGGTTCGGGATGCTCAAGCTTTATAGCTGAAGAAGGTAAGGAAGAAGCAATTCCTACTATGGCAGGATTGTTTTCTAATTTTTTTGAGAAATACCCTGATTTTAAAATTGCCGGTATAAGTCCTGAAGAAAAATGCGACAAAAACCTTGAAACAATGATGGATTATATGGTCTCAATAAAAATGTCTAATAATCTAGTATCGGTAGATGAAGATATTAATGAGAAAATTGCATGTGTACAGGAGTTTTTAAAAGAATCAATTATAAAAGGACAAAAATCTGCAAATGTAAGTAATCTATACAAATCTTTTTATCTAAAAATAGTACAAGCCTCTAACGATAATCCAATTAATATTTTTACAACTAATTATGATCAATATAATGAGAAAGCATTAGACTCGTTGGGTTTCTTCTATAATAATGGATTTTCCGGCTCATACTTAAGAAAGTTTAATCCGAATTCTTATAATTATATGTTTGTAGAAAACATGAATTTGCAAAAAGATGTTTGGGGTAAATTATCATACTACTTCAATTTGTATAAAATTCACGGCTCTATTAATTGGGTTCTTGAAGATGAAGAGGTAGTTGAAAAACCTGTTGAGTTGTGTGATACAGAGAGAATAATGATATATCCAACGCCGCAAAAAGATCGTTCTACATTAATGACTCCGTATTCCGACCTTATGCGTAGTATGCAGCAGATTCTATCGAAAAACAATTCGGTTTTAATTACGCTTGGTTACAGTTTTTCTGATGACCATATTAATAGAATTATTTTGAATTCGTTATCAAATCCTTCGTTTAAGTTGATAGTTTTAGGGAAAAGTGAAAATATTGAAAGATTAATCAAAATGAATGACAAAAGAATAATGGTAATAAATTCAGAGGATAAGATTCATTACTTCGCAAACTTTGTCAATGCTTTGTTGCCGGACTTTGATGAAAAAACAAAAGAAGAAAACAATTTGCAAAGTGGAATATCTGCGATTAAAAAGTTTTTTAATGATGAATTAGGTGATTAAAATGAGCAGTCATAGCATAGGAAAAATTGTACTTATCGATTCGCAAAACATAGTTGCAGAATTATATCAAAATGTAGGAAATTATTTAAATACAATAGATGGTATACGGTTTGTTGGAGAAATAGGTTCATATGTTTCAGTGTCAGAGTTTAACAGGAAAATTATAGCAGAGATAATATCTGTTGAAGACAAAAATTATATAGCCAATA
>JAZNIJ010000002.1:0-3875 GCA_045577455.1 Eubacteriales bacterium
GATGTATCTGAGGTAAAAAAAGGCACATTTATAAAAAACTGAGATAAAACAGAGAAAAAACCAAAAAAACATAAAAAAAATCAAAAAAAATCAAAAAAAACTCTTGCATTTATTGATAAAACATATTATAATAACAATAAAAGTAAAAATAGGAAGTAAACTTGGAGGATAGTTTAATGGATAAGTCTTATATCAATCAACCCCCTGTATTGATTAAAGTTATAGGTGTTGGTGGCGGCGGCGGTAACGCTGTAAACAGAATGATAAATACATCCGGCGGTTCTTCTGTTGCGGCAGCTAAGCCAGATGCTTTTGCAAGTGTTGAATATATCAATATAAATACAGACCTTGCAATTCTTCAAAAATCTGTTGCTCCTATAAAGATTTCTATAGGTGAACGGATAACAAAGGGCAGAGGCGCAGGCGCAAATCCTGAACTTGGCGAAAAAGCTGCAGATGAATCTATTGAAGCAATAACAGACGCTATCAAAGGCGCTGATATGGTGTTTATAACTGCAGGTATGGGCGGCGGCACAGGAACAGGCGCAGCTCCTATCGTTGCAAGAATTGCAAAACAGCTTGAAATTTTAACAGTTGCTGTTGTAACTAAGCCCTTTAAATTTGAGGGTGCAAGAAGAATGGCTCAGGCAGAAGCAGGTATTGAAAAGCTCCGTGAATACGTTGATTCTCTCATCGTTATTCCTAACGAGCGTCTCAAGATGCTTACAGATAAAAAAATCACACTTCTTAACGCATTCCAGGAAGCAGACGATGTTTTGAAAAAAGGCGTTCAGAGTATTTGCGACCTTATTCTTGTTGATGCAGAAATTAACCTTGACTTCGCTGATGTTCAAACGGTTATGCGTGGTGCAGGTCTTGCTCATATGGGCGTTGGCGCTGCTAAAGGTAAAGACAAGGCAGAGCAGGCAGCAAAGCTCGCAATGTCTTCTCCATTGTTGGAAACAAATATCAGCGGTGCAAAGGGTATTATCGTAAATATCACAGCATCACCCGATGTTGGTCTTGATGAAGTTGACCAGGCAGTTGAAATGATTACAAACGAAGCACAGGCAGATGCTCAGATTATCTTCGGTGCTGCTTTCGACCCAACTTTGGAAGACGAAATGAAGGTAACTCTCGTTGCAACAGGTTTCGATGTAAACAAAAGAAGCAACGAATACAGAAGACCTGTATATACACCTCCCGTTTCTGCACCTGTTGTTAACGATATTCCTGTTGATGCAGCTCCTGCAGCTCCAGCAGCAAATGGTGATAACGGAAACATGGATTTCTTCGATATTATTAACAGAAGATCATAATTTTAAACCGTACAAATTTAATATCCGTTTGGGTCGCGCTTAAAGGTGCGACCCGACGGAGTTTCCTTTTGTTGCGGACCGTTTTGCAACGGATTTAGTAGTTTTACCCGCCATAGAGGTGGGTTTTTTCTTTAACAAATAATCATAGGTCTCAAATATAGTTTCATTCATTTTAAAAGTTGTAGCTCCATCGTTTTTTATAAGTTATAGCTCCATTATCAGCAAAAGAATACGTTTGTAAAAAATGTATTCAATCGTAAAAAATAAAGCATTGGATTTTGTATTATGAAAAAGAATTTAACCATATTCATTTCGGTTTTGACAATAATAGTTGCTTGTTTTTCCTTTGCCTCGTGTGGTAGTGATGTTGTAAAAACAAGTGATTTCCAATATAAGATATCAACAAATAATGGTGTAACAAAAGTAGAAATATTAAAATATTTCGGTAATGCAACAGATGTAACCATACCATCATCCTTTGATAACTGCAAAAATTTATGCTTGGATTCAAAAGCATTTATTTCATGCAAGGATTTGAATAGGGTTGTAATTCCCGAAACCGTAACAGAGATAAAAGGTAATCCATTTAGAGACTGTCTTTCCCTTGAAACTATAGAAGTTTCCTCGGAAAGTGAAAATTTCACTGTTAGCGATGGATGTCTTTATACTAAAGATTTTTCTTCTCTTGTTGCTTGCCCTTCTCAAAGAAAAGATAAAACGGTAACTTTTCCCTCTGCTGTAACAGATATAAGAGATTATGCTTTTGAAAAAAATACAGCAATAACCAAAATAGAAATCCCTTCAACAGTTAAAACTATTGGTGTGCGTTCATTTGCTGCCATGAAAAAACTTGAGAGTATATCTATCCCTGAAGGTGTTGGCAAAACAGGAACAGAAGCGTTTGCCGATAATGAATTTATTATCAGCGTAACAATTCCACAATCTGTTATGTCTTTTGGCGCAGGTGCATTTGCAAATTGTTTGTCGTTGGAGTCTGTTCACTTTAACGGTGAAGGTGCTTTAATAACTGAGCGAGCATTTTATAATTGTAAATCACTGAAAACTTTTCCAAGTGGCAAAATTTCTAAAATAAGCAAAAGTTCTTTCAATAATTGCGATTCATTAACCGATGTTGACCTTTCACAAGTTGGTGATGTTGGAAGCTATGCTTTTTCTGGTTGCGATTCTCTTAAATGTGTAAAAATGGGAAATGGTGTATATGAAGAAAATGCATTTTCAGATTGCAGATCGTTGGAAACCGTTTATGTTAACACATCTAATGGTATCATACCCAAATATTTGTTTTATAATTGCACGAAGCTCCAAAATATAACATTTGCAGAGGGATTAAAGGAAATATCCTCTTATGCATTTTCTTGTACAGGTATAAAAAGTATTGAAATTCCTCAAACAGTTACAGAAATTGGAAACAGCGTTTTCAATTCATGTACTTCGCTTAAAAGCGTTAAATTTTCTGATAATATAACATCTATAGGAACTCATACTTTTTATGGATGCGGTTATCTTGAAACAGTTTATCTACCTGAAAATCTTAGAAGTATTCCTGAATATACTTTCTGTCATTGTCTCAGATTAACAGAGGTAAATCTTCCAAAAGATGTAACAACAGTTGGAAAATATGCGTTTTACTGTTGTAGAAAGCTATCGGATGTTTCAATGCCTGAAGCTCTTTCAAGTATTGGTGAATATGCGTTCGCTTATTGTGATGAATTCAAAAATGTTATTGTTTCAAATAAGGTTTCAAATATAGGCAAAGAGGCATTTTCAAATTCAAAATCTTTGGCTTCAATTAGAATTCCTTCAAGTGTAAAAACAATTGGAGAAAATGTTTTGATAAATTGTAACGCACTTAAAACAGTGCATGTTGAAAAGGGTTCAAACGCTGATAAATGGTTTGCAGAACACCCAGGTAAATATAGTGTAACATATTCATAAAAAGGTTGAACCGAAATTGGTTCAGAGGGTATATATATGTCAACAGCTTTCAGAAATTTTATAATAACCTTTGCCCTTGCCGCAACTTTGTTTGCTGTTGTTGGGTATATTGTGGTTGATAATGTTTTAGATGGAATGTTTAAACAAGAAGTTGTTTCAGAGGAAACGGTTGATTATTCCTATGAAAAACCTGAGGATTATTATCAGGGTGATTCCAATATAAGCGGAGATAGTTCGGAAAATTCTCCCGTTGTTCCTTCAAAGGAAGATTTTGGAGAAGGATATCTCGTTTTCTTTGAGGACCATACAAACCAGCTTTTAAGCGCAAAATTTGTTTGTATGAGCAAAAATTCATCAAAAATGGTTTATAATGAGATACCTATAGATGGAACAATTATGGTGAATGGGTATAATCGTTCATTTAAACAGATATATTCTTCAAATGGCGCCGATTTTCTTTCTAAAAAATTACAGTTTGTTTTTGGAGTTCCGTTTAAGGGATATATGGTTTTTGATACAAAAGCCATGGAAGAACTGTTTGTTAATACAGAAATATTAAGAGATAAAAATATTAGCGTTTCCTGTAATATTCCATATGAA
>JAZNIJ010000003.1:0-16500 GCA_045577455.1 Eubacteriales bacterium
TCTTCACAAAAAGGAAAAGAACGAAAGTATATTATGCACACCCATATAGTGCTTGGGAAAGAGGCTCCAATGAAAATGCTAACAAGCTGATAAGGCGTTTTATACCTAAAGGCTCAGATATCAGTCAATTCTCTCATGAGAATATTGAAATGATTGAATCTTGGATTAACAATTATCCAAGAAAACGCTTTAACGGTTTGTCCTCCAACGATATACTTTTTAAACAATTTTAGTCGCTTATTTTTGTGGACATTTTATATTGCAATTTATAAAATTTATACTTTTTGCATTTGTTATTGACAAATGAAGTCACTTACTGATATAATAGAAGCAAGAAATAAAAAAATGAAGAAATATTTTAGCGATTGAACTTAAAGATGTAATATGTTGAAAATTTAATGTGAAGAATGTCAAGAAATGTTTAGATAATTATTCAAGAAAATAATTATCTGTTGGACATTGGTTAAATGTCTGATGTGGAGAATGGCGAAACTATACAAAATTGCATTTCAAACAATTACAGTTTGAGGTTTGTCTGATTTTTTCTTGGTTTTGTGGATTTTGTAAACAGAAGGGAGATTTACAGTGGGAAAAAGAATTTTGATATGGAGACCCGTAGAAAAAGGGAACGAATTGGATATTTTTGGCGAAACAAATTATTCAACCTTTTATAAAGATGTATCATCACGTTTTGGTAATATTTGTCCTAATTGGGGTAACAAGCTTTGGTTTCAAGGTTTGTATTCCGAAATAGATAATGGAGAAAACCAAATTTCTTTTAGAAGCAATGAGAGCACAGATCAGATAAATAATCTGTATGACTTGATAATCTATCCAATGGCGAATTTTTTTGGCAAACAATATGTAAATTATATGGCAGAAATAGCTTCGCTTTTTTCTAATATAAAAATACCTGTTTATGTTATAGCTTGCGGTGCTCAGGCCAAAAGTTATGATGATTTAGAAAAACTTGTAAAAGAGATAGGCGAACAATCAAAAGTATTTATTTCTGCAATCTATAACACGGGAGGCGAGTTTGCCTTAAGAGGAAATTTCACAAAAGAATTTTTTAGCAGATTGGGCTTTTCTTCTGCTGTTGTTACCGGATGTCCCTCCATGTATCAATTGGGAAGAGATTTTCGTGTGAACAATGAAAAAGTTTCAGAAGATGAGTTCAGGCCTTTGTTCAATGGAAATATGCCTTTGTTTGAAGATGCAATTTTGGGATTTGAAGATAGTGTATATATTGATCAAGACACATATTTTTCTTGTTTGTATGACGAGCATTTTTTAGATAACAAATCTTTTTCCTTTAAATATTCATTTTATAGACAATATGGAATAGCATCAGCCAAGCTGCTTGCACAAAAAAGAATCAGAATGATTGCTGATATGAATGATTGGTATTCATATATTAAAAATGGGTCGTTCAATTATGCATTTGGCAGTCGAATTCATGGTTCAATAATGGCAATATTAGCTGGTGTTCCTGCAACGCTTTTAACTGTTGATACGCGCACGCAGGAGATGGGAGAGTTTTTTGATATTCCTTGCATAAGCACAGGCAAAAGACAGAGCTTTAAAAAAGAAGAAATATACGAACTTTACTTAAAAGCAGATTATACCAAGTTTAATCAAAATTATGAGGATAGATATTTAAAATACCAAAATTTCCTTTTAGAAAAAGGTATAGTTGACACTATAAATCAAAATAATAAATTTTTCAATATAGAAAAAGCTAAAACGGATTTTGAAAAAAATATAGTAAACACCGATGAGTTTAATAAATTCGCTAAAACCTTGAAAAGAAATTTGCCCCTTTTTGAGATTAGAAAAAAAATCGGTCAATTAAGAAAGTAAAAAACTATAATTCTTTGTGGAAATCTTTACTTTGAGATTTTTATGCATCTTTGTTTTTGTCATATATGAAATCAAAAACAAAACAGTTTGTTTTGACAAGCGGTATAAATTCTTCGTTGTCAATAATATGGATGCTGAGCCGAACATATATTTTGAAAGCTCCCGCTATGGCAAGGCGGTTTCATACTATGATGACCCCGAAAATTACAAATATATTTGCTGTGTTGGTAATGTATACGGTGGATAATATGGATATAAAGCATCATTGTATTGAAAAAGGCAAAGAAGGCAATTGAATTATTAAAAACCAAAGACGGCTTTAAGGATACCGCTTACGGTTTCAGAATAAAAAAGGTATTTAGATTTTTTAAACCCCGTTTATTGGATAATACATATTGGATTGATGGGTTTATCACATTGTATTACTGATAAATTGCAACATCTTCTCATTGAATGAGTTTAGGATAATGCTTTTTGATTAGTGATAAAATAAAGCTTTCTGTATCCTTGGTTAAAAAAATAAGGGGGGATAAAATGAGAAAAATTATTTTCATGCTTTTGGTTTTATTATCTGTTTTTGCAATTGTTTCCTGCGATGCTGTCAATGAATATTTTGAATTGCCTGATACAATTACAGTTGACGGTGTTGAATATAAACGAGCTTATATAGGGCATTTATATGAGGAATCACACAATTTTTCGGACATTAAAACCGTTAAAATCAAAAACAAAACATACACAGGATATTTTGACACGAAGTATAAATTTTTCGTTGCCAATGATTTGGATGCCGAGCCGAACATATATTTTGAAAGCTCACATTACAGCGAGGCGTTTTCATATTATAACAACCCCGAGAATTATAAATATATCTGCCATGTAGGCAATGTATACGGTGGGGACCAATACATAATTTCAGATATAGACATTGAAATGTTTGATAAGCTGTTGGAGTTTTCCAAAAAGAATTATTATAACCCCTTAACATCATTCAACAATGAAGAAGGTTTGGAGATAATGGCTTTTGATTCTTCTTCTAAATGGGACACTGATGAAATTCGTTTTTATAAGGAAAGCAAAGACGGTGCTTTCAGTACAAGCAGGGGTTTTGATTTAAAATTAAGGGATAACAAGCTGTATTTACTGTATGCATATGACTTTGAGGACGAAGCGAATCCTGTAATGAAGCTTCGCCCCATTCCTGCGGACATAGGCAATTATTTTATCTCGCTGATTAGTCAGAATGAAATAATTATACCAATTCCGTAACACTTTTGGCATACCTTTTCTTGTTGCCCATAACATTTGATTGTTCGCAACAAGAGGGAAAAGGTAAACAATATAAATGTTTTGGGAGAAAATATGGACATAAAGCATCATTATATTGAAAAAGGCGAAGGTGAGCCGATTTTTTTGCTCCACGGAAACGGTGGAGACAGTGAATATTTTCATTTTCAGATAGATGAGTTTTCAAAGTATTATAAGGTTTTCGCTATAGACACAAGAGGGCATGGCAAAACGCCCCGAGGTGCATCACCATTCACTATGCGACAGTTTGCAAAAGACCTGCTTTTCTTTATGGATGAGAAAGAAATAAAAAAAGCAAATCTTTTGGGATTTTCCGACGGTGGAAATATCGCTTTGCTTTTTTCAATGAGCTACCCCGACAGAGTTTTGAAACTGATTGTTGACGGTGCTAATCTTGACCCATCAGGTGTTGATGACGAAATAAACCGTTCTATAATAGAAGCGTATGAAGAAGCAAAAAAACATTCTGAATTTGATGAAAAAGAAAATTTAAGGGCAGAAATGATGCTCCTTATGATTGATGACCCTGATATTTCTCCAACTGACCTTATAAATATAAAAGCCGAAACTTTGGTTATTGCAGGAACAGAAGACCTTATAAAAAAAGAACATACGAAGTTCATAGCTGAAAATATACCCAATTCAACTTTGAAATTTATAGAGGGTGGGCATCTTGTTGCTGTTGAAAATCCAATTGAGTTTAACAATTGCGTTTTGGACTTTTTGAAAAAACAATAGAGTTTTAAAAGAACGGGATTATCTAAAAATAGAGTTTTTGAAACAAGGTTATTGAAAAATGGAGTTTTAAGAACAAGATTTTCTTGAAAATATAGCTTTCAAATAAGGTTTTTTTAAAAAAGGAGTTTTTAAGAACAAGATTTTCCCTGAAATGGAGCTTTTAAAACAATGTTCTTGAAAAAATAGAGCTTTTGGGACACGAAAAACTCAAACATTTTTTGAATAATAACAGGGCTGTTAAATTGCGATTTTGTTCGCTTTTTAACAGCCCATTTTCTGTTCGTTTTTATCAGATATTATTCTTCTTTGCTCTTATCACCATTGTATGAGTTATTGCCATAGAGACAACGAAAATCAAAAGGAAAAAAGGAAGCAGGGAAATTGTTGTATGCTCAGCAATAAACCCAAAAACAGGTGGCATTGTCAGAAATCCTGTATATGCAAAAGCCATCTGTACACCGATCATCGCCTGAGATTTATCCTTCCCGAAAACGAAAGGAGTCATATGTATTATACAGGGATAAATGGGGGCGCATCCAAGTCCAATAACAAGGAATCCCGAAAGGGCGAAAGCGGAATGTAACGGAATTAAAAGAAGCCCAATGCCTGCGGTTATTATGCAAAGACCCATACGGATTAAAAAATGGTCGCTCAGTTTCATTGCAAGGAATCCGTTAATTGCTCTCCCTGATGTTATGCCTATGTAAAACATACTCGCAAAACCAGCGGCACTTTCGGGGGTGAAATTCCATTTTTGCACAAGGTAGCTTGTTGCCCAAAGAGAAGAAGAAAGCTCCAAAGCGCAGTAACAGAAAAACAACACAAAACAGGGAATCGCACCTTTTATTGAGAATATGGTTTTGAAAGAGAGGGGAGTGCTTTCATTCGTCTCGGCAAACTCACCGCTTGTTGAAGTTTTTTTCCACAATGGAATACTTAAGAAAACAACTATAGATAAAACCGCCTGAATCGCAAAAACAATAAAATAGCCATAATTCCAGCTTTCAAGCTGAACAAGAGAAAAACTCATTATATACGGGCTTATTGTTGCTCCAACGCCCCACATACAGTGAAGCCAGCTCATATGCTGTGCTTTGTAATGGAGAGCAACGAAATTATTAAGTATTGCGTCAACGCTTCCTGCACCAAGTCCGTATGGAATGGCACACAAAATAATCATAGGGAAATTTTTGCTTGCCGAAAATCCAAACAACGCAACTGCTGTTAAAGCAATGCTTACAGCGGTAACCTTTCCTGCGCCGAATTTATGCAACAGCTTATCACTGAATAAGCTGGAAAGAATTGTTCCAATAAATATGGTTGCAGATACAATTCCTGCATAAGACAGGGGAACATTTATTTCTTCATGAAGCACAGGCCAGGCAGAGCCAAGCAAAGAGTCGGGCAGTCCAAGACTGATAAAACAAATATATATAAGTGCTAACAATAAGCTCACCATAATTAACCTCTTTAAAGTCCGTAATGCATTGATGATATCACATATTTTAAAAAAGTCAATACAATATTTGAAAAAGCTGATTTTAGTTGGGGTTCACTAATCTTTTAAAGCTATCAAAATAGAAAATTTAAAGCATTTAAGCATATAAAAGCTATTGACAAAATATAGAAAGTGGGGTATAATCAATCTAAAATGTAAAACTATGTGCTATGGCACAAAAATAGAAAAGGAACAGAAAATGGAAAAGAAAATCAAAAAAGTTGTTTTAGCGTATTCTGGCGGTCTTGATACCTCCATCATTATTCCGTGGCTTAAGGAAAATTACGATAACTGTGAAGTTATCGCCGTTTCAGGAGACGTTGGTCAAGCAGACGAACTTGACGGTCTTGAAGAAAAGGCATTAAAAACAGGTGCTTCCAAGCTTTATATTGAAGACCTTAAAAAAGAATTTATCGAAGATTATGTTTTCCCAACTCTTAAAGCAGGCGCAGTTTACGAACAGGATTACCTTTTGGGCACATCCTTTGCTCGTCCTGTTATTGCAAAGAGAATTGCTGAAATTGCTCTCGCAGAAGGCGCAGATGCAATTTGCCACGGCTGTACAGGTAAGGGTAACGACCAGGTAAGATTTGAGCTTACAATAAAAGCAATTGCTCCCGATATGAAAATAATTGCTCCTTGGAGAGAATGGGATATTAAATCAAGAGACGAAGAAATAGATTATGCAGAAGCACATAATATTCCTCTTAAGATAAACAGAGAAACCAACTATTCCAAAGATAAAAATATCTGGCATCTTTCTCACGAAGGCCTTGACCTTGAATTCCCCGAAAACGAGCCACAGTATAATAAACCCGGATTCCTTGAAATGGGCGTTTCTCCTGAAATGGCTCCCGATAAGCCAACTTATGTAACAATTGGCTTTGAAAAGGGTGTTCCTGTTTCTGTTGATGGCGAAAAGATGGACGCTGTTTCCTTGCTTCTTAAGCTCAATAAATTGGGCGGTGAAAATGGAATCGGTCTTGCAGACTTGGTTGAAAACCGTCTTGTTGGTATGAAATCCCGTGGCGTTTATGAAACTCCCGGTGGAACAATTCTTTACCACGCTCATAAGGTTCTTGAAACACTCACTCTTGACAGAGATACAGCTCATTATAAAGAATTGGTTGCTTCAAGATTTGCAGAGCTTGTATATTTTGGTCAGTGGTTCACACCTCTCCGTGAAGCTCTCTCTGCTTTCGTTGATAAAACACAGGAAACAGTTACAGGCGAAGTTAAACTTAAGCTCTACAAGGGCAATATGATTAACGCAGGCGTAACATCTCCATATTCACTTTACGATAGCGAAATCGCAACATTTGGCGAAGACGAAGTTTACGACCAGAAGGATGCTGAGGGCTTTATCAACTTGTTTGGACTTCCAATTAAAGTTCAGGCAATGATGAACCAGAAGAAGAAGTAATTATGGATAAGCTTTGGGCAGGTAAAAGTGCATCGGAACTTGATGCGCTTACAGATAAATTCAACCGTTCTTTGCCCTTTGATAAGGCGATGTTCAAAGAGGATATAACCGGCTCTCTTGCCCACGCCGCCATGCTTTGCGCCAACGGAATAATTGGGGAGGCAGAGTTTGTTAAGATAACAAGTGGCCTTAAAGAGATCCTTTCTGATATAGAATCGGGAAAACTCACCTTTGATGGCGGTGAGGAAGATATCCACAGCTTCGTTGAGCTTACCCTTACATCACGTATTGGTGAGGCGGGAAAGGTGCTTCATACCGCAAGAAGCCGTAATGACCAGGTTGCTCTTGATTTGAGAATGAAGCTTAGAAACGAAAGCGAAACAATAAAAAAGCTTCTTGTAAAGCTGGTTTGTGCCTTTGTTGATAAAGCAGAGGAAACCTCAGATTATGTTGCAACGGGTTATACTCATTTGCAACGCGCCCAACCAATTTGCTTTGGTCATCAGCTTATGGCGTATGCAAATATGTTCCTTCGTGACATAGAGCGTCTTGACGATTGCGTGAAACGTATCAATGTGTCTCCCCTCGGCTCTTGCGCCTTGGGTGGAACAACATATCCAATAGACAGATTTGCAACTGCCGAGGCACTTGGATTCTCTCGCCCCTGTTCAAACAGTATAGACGGTGTTTCAGACAGAGATTTTGTTGCAGAGCTTGCTTTCGTTAACTCTCTTATTATGACTCATTTATCAAGGTTTTCCGAGGAGTATATTCTTTGGTCATCCTTTGAGTTTAAATATGTGGACTTAGATGAAAGATTTTCCACCGGTTCAAGCATTATGCCACAGAAGAAAAATCCCGATGTGGCAGAGCTTGTGAGAGGGAAAACAGGCAGAGTTTACGGCTCTCTTATCTCTATGTTGACAGTGCTTAAGGGCTTACCGTTGGCATATAACAAAGATATGCAAGAGGATAAGGAAGGGATTTTTGACAGTGTTGAAACTGTTAAAATCTGCCTTGAAATTACCGCTGAAATGCTTTCCGTAACTGTGTTTAACAGAGACGCAATGTATAAAGCGGCATCGGGTGGATATATTAACGCAACTGACGTTGCAGACTTCCTTGTTACAAAAGGGCTTGAATTCCGAAACGCATATAAGATTACGGGAAAAATCGTTCGTGACAGCATAGGTAAGGGAAAAACTCTTGAAATGCTATCTTTGAATGAATATAAGGAGTATTCTCCTTTGTTCGACGAGGGCATTTTTGAAGCCATCGACCTTACAAAATGCGTAAAAGACCGTACATCTTACGGTGCGGCGGGCTTTGATTCTGTTAAAAAACAGATTGAAGAAATGAGAGAAACTTTAAGCAAAATATAAAAATATAGCCGCCTCAAAACTGTATTGCATAAGTTTTAAAAAAAATGGCTTTTGCAATCTCTCGAGGCGGTTTTCATAAATCATATAAAAATGCTGTTGCAACAAGCCGTTTTTGTGTTGTAACAGCATTTTTGTATTAGGTTGTTTGTATTGTAGGTGAGTTTTTGGGGTTGTATAGCATATAAAATCTCTCTTGCTTAAAAAAATATATGCTTATTTACAGCACCGACAAATATCTGTCACCGCTGTCAGGTAGTAAAACAACAATGTTTTTATCGTGGAATTCCTTGCGCTTCGCAATCTGAATTGCGGCAAATAGTGCGGCACCTGATGATATTCCCACAAGAACACCTTCTGTTTTTCCAAGCATTTTAAGGGTTGAAAAAGCGTCATTGGTGGCAACGGTTATTATTTCGTCGTAAATACGGGTGTTAAGTACCTTCGGAACAAAGCCGGCTCCAATTCCTTGTATGCCGTGTGTGCCGCTTTTCCCTTCGGATAAAACAGGAGAATCCTTTGGTTCAGCGGCAACGATTTTTATGTTGTTTTTTTTCATTTTTAAAAATTCTCCAACACCTGTTATTGTGCCACCCGTACCAACGCCTGCAACAAAGCAGTCAATATTTCCCTCTGTATCATTCCAGATTTCAGGGCCTGTTGTTTCAAAATGGGCTTTGGCGTTTGCAGTATTTTCAAATTGGTTCGGTATAAATGCTTTTGAAAAGCTATTTTTTAGTTCTTCTGCCTTTTCAATTGCCCCTGCCATACCTTTTTTGCCATCGGTGAGAACAAGCTCTGCTCCGTAAAGTTGCATCAGCTTTTTTCTTTCTTCGGACATGGTTTCGGGCATAACTATTATTGTTTTGTAACCTCTTGAAGCTCCAATTGATGCAAGTCCTATGCCTGTATTTCCCGATGTCGGCTCTATGATAACGGTATCTTTGTCAATAAGTCCCTGTTGCTCCCCAATATCAAGCATATATTTTGCCGCTCTGTCTTTGGCTGACGATGTCGGGTTGAAAAATTCAATTTTTGCGAGAATTCGCCCTTCTGTTTGAAACTTTTTTTCAACTTTTGAAAGCCGAAGTAAAGGTGTTTTCCCTATAAGCTCGTCAACCGAGTTATATATTTTCATATGTTTTCCTCGTTTCTGCTCTGTTTCCGTATATATACTACCACAAAATACTTATCAAGTCAATTAAAAATACAAATTCAAAAAGCTGAATTTATGTCAAACATAAAAAAGGTATTGACAAAAATGAATTTTGGTGATAAAATAACAACTGTAATATAACAAATGTTATTTAAACTTCGGAGGAAATATGCCACCCAAAACGAAATACACAAAGGAACTTATAATAAAAAACGGCTTTGAGCTTGTGCGCAGTGAAGGTATAGATGCACTTACGGCAAGGCGTCTTGGAGATGTTTTGGGATGCTCACCACAGCCAATATTTTCTTGCTTTGATAATATGGAAGAAGTGAAAAGGGAAATAAAATTAAAGGCAGCAGAGCTTTACGCCAAACGTCTTAATGAAGAAATGAAAAAAGAAATGCCGTTTAAACGTGCGGGAATGGAATATATCCGTTTTGCTAAGGAAGAGCCGAAGCTGTTTCACTTGCTGTTTCTTCAAAAAAGCGAAGGCGAGCCAATAAGAAATTATTTGCAAAAGAACGACCCAAACTACAAAAATATACTTTCGGCTTTGATGGAAAGCCATAATATGAGTGAATCGGAAGCAGACGAGTTGTACAGCCATATTTCCGTTTATACATATGGGCTTGCCATGCTGTTTTATCAGGGGGCGGAGGTTTTCACTTTAGAAGAAGCAGAGCAGAAATTGACGGAGATGTTCCATATATTAAAAAGAAAATAGCTATAATTAACATAAAAAAGCCAATTTTGCTTTATGCAAAAATGTCGTAAAAGTTAATTTGTCTTTGAAAAAAATTATAGGAAATAAATCGATGGGTTTTGTGAGAAAAACAGAGAAATACTAACTTTGTAAAAAAAACAACAAAGGGGAAAATATGAGCAGTATCATCAGTATAGAAAACTTGAAAAAGAGCTTTGGTGAAATAAAAGCAGTTGATAATATCAGCTTCAAGGTTAATAAAGGAGAGCTTTTTGCCTTTTTGGGGGTAAACGGTGCAGGAAAGTCAACAACAATAAATATTTTATGCGGTCAGCTTGAAAAAGACGAAGGAAAGGTTGTAATAGACGGTATATCTCTCGATGATAACAAAGCGTCTTTAAAACGCAAAATAGGGGTTGTGTTTCAGGAATCAGTTCTTGATAGCCCACTATCGGTTTCGGATAATTTGAAAAGCCGAGGTGCGCTCTATGGATTAAAAGGGAAAGCTCTCGATGAAAGAATAAATGAGCTTGCAGATTTGCTCAATTTAAATGACTTGCTTAAACGGCAGGTAAATAAGCTTTCGGGAGGGCAAAAACGGAGAGTTGATATTGCAAGGGCGTTGATTCATAAGCCGGAAATAATTATTCTCGACGAGCCAACAACGGGGCTTGACCCTCAAACGAGGAAAAATATCTGGAATGTTATAAATAACTTGCGTGAAACCGAAGGCATAACTGTTTTTCTCACAACTCATTATATGGAAGAAGCCGCTGATGCAGATTATATTGTTATTCTTGACAACGGAAAAATTGCAACAGAGGGTACACCTGTTGACTTGAAAAACAAATACACAAGGGATAGTGTTATTCTTTACGATGCAGATGAAAGTGAAGTCAAAAAAATGGGCGTGGAATATATAATACAGCATAATTCAATAAGATTTTATGTAGAAAACACCGCTAAAGCTACTGATTTGATTATTAAATATCCCCATATTTTCAAGGATTATGAAATAACAAAAGGGAAAATGGATGATGTGTTTTTAAGCGCAACAGGCAAGGCGTTGAACAATGAAAACCAATAGTTTAAACAAAAGAGGATTTTAAAATGACAAAAGCATTGATTAAACGGAATGTTAAGCTATTTTTTAAAGACAAAGGGTTGTTTTTCACATCCCTGATAACACCTGTAATACTTCTTGTTCTGTATGCAACATTTTTGAAAAGGGTGTTTACAGACAGCTTTGCGCAGGCAATTCCTGAAGGGATTGAGGTATCAAAAAAGCTGATGAATGGGCTTGTTGGGGGACAGCTTGTCTCATCAATCCTTGCTGTTTCCTGCATAACAGTACCATTTTGCTCCAATATGCTTATGGTGCAAGATAAAGTAAGCGGAGCTATAAAAGACCTTTCAGTTACTCCTGTAAAGGGGTCATCCCTTGCCCTTGGGTATTATTTCTCGACCTTTATTTCAAGCAGTATAGTATGTGTTTCGGGAATGGCAATATGCCTTTTGTATGTTGCATTCACAGGGTGGTATTTGTCCGCAATTGATGTTTTACTACTCCTTCTCGACGTTGTTATTCTTGTAATGCTTGGAACGGCACTTTCTTCTCTTGTTAACTTTTTTCTTTCAACTCAGGGGCAAATTTCAGCCGTTGGAACAATTGTAAGTTCGGGATACGGTTTCATTTGCGGTGCATATATGCCCCTTTCACAATTTTTCCCTGCATTAAAAAAGGTGCTTTCTTTCTTGCCCGGAACTCATGGTACATCTTTGGTAAGAAACCATTCAATGAACGGAGCTTTCAGAGAGTTTGAAAGAATCGGTTTTCCAAAAGATACAATTGATGAACTGAAAAATGTTGTGGATTGCAACATATATATAGGAGAAAACGCAGTAACAATGCCTGTTATGTATGCTGTTGTTATTGGCTCAATATGTGTTGTTTTGGGTGTGTATATCATCCTTAATGTGAAAAAACTTAAGAAAAATTGATTTATAAAGCGGTGCAGAAAAAAAGCACCGCTTTATAAATTTGGAAAAAATATTGACAAAGCCATATAAAAAATGATAAAATCAATTCAACAACATTGAAAAGAGAAAGATATGGAATTTGAAAAAGAAACAATAGAATTTGAATCAGAAAAAAGCAAAGCGGTGTTGATTTCCATTTCAGATGATGAAGCAACCCTGGCAGAGCTTGAACGGTTGCTTGATACTGCAATGGGTGAGGTTAAGGCAATTATGACTCAGTCAAGGGAGAAACCCGATGTTGCAACATATATCGGTTCGGGAAAAGCAAAGGAGCTTGCAGAGTTTATAGAAAATAACCCTGAAATAAATCTTGTTGTTGCTGATGGTGAGCTTACACCTTCTCAGATAAGAAATCTTGAAGACATAGTAAAATGCCGAGTTATTGACCGTACAATGCTCATTCTCGACATTTTTGCACTTCACGCAAATAGTGCGGCAGGTAAATTGCAGGTTGAAATTGCATGTCTTAAATATACTGCTCCCCGTCTTATGGGAAAGGGAAAAGAGCTTTCAAGACTTGGTGGCGGAATTGGAACGAGAGGGCCTGGTGAAAGCAAGCTGGAGACGGACAGACGACATATTAAACGAAGAATAGAAGCACTTGAAGAAAGAATAAGAGAGCTTGACAGAACAAGGGCTTTGCAAAAAGAGTCAAGAAGCAAAAAAGGTATTCCAACTGTTGCAATTGTTGGTTATACCAATGCAGGAAAATCAACCCTTCTTAATGGGCTTACAGGCGCAGGAGTTCTTGCAGAGGACAAGCTGTTTGCAACCCTTGACCCTGTTACAAGAATAATGAAGCTACCTGGGGGAAATGAGGTTTTGCTAACTGATACTGTTGGTTTTATTGACCGTTTGCCCCACCACCTTGTAAAAGCGTTCCGTTCAACTTTGGAAGAATTGAAATATGCTGATATTATTATGATTCTCACAGATTCTTCCGAAAGCATTGAAGAACAGCTTCGTAAAAACGGAGTAACAGAAAAGCTGGTTGAGGAGTTTGGCGGTGCTTCAAAGGATATTGTTCGGGTTTATAATAAGGTTGATATGGCTGGAAGCAGGGAATTTATACCCAAAGACGCTTTTGCAATCTCTGCAATAAAGGGAGAGGGAATAGAAGAACTTCTTTCTGAAATTGAGCGAATTGTAAAAAGCAAAAAAATGGTTTATGAATTCTTAATTCCCTACGCAAATATGGATGTTTCAAACGCCTTATACAGAAAAGCAACAGTTATTTCCTCGGAATATACAGATGAGGGCAACCTCATAGTTGCTGAGATTGAAAGCGCAAATTTATCACAATTCTTAAAATATATGAAAAATAATAATTAACCATATGTAAAAAGTAACAAAAAAATCTTGAAATGCAAAGTTTTTTATTGTATAATTACAACAGCTTGTATATTTTTATATGAGCGAATAAGCTATGAAAGGCAGACTATATTTATGAAGTTAAACGCAACGCGCCGTACTCTCGCTCTTATTATGGCTATATTGATGATTTTAGGTGTTGCCGCGGTTGCTTTTTCTGTGGTTGCAGATGCTTCTGTTTCAAACTATGCCGCAGGATGCTCTTATACAACAACTCCAACGAGTTATCTTTCAGGGAAAGAAGATAGCGGAAATCTCCTCACAGACGGAAATGTTGCAACAGAAGAAACAAACGGTGTTACCGTTGCTTTTGCGGGAACAGGCAAAACACATACTATTGTTTTCGATTTGGGTGAAATCAAATACGATATAAAAACAATAAAAATAAGAAATGTTCTTATTAGCGGTAACAGAGATTTTGGAGCAGAAGAAACTTCAATTGCAGTTACCAAAAATAATGATAAAAACGACCCTGTAACAAATACTTATACTTGCGAAACGGAGCTTCAAGCAGGAACATCATATATGGATTTTATATACACTCTCAGCACAGAGGCAATCGGCAGATATGTGTATGTTAGTCTTTATTCTCCGAATTATGTTCTTTCTCTTAGTGAAATTGAAATTTGGGGAAGCGGAAACCCTGCAGTTGAAGACGAAGAACCTGAGCTTATTAACTATGCGTTGAAAAACAATTATTCATCTTCTGCATCAAACTACCTCCCCGGATTTGATGATGCATCATTATTTCTTACAGACGGTGTTGTTGCAGACGAAGAAACACAGGGCGTTACCGTTGCATATGCAGGAACAGGAGCAACCCATACATTTGTTTTCGACCTTGGCGCGCCAAGAGACGATATAAAAACAATAAAATTCAGAGGTGTTCGTATTTATGGTAATAGAGACTTCGGAGCAGAAGAAGTAACTATTGCTTGTGCAGACACTCTCGACAGTGCAGAGCCAACATTGTGCGAATACACAATGGTTGATGAAGTTCTCAACAATGCACAGTATCACGATTTTGTATACACCCTTAATGAAGACGCATTCGGACAGTATGTATACATTACTATATATTCTCCATTGTATGCAGTTTCCCTCAGCGAAGTTGAAATCTGGGGAAGCGGTGCAAACAGTGGTTCAAGCGTAATTATTCCCGACCCTATAGACCCCGAGCCAAAGTTTGATATTGACCTTTCTTCAGCAGGAGAATTTGTTGAAGGCGGAAATTTTGAGCTTCTTTGCACAATAAATAATATATCCGCAACATACGGAATTGTTGGCGTGGATTTCATAGTAAGCTATAACAAAACAGCATTTACACCTGTATATCCAAGTGGTTCTGACCTTACTGATAAATATATTAAAACAGCAACCGATTGGGAAGATGTTGGAACATATTGCGACACGGCTTCGGGCAAAGTATATATGCGCTTGGCGCATAAAGATGCAGAAAACGGAGACGGCACAAAGGAAGACGGAAAGCTGGTTTTCAAAATTCTCTTTAAGGCAAATGTTTCTTCGGGAACATATGAATTCACAGCATCCAACTGCGTTGGAACGGACCCCGGTTCATCAAACTTCAAAAAATTAACAGAGGTTAATGCAAACGGTTCTTCTTGCTCTGCAACAGCAATAATCCCAAAAGAAGAGGGGCTTGTTCCTGTTGATGATAAAATAACTGTAAAAGATGGATATATATTCGGTGTTAAACCTGGCTGCTCAGCTGAAGAATTAGCTGCTATGTTTGAAGGAACAGTAACCATCACAGGAAACGGAACATCAGCCAATGTTGGAACGGGCTATGTTGTTTCTTCCGGCGAAAGTGCTATTGTTGTTTGCTTTGGTGATGTTGATGGCACAGGAAAAATTGATACAACCGACTATATTTCAGTTAAAAAGGGATTTTTGAAACAGCTCACTCTCACAGGTGAATACGCAAAAGCGGCTGATGTAGATAGCTCAGGAAAAATCGACTCCACCGATTATATCGCCATAAAATCCCATTTCCTTGGCAAAAAATCACTTTATTGAATTTAAATGCATATTCAAAAGCGGCATGGAACGAAATCCATGCCCTTTTTATTTAGCAAAACAATACCCTGTTTGTTGTATAATAAAATTTTTTATAAAAATTATGTGCAGAAAATGCGTTATTTTTTTAAAAACATTGACTGTAAATAACAAATGTGATATAATTAAATAACCTGTGAAAATGTTTTTAGGTGTTGTTTGCAAAGAAAATTTTATAGTGGATAAAAACAACAGAATCTATTCCTGACGGATATAACGAGTGATAAAAGAAGAATTTTGATATAAGTTTAAACATAATAATTAAAACAAGAGGTGTGCGTTTTGAATTGTAATAATTGTGGTTCTTCCGTCAATATAAATGACAAAAAATGCTCAATTTGTGGTTGCGAAATTTCCAAACAGGAAATGGAGCAGAACGATTCCTTTAGCAAAACAATCGGAGTTGAAGATATGGGGCGTTTGGAAGAAAAAATGGTTTCAAACGGTGGAAAAATATCATCTTCAGAACAAAATC
The DNA here is from genome assembly GCA_045577455.1 of Eubacteriales bacterium. Classification (GTDB taxonomy): domain Bacteria; phylum Bacillota; class Clostridia; order Oscillospirales; family CAG-382; genus SIG653. The sequence goes on from JAZNIJ010000003.1 coordinate 16,028, forward strand.
TTTATAATCCTCAAATGGGGCAAAACTATAATCCACAAATGGGTCAGAGCTACAATCCTCAGATAGGGCAAAACTATAATCCTTGGAGGGGGCAGACACCTAACCCACGAATGGGTCAAAGCTACAATTCTCAGATGGGACAAAGACCAAATCCTCAGATGGGACAAACACACAATCCTCAGATGGGACAAACACACAATCCTCAGATGGGACAAAGACCAAATCCTCAGATGGGGCAAACACACAATCCTCAAATGGAACAAAGACCCAATCCTCAGATGGGGCAAAGACCAAATCCTCAGATGGGGCAAAGACCCAATCCACAGATGGGACAAAGACCAAATCCTCAGATGGGACAAAGACCAAATCCTCAGATGGGGCAAAGACCAAATCCTCAGATGGGACAAACACACAATCCTCAGATGGGACAAACACACAATCCTCAGATGGGGCAAAGACCAAATCCTCAGATG
>JAZNIJ010000004.1:0-5143 GCA_045577455.1 Eubacteriales bacterium
GGTATTGGAAGTTGTTTTATGAACTTTATTTCTAACAAGTATAAAGACAGTATTTTTCGTTTAGAAGTTGAAAAAGAAAACAAAAACGCAATTGCACTTTATAAAAAAAGTGGATTTGACTTTTTGCCTTACTTAGAAATGAAAAAATAATTCTTTTGCCCTTCATATAGTCAATGCACTTATAAAAAAGTAATGATAACAGAATCATTTTCAATTGGGAGTAAAAGATTTTTAAGGGATATATTCGTCGAAAGAATATTCATAAATATTTTCTAAAATCTTTATATTTTTTATCAAAATAATTATTGACAAAAGAAAAAAGATATGATAAGATAACTTAAAAGCAATGAAGGGGATAAAGCTATCGAAAATGCTTTTCAGAGAGCTGTTGTTTGGTGCAAAACAGTAAGCTATAGGTTGCTACTCACCCCGGAGCTGTCCTCTGAACGGAGTTTATTTTTTAGTAAATTAAACTCTTATTAGGTTGGAACGGAAGCACCCGTTATAGTGCAGGGGCATAGTTGTGTCCCGTGAGTGAGCATTTTATGCTAATAAGAGTGGTACCGCGGAAGTTTACTTTCGTCTCTTAAAATCTAAGAGATGGAAGTTTTTTTATTTCCATTTCTTAATCTCACAAAATAAAAAAGAAACGGAGCAAAACAATGAAAATTTCATTCTCTACCCTTGCTTGTCCTGATTTCAGTTGGACAGAAATTTACACAATGGCAAAAGATCTTGGATTTGACGGTATTGAAATAAGAGGTCTTGGAAAGGACATTTTTGACCTTCACGCACCATTTGGAAAAGAAAATCTTTCTTCCACTGTTGAAACCTTAAAAAAACTCAAATTGGAAATAAGTATTTTTTCTTCTGATATTGTTGCTTGCGAAAAAGATTTTGATATAAAAACAGTTAAAGAATATATTGATGTTGCCAAAGCATCAGGTGTTAAATATGTTCGCATTCTCGGAGATAAAGCTGCAGCACCAACTGTTGAAATTGATGATGATACAGTTGTAGCCAACTTTAAAAGCGTTGCGGATTATGCAGAAGAATCTGATGTTACATTATTGATTGAAACAAACGGTGTTTACTCAGACACAAAGCGTCTTTGCGATGTTATAACAGCGATTCAGAGCGACTATGTTGCTGCTCTTTGGGACATCCATCATCCATATGTTTATAAAAATGAATCACCAGAAACAACTGTGCAAAACTTAGGTGCATTCATCAAGCATGTTCATCTTAAGGATTCCATTTGCGAAAACGGAAATGTTACCTACAAGATGATGGGAGAAGGAACACTTCCCATTGAGGAATTCATGAGTGCTTTAAGGTCTGTTAATTACGAAGGATTTTTCTCATTGGAATGGGTAAAGACATATACTCCAAACCTTGAGAATGCTGCCGTTGTTTTCCCCCATTTTGTGAATTACATGAACAGCATAAGCGGAAAAGATACAGCAGGACACAGACTCCAGGATAACAACCGCAAAACAGGAAAATATGTATGGCCCAAGGAAACACTTATTGATTACACATTCCCTCAGATTCTCGACAGAATGGTTGAGGAATTCCCCGACCAATATGCCTTTAGATATACAACTCACGATTACACAAGAACATATTCAGAGTTCAGAGATGATGTTGACACATTTGCAAGAGCGTTGATTTCTCTCGGAGTTAAAGCAGGAGACCACGTTGCCATATGGGCAACAAATGTTCCCCAATGGTATCTTACATTCTGGGCAACAACAAAAATCGGTGCTGTTCTTGTTACAGTTAATACTGCTTACAAAATTCACGAAGCAGAATATTTGCTTCGTCAGTCAGATACCCACACATTGGTTATGACAGGAAGCTATAAGGATTCTGATTATATTTCAATAATACAAGAGCTTTGCCCCGAACTTGCAACCCACGAAAAAGGCAAGCCACTCCACACTAAGCGACTTCCCTTCCTTCGAAATATAATTACGGTTGAATCTGAAGCTGATGGATGCCTTACTTGGGATGAAGCATTGACTTATGCAGAAAAAACTCCGATTGAAACAGTATACAGACGAGCTTCTATGATTAGTAAACACGATGTATGCAATATGCAATATACATCTGGAACAACCGGATTTCCAAAAGGTGTTATGCTTACCCATTACAATGTTGTAAATAATGGTAAAGCAATTGGAGATTGCATGGACCTTTCAACCGCAGACAGAATGATGATTCAAGTTCCAATGTTCCACTGCTTTGGTATGGTTCTTGCTATGACAGCATCAATGACACACGGTGTTACAATGAGCCCCATCCCCGCATTTTCACCAAGCAAGGGTCTTGCTTGTATTACAAAAGAAAAAATAACCTGTTTCCATGGTGTTCCAACTATGTTTATAGCAATGCTTGGGCATCCTGATTTTGATAAAACAGATTTCTCCCATATGAGAACAGGAATTATGGCAGGTAGCCCTTGTCCTGTTAAGGTTATGGAAGAAGTTATTGAAAAAATGAATATGCCCGAAATTTGCATCACATACGGTCAGACAGAAGCATCTCCTGCAACAACAATGAGCAAAACAACCGATTCAATTGAGACTCGAGTTAACACAGTAGGTGGAGCTATTTTCGGAGTTGAATGTAAAATTGTTGACCCCGCAACAGGCGAAGACCTCCCCGACAATGTTGATGGAGAATTTGTTGCAAGAGGATATAACATAATGAAAGGTTATTATAAAATGCCTCAGGCAACAGCTGCTGCAATAGACAAAGACGGATGGCTTCATACAGGAGATATTGCAAGAAAGTTACCCGACGGAAACTACAAAATAACCGGAAGAATAAAGGATATGATTATTCGTGGCGGTGAAAACCTTTATCCAAAAGAAATTGAGGATTTTATTTATACTCATCCAAAGGTTTCTGATGTTCAGGTTATTGGAGTTCCAGACAAGCAATATGGTGAAGAAATGATGGCTTGCGTTATTCTTAAACCCGATGTTGAATGCACAGAAGAAGAAATTAAAGCGTATGTTCGCGACCATATGGCAAAACATAAAACCCCGAGATACGTTAAATTTGTAAACAGCTTTCCTATGAATGCTGCCGGCAAAATTCTTAAATACAAAATGAGAGAAGAAGCCGTTTTAGAGTTCAATCTCAAAGCTGAAGGGACAATCACAACAGGCAACAATGTTTAATATTGTTGAAAATTTAAAGCGATAATACAATATAATGTAACACAATGACCAAAATATACCACATCTACAATATTTATCTTTAGAAACATTTACAATTTCCTATTGACAATTATTGTTAGATGTGGTATAATCTCATAACAAAAGGTGTGATTTTATGTAATAAGGTTGCGCCAAAACAAAAAAAGACGCAAAGGAGTCAAGGCAATGAAAAAAATTCTTAGCATTTTGTTGCTTCTTTCTCTCGTAGTATGCTCTTTTACTGCTTGTGGTGGAGACAAGGATAACTCAACAAGCAAAGTTGAAAGTGCTGCTGATTCCGGAGATTCAAGCAATGAAGGTACATCATCCGATTCGGATGTCGTTTCCCCTGGTGCTGATATTAAATATGCCGACTTGGAAAAGAAAGACCTTAAGGGCAGAGAATTTAATATCATCGAGCGTTGGTTTGGATATGGTAAGAGTACTATCGACTTTACCGGTGACGTTCTTTACATGGAAGAAGAAAACGGAACACTTACAAACGTAAACCAGGCAAAAAAAGACATTATTGAACAGATTGAAAATGATTACAAATGTTCAATCGATGGTGAAATTTTTGGTGAAGGTGCAACAGATATCGTTCAAGACCTTAAAACAAAAATTCTCACAGACCTTACTACCGGAACAGGTATATACGACTTTTTCTTTGAAAGCTACTATTACTACACCGGTTTGATTTCTGACAATCAGCTTAAAGACATTAAAACTATTCCAACAATCAATCTTGCAAGTAGTTGTTGGGACCAGAACGCTGTTTCTGAACTTACAATTTGTGATGCTCTTTACTTCGTTTTAGGTGATATAAACACTTATGATAACGACGGTACAGTTGCAATGCTTTTCAACAAAGAACTTTATGAAAAACTCGGTTATGAAGAAGATCTTTATCAGTTAGTTAAAGACCATGAATGGACTTTTGACAGACTTAAAGCACTCTCCGCAGAAAAACCTGCAACAGCTGAAATTGATGGTGATACATCAGAGATTTCCGAATTTGACCAGTGGTTTATGGGAAGTGAAACAGGCAACCTTTACATTCATGTTGTAGCAGCAGGCGAAGCAATTTGTGCAAAAGACAAAAATGACGAACCACAGCTCACAATGATGAACGAACAGGGCATCCAGGCACTCACAGATGCTGTTGAGTTTTACCTTGGCGGTCAGGTTCTTGTTGCTAACCTTCAGAAGTTCTATGATAAATACCCAGGACCAGGCGAAGCATATGAAAAGACGGTTACAAATGCTTTCCTTGAAGGTAGAGAATTGTTCTATATGTCAACTCTTATCCACATTCCTTACTTCCGTCAGATGAATGATGAGTTTGGTATTCTTCCTGTTCCTATGTATTCCGAATCTCAGGATAACTACTACTCCGCAATGAGTGCTCACACTTCTTCTGTTCTCATGATTCCTAACGGTGTTAATGCTGCCGGTTCAGCCGGTGAAGACCTTGGTCTCATCATCCAGGCACTTGCAGAACTTAGCCAAGAACTCCTTACCCCTGAATATTACGACAAACAGCTTAAATTCAGAGACTTCAAAGATGAAGAATCTTCTGATATGCTTGACATTATCTTCAACAATCGTCACTATGACCTTGGTACTATCTTTGGTCAAACATGGAACAATGTTGATACACTTTACAACGAATTGAACACTGATATCGTTTCCAGATTCCAGAAAGTTCAGGATGTTGTTAGCGAACTCATCAGCGATACTATGGACGACATCAAAGGATAATCCTTCGTTTGTGTTTATTTAGTTACACACATCACCCCTTCAACTCGAAGGGGTGATATTTTTAAAATTCAATTATAATTATTCTTGACTTTATTTATTATCTATTGTATAATTTTTTTGAAAGGGGTTGAAATGATGAAAAATATCTTTCTAAAATTATTTATAATTATATT
>JAZNIJ010000005.1:0-5397 GCA_045577455.1 Eubacteriales bacterium
AAGCCTTTCATAAGCTCTCCCGCAATATGTTCACAATCCGAACAGCTTCCTCCGTTTCCGCAAATAAGAAGCTTTCCGCCCGAAGCAAAATCTCACTCCTGCATTCACCATCATCACCATTAATGGTAAAGCCTGACCGCATCTGTGGTCAGGCTTTTGCACTTTGGTTGCAAATGTAATAAGTGGTATTTTTACCATTTATGATACCGAAATGTATTTCTTATTGATGGCGAACTTTTTTATTCAAAAACTTGCATTATTGGTCTGTTATAATGGTCGATCTCTTCTACCATATTTAGAGCTTCTTCAGCTGAGACCGGTTGGTCATTTATTGCATAATAATCAGAAGAATTATCATAATCAACAGATAAGTAGGGCACGATTTCTCTGTCTTTTATTTTATACAAGATTCTATGGGTTACCCTACTGACACTATTTGACATCCCTGAACTTTCACACAGGAATATTTCGCCGTTATTTTCAAGAAAATTATATCTCCATGTGGTGCGGGAATTCATGCCTGCTTTCGCAAAAATTTTTACAATTTCATTTTTTTCATTTATATCCCAAGCCGAAAAGCAACTGCCGCCCATATTGTAATCCGGTGAAAGTATTTTCCCTGAAACGATCAACTCTGTTTGTCCATCCATATCAATATCAAAAAACTCGTATAAAAGTATTTCAAGAGTCGTTGTAATATAATTATCATCAGTTAAAATTAAATTATTTGGCATTGCTTGTATCTCAATCGGTTTTTGCTGAAAATCGTTCAAAAATTCTGTGAATGCAGCTATTGCCAAAGTGTTTTTGCTCTCTTCTTCGGAGGAAACCATTCTCTTGATTAAAACTGTTTGTGTTGCCTCATCCCAATCAACTTGATAACCAAAGCTTTCCGCAACAAACCGAATTGGCATCAGGGTTCGGCTATTTATAATTTGCGGTGCAACATCTACTATCTTGGCCTCATCATTTAGGTAAGCCGTAGTGTTGTCTATAGTCAGTTTAATAATGTCTTCTCCAAGAATAAGCGTAGCTCTTTCCGTCACATCGTCCCAACTAACATCACCGCCCATAGCCTCTACTACTGCACGAACAGGAACTAAAGTACGACTGTTAACTATTATTGGGGGCTGGTCGAAATTAATTTCTTTTTCATCAATAGTTACTGTAACGCTTTTATTCTCTTTTTGGGTATTGGAATAATCCCAGATGATTGTCTGATGATAATTATAATCTTTTTTATACTCCTTTATAAAGCTATAGTGCACAAGATCGTCGACATTTTTTCCTTCTATTCTTTCGTCTATTGCATCAATAAAATCACATGAAAAAAAGGTTTCTGATATTTTGTAACGGTAGTTACACGCAGCGGCGGAACCTGTATTGGTTAAGTAAATTTGATCACTTGGATAGTTTATTATTATATTCCCGGAATCGTACAAAACCTCTATCACATCAAACCCATATTCACTTTCTAAGAGATTTTTTGCAGTTTTGGCAATGTTTTGTTCCGTAACATTGTACTCACTTAAAACATTAATTTTTATTTCTATACCAGTATCTTGCACTTCTACCGCTCTTATGACAGATGCGGAGCTTTCTAATAAGTTGAGAGAGTTGTCTGCTTTAAACTTAGACACAATATTGTTTATGTAATATATTTCGTTATTAGTTCTATCTAAATTAAATTCAATAGTCTCAAAACCCGCAACAATTTCACATATATCAGAATATTCATTCGCACTTATTAATTCTCCGTTCTTTTCTGCAATATAATCTCCAAAAGGGTCACCATAAACAGCGGGGCCGGAATATATGGTAGTTACCTTCCATGAATTGTTTGCAACAGTTCCAAGAAACAGATAACTGTCAAAAGAGCCATATCTCCAAGTGGCGGTATACATTTTATTATCCATAATACCGATAGACATATCGGCAATTACATCATATGGACTTGAGCAATCAACATTTGCTAATCTATATAGCGTATCGTCATACCTATATACCTCAAAAATACATCTTTTTTTATCAGCATATCCGATAAGCAGCTCAGAACTGCCATCATTATCAAAATCTATTAATTTAACTAAACCAACTCCGAAATATGAGGAGCTGTTAAAATAACCGTATTTATTGAGCTTTTCATCTATTATAGATTTATATGCAACAGCTGCATCGTAGGATAAGGCTGTGTTTTCTGTCGCCGCAACTTGTGTAATATTAACCGACAGAATAGACAAAATCATAATCATTGAAATAATAAGGCTTAAAAATCTTTTTATCATATTATATTCCTTCCTTGTTGAGCTATTTGCCAGAATTAAATTATGCATCAGTAATATTATTATAAAAAAGGCAGTCATAACCGCCATCATTTACCGATAGCAGTTATGACTTTGCTGTTTTAGACTCGCCCCAATATGTTATTTTGCATATGCAAAATAATTTACTTTCCGTAAATTTTGTGCAGAGAATTTATAGAATATCTTCTTGAAACTACCCCTTCATTTTCTGTAAGTTCATAGAACGGAACATTCATTGCAGCACTTATCATTTTTGCGACATTGGCTCTTGTTGCATAGTCTTCATTTACATAATTCAAACCATACAAAATTCCAAGCTCTTCTGCAATTTCTATATATCCGTTTGGATATCCGCCTTTCTGGATGGCTTCGGTATTATAACCAAGTGCGGCAACAATCATTTTTATAGTTTGCTCATAGGTAATATTTTCTTCGGGAGCAAAAGCGGTGAGAGATATTCCGTTGATAATTCCCAATCTCTTTGCGGTATAGATATAATTATATGCCCAATGTGAAGAATCTACATCTTCAAAATTGTTATCTGCTTTGCCTGTCGTGTTAAATTTAACCGCGGTGCAAATCATTTTGGAAAATTCTGCTCTTGTGATGTTATTAAACGGTCGGAAGCTTCCATCCTCATAGCCGTTAATTATTCCATATCCAGAAAGCTCTTTTATTATTGTCTGCAGTTCATCATCTGTTACATCAGGAAAGGCTTTGCTACTTCTTATATCCTCATAACCACACAACTGACAGATGTTATTTACGAAAGAGTGCTCTTCGGTTCTGGTTCCGATAAGGGAACTTTCGACTATTTTCTGACAGTCTGCACAATATACATCATATGTCTCCTTTATTGAATGATGTGTGTTATTTTTTTGCTTCATGGTGCTACTTTTTATTTCGCCCTGGTACGTGTTGGTGTGTGCACAAACTGTTTCATCAAAACTCTCATCTTGTGCAGGGGAGTTTTCTTCAGAAGGCTCGTAAGCTTGTTCTTTAGAGCTCTCGTCATGCTCTTCTGCTTTTACAGTATAGCCGCAGTTGATACACAAATTGTTGCTGATTGAATGAGTTTCCGTCTTTTCATTTGTGAGATTAGATTTGACTATTTCGCCGCAATCTGCACAGATTTCATTATATTTTGTAATTATTGTATGCGCTGTATCATTTTTTTGCGTGTATGAGGTATTTGTTACCTTATTGCTTGTGTTACTGTGTGTGCATACTTCCTCGATCTTAATCTTGTAGCCGCACTTGTCACATTCGTTATTTTTAATTGAATGAGCTTCCGTCTTTTCATTTGTGAGATTCGCTTTGACTGTTTCGCCGCAATCTGCACAAATTTCATTATATTTTGTAATTATTGTATGCGCTGTATCATTTTTTTGCGTGTATGAGGTATCTGTTGTTTTATTGGTTGTCTTGCTGTGTGCACAAGAGCCAATAATTTTGCCTGATATATCGCACAAATACCATTTTTGATAATTTTTATCCGCATATCTTTTCAATTCAAGCTGAGTACCGTTGCTTTTTGCAGCAGAATCGCTTGTGGCGGAAATCACATATCCCAGCTTTGAGGCAAGCTCAATAGTATAAGCATTTTTTCCAACATCGTTTATATAAAAGTACTGGGCGTCTAAATCGTTGGCTGTCCAAATGTCAATTTTATCACCGTCATCAATGCTGGCAGTCATGCTTGCGCCTCTGTTGACATCAATTACCATGCCTGAACCTGATGCATTAAATTTTAAAAGATATTTTCCGTTGCCCTTGTGCTGAATATATATTCTCTGGTCTGTTGTCCCGTCAAATTCCCATGTTGTTACTTTTGTACCATTTGCGTCTTTACCTGCATATATATTCATCATATATCCGCTTGATGCATTTTTTAACGTATATAGACCATCATCAACTGTTCTCGGCTTTGAAACCGTAGAGGTCGCTGCATTTTCCGAAGTAAACGGGGGTCTTATAACGCCCCAGAAGTTGTTGTAATTATGAGTTGTTTTTTGTGCCGCTGAACCATTGCTTGAGCCTTTTAAGTTCTGGTCAACACTTACAAAGCTATTTATGTTTGCGGAAATAATTATGGCTACATGGCCACAGTTTCCGTTGCTCGATGCGGGATTCCATATTGCTATGTCTCCGGGCTGGGGGATAAAATCAGGAGTATTTTTGATGCGCTTCCATGATGAGTTAGGAAGCTTTACCGTCCTGTATGCCTCGGCATTTCCTGAGCCTTGCGGGTTCCATCCAAAGTTTGTCTTACAATATTGAACTATCAGGTCTACACATTGCGCGCCATATGCGCCATCTGTGTCAATCCATTTTCCAACTTGAGCAAGTGCCCAGTTTGCACCTTCCTGCGGGGTCATAGCATTTGCCATATGGCAAGGCAAAATCAATGTTGTAATAATTACAATCATTGTCACTAATAAGCTTACAATCTTTTTCATTTTTATAAACATCCTCCTAATATTTTATAAATAAATTATAGTACAAATATTTACTAAAGTCAATAGTAAATATATTTACTTGTTATAATAATGTATATGAAGAGGCGAGGTGTTATTATGAGCTCTCATTATATTAAAGTAATTAGAGATTTAAGAGAAGATCACGATAAAACACAGGCAGAAATTGCGGAAATTTTAGGAACATCTCAAACGATGTACGCAAGATATGAACGAGGTGCGAACGAAATTCCCATACGGCATTTAATAACTCTCTGCAACTATTATAAGGTCAGTTCGGATTATATTTTAGGGTTAAAAAACAAAATGAAATAAACCATTTGCTGTATGGCTTTAAACAACAAATGGTTTATTTTTTACTTCGCTTCTGTCAGCATATTTTCAATAAATATCCCATAACCTCTTGTTGGATCATTCACAAATACATGTGTCACAGCTCCCACAATTCGGCCATTCTGAATTATCGGTGAACCTGACATACCGCGAACTATTCCGCCTGTTTTTTCCAACAGCTTTTCGTCGGTAATTTTAATAATCATTCCTTTTTCCGAGGTTTTATCCTTGTTAATCTTCAAAATTTCTGCAGAAAATTCTTCTGTCTGATTTCCCTCAATATT
>JAZNIJ010000006.1:0-10014 GCA_045577455.1 Eubacteriales bacterium
GTGAATACAACCCCCAAGAATAACATTGGGTGCTTTTTGAAAAAAGCCCCAAACCCTCTTGGGTGCTTTTTGGAAAAAGCACCCAAACCCGAAAAACTTAATGCGCTACGCGATGTTTGGAGTTTATTTAATATTTAAAAGGAATTATATAGCTTAATTATGGAGCTTTTCAGTAAAAAGATAATTATTATTTCAGGGCATTACGGAACAGGAAAAACAAATGTTTCTGTAAATTTAGCATTGAAATTAAAAGAAAAATACAACAACATAAGCATTACAGACCTTGATACCGTAAATCCATACTTCAGGACGGCGGACAATGCCAAATATCTTGAAAGCAAGGGGATAAAGACGATTTTACCCAAATATGCCAACTCTAATGTTGACATACCATCGTTGCCCGAGAGTTTATTTTCCATCTTCGACTCCGAAGGGAAAGCAATTGTTGATGTTGGCGGCGATGATGACGGCGCAGCCCCTCTTGGATTTATGCGTGAAAAGGTGGAAAAATCGGGCTATGAAATGTACTGTGTTTGCAATTTTATGAGACCGCAGACCTCCACAGCAGAGGAAACGGCGTTTCTTATGGGTGCTATAGAGCGTATGTCGGGACTGAAGTTTACAGGACTTATCAACAACACAAATCTGTCATACGAAACCACACCCGAAATTGTTTTTGATTCCATTCCAAAAATGAAAAAACTTGAACAGCTCACAGGGTTGAAAACTGTTTTTACAACAGCACTTTCCTCCCTCTCACCCCATCTTGACGGAATTGAAAACATAATGTATATTGAAAATATCACAAAACAGCTATACTGAGTTTCAGACGATTGTATTTTGAGAAACGGTTTACCAAATTTTAAAACCGCTTTATTCAAAGGAATACGCACATTTGAAAATAGACTCAATTAGCTAAATCGCATAAAGCCAACAATATAAAGCGTTGGCAAACTAAAGTGTTAAAAATAATAAATAAAACCCCAATGAAAGGAAGTACCAAAATGACAAAGCTCACTTTTAAAACCGACCTTTGCAAAGGATGCGGACTCTGCGTATTGGCATGCCCCAAAAAGCTTCTCTCCCTTGATGAAAAGGTTGTAAACGCAAAAGGTTATCATCCGGCAGGGATAACAGATCAAAGCGCTTGTATTGCTTGCGCAATGTGTGCAATGATGTGTCCCGACGTTGTTATTAAAGTAGAAAAAGACTAATTAAAAAAATAAAGGAGACTTAAAACTATGGCTAAAAAAGTCTTGATGAAAGGCAACGAGGCCTTGGCAGAAGCCGCAATCCGTTCGGGTTGTCGCTTGTTCTTCGGCTATCCTATCACACCCCAGACAGAGCTTTCCGAATATTTGGCAAAGAATATGCCCAAGGTTGGCGGACTTTGCTTACAGGCAGAAAGTGAAATTGCAGGTATAAATATGGTTTTGGGAGCAGCTTCCACAGGTGCGAGAGTATTCACATCCTCATCGTCACCCGGAATCAGTCTTAAATCCGAAGGTATTTCATACATAGTTGGTTCAGACCTCCCCTGCGTTATAATTAACGTACAGCGTGGCGGCCCAGGACTTGGCGGTATACAGCCAGCACAGCAGGACTATTACCAAGCAACAAAGGCATTAGGTCACGGTGATATGCATTTCATCGTTCTTGCTCCTGCTTATGTTCAGGAAATGGCAACATTGGTTGGCGAAGCATTTGACCTTGCTGACATTTACCGTATGCCCGTTATGATTCTTGCTGACGGTGCATTGGGACAGATGATGGAACCCGTTGACTTTGAAGCAAAGCGTGAAAGAGAAATACCTGAAAAAACATGGGCAACAAACGGACACGGCGGCAAGAGAACTCACAACATTGTAAACTCTCTTTACATCAACCCCGATGAGCTTGAAAAGATTATACTTGAAAGATATGAACGCTATGCAGAAATCGAAGCAAAAGAAGTGCTTTATGATACATATATGGCAGATGATGCAGACATCATCATTGTATCCTACGGTATAACAGCAAGAATTGCAAAAACAGCAATCAATGCGGCAAGAGAAAAGGGTATCAAGGTTGGACTTTTCCGCCCCATAACACTTTGGCCATATCCATCCAAAGAGCTTGCTAAGTATGCTGACAAAGCAAAAGCATTCTTGTCTTTGGAAATGAATATGGGACAGATGGTTGACGATGTTAAAGTTGCCATCGACTGCAAAAAGCCCGTATATCATTACGGACGCACAGGCGGCGTTATCCCAACGCCTGATGAAGTTTTAGAAGAAATCATTAAGATAAACGAAGGAGGAACAAAATAATGGTAGTATTTGACAAACCAAAAGCACTTACAGATGTTCCTTTTCATTACTGCCCCGGTTGTACCCACGGTATAGTACACCGTCTTGTAGCGGAAGTTTTGGACGAGCTTAACATTGAAGGTGATACCGTTGGTATCGCTCCTGTTGGCTGTTCTGTATTTGCATATAATTATTTTGGATGCGACTGCATCGAAGCACCCCACGGCAGAGCACCTGCCGTTGCAACAGGCGTTAAAAGAGCAATGCCCGACAAATATGTATTTACATATCAGGGTGACGGTGACCTTGCAGCTATAGGTACTGCTGAAACAGTTCACGTTGGCGCAAGAGGCGAAAACATCACAATCATCTTTATAAACAACTGTGTTTACGGTATGACAGGCGGACAGATGGCTCCAACAACATTGCTCGGTCAGGTTACAACAACCTCTCCATACGGACGTAAAAAGGAAATTCAGGGTAACCCAATTCGTGTTTGCGAAATGCTTTCCACATTGGACGGCGTTGCATACGCAGAACGTGTTGCGGTTGACTGCGTTAAAAACGTTCGTGCTGCAAAGAAAGCCATTAAGAAGGCATTCACACTTCAGGGCGAAAAGAAAGGGCTTACAATTGTTGAAGTGCTTTCAACCTGTCCAACAAACTGGGGACTTTCTCCCGAAGCTTCTTTGGAATGGCTCAGAGAAAACTCCATGAAGCATTATCCTTTGGGCGTTTATAAAGACGTTACCGCAGAGTAAAGGAGGAAATGACATATGAAAAATTTACTTCTTGCAGGATTTGGCGGTCAGGGTATACTTTTTGCAGGTAAACAGCTTGCGCTTGCCGGCATGGAAGCAGACAAACAGATAAGCTGGCTCCCATCTTACGGCCCCGAAATGCGTGGCGGTACTGCTAACTGTAGTGTTATTATCTCCGATGAGCCAATCGGTTCTCCACTTGTTACCAAACCCGACATCCTTATTGCGATGAACGGTCCTTCTTTCGATAAATTCATCGATAAGGTTGTTCCCGGTGGATTAGTTCTTGTCGATAGTTCTCTTGTTTCTCAGAAAACAGACAGAACAGACATCACTGTTATTTACATGCCTGCAACCATTATGGCAAACGAAAACGATTTGGTTGGCGGTGCTAACGTAATTATGTTGGGTCAGCTTATGAAAGCGTCCAACCTCTTTGATTTTGACTTCTTTGTTGATTGTGTTGTTGGTGATACAGCAAAGAAAAAGCCAAAGCTGGCAGAAAACAACAAAAAAGCTCTGAATTTAGGATACAATTTCAAAGGTTAATAGCTTTAAGTTTGGTTTCAGCCCAATTTTGGGCTGAAACCAAATCGTGCAAAAAGCCGTTTGAATTTTTTGGCTTTTGTTTAAAACAATTTTCAGATTATAAAGTTAAAATGTTTTAAGTAAGCAAAAAATTTGCTTTTTATATATTCAGCACATTTTTATCTTAATGCATCAGACAAAACGAAAGCGTTTTGTTTTAATTGTTGCTGACACAATGGCATAATATAGAAATATAAGGGTAATAATTATGATAAATAATATGAGAGTTTCTGCTGTTGTGTTGGGAGCAGGAAGCGGAACAAGAATGGGAAAAGTGTTAAAACCATTCATAAAGTTATCAGGGGTTACACTGTTTGAAATGGTTTTGAAAGCGTTTTGTTCTTCGGGATACGTTGACGATATCGTTGTTGTTTCAAACTTTGAAGAAAAATTCAAGGAGAAAGTAAAACCATTCAAAGAAAAATACCCCAAAATAAATTTTATATACACAAAAGGCGGTAAAACCAGAAAAGATTCTTCTTTTGAAGGTGTTAAAGCAGCAGGCAGAAAGGCAGATATAGTTGCTATCCACGATTGCGCCCGACCTTTTATAACAACGGAACAAATAAATACGCTTATTGAAGAATGTGCAAAAAATGGCTCGGCTTGTGCCTGTACAGCAGTTACAGACACGATTAAATACTGCAACCCCGATGTTGGTATGGTATATACTCCCGAGCGAAAATACCTCTTGGCTATTCAAACACCGCAGGTTTTTTTGAGAAAGGTTTATATCTCCTCATTCGCTGTTGCAAATAAATCCGATGAAGAATTCACAGACGAATCATCAATGGCAGAGCGTGCCGGCTTTAATGTCAATTATGTTGAATGTGGCCCGAGAAACATTAAACTTACAACAGAGTATGATATCACGCTTGCAAAAGCAATCGCTTTTTTGGAAAAACAGGAAAAATTAAAAGCCACAGAAGAAAATAAAAACACATGATATAATGCCATTGCATATAGGTAATATATGATATACTGCTTAGCATATTAGGTAATACACGATGTACCGCTTTGCATATTAACACATGATTTAATGCATGGTATGTTTAATTCAGGCATATATGGTGCTGTAATATAAATATAAAAGGGAAAAACAGTATGAGAATCGGAATAGGATATGATGTTCATCGACTTGTTGAGGGAAGAAAACTAATCATTGGGGGAGTGGATATCCCATATGAAAAAGGTTTGCTCGGTCATTCCGATGCAGATGTTTTGTTGCATGCAATTTGCGATGCAATATTGGGAGCCGCAGGTCTTGGTGATATTGGAAAGCATTTTCCCGATAGCGACCCAAAGTATAAAGGAATATGTAGCTTAAAGCTGTTAGAGCATACTGTTAACCTGATAAACGAAAAGGGGTTAGAGATTGAAAACATTGATTGCACAATTGTTGCTCAAGCACCCAAATTAGCTCCATATATTGAAACGATGAAAAACAATATATCACAAATAACAAAATGCGATGTGAATGTAAAAGCAACAACTGAGGAGCATCTTGGCTTCACAGGAAGTGGTGAAGGAATGAGCGCACAAGCTGTTGCATTGTTGAAATAGAAAACTTTTCCTATAGGAATTATATAAATTATTAACCCCAAAAATCCGCATAATAGGTGAAATTTCGGGTTTAACCCTTTGCGCAAGAACACCTAATCACTTATCACTTATCACTTATCACTTATTAACTCGCCCCCAAACTTCGCGTAGCGCAGGAAGTTTTTCGGGTTTGGGTACTTTTTTTAAAAAGTACCCAATGAAAGGAATAGAGAATATGAAAGAGAAACTCAGCTATAAGCACGAAACGATATGCAACGGCATAAGGTTAAACAGCTTAAAAACAAACAGATTCAAGACAAACTTACTTGCAGTTAATATAATAGCACCGTTGAGAGAAGAAACGGCATCGGAATTCTCATTGCTGACAGATGTGCTTACAGCGGCTTGCGAAAAATATCCTTCATTGGTAGCAATAGGAAAAAAAGAAGCAGACCTTTATTCAGCATCTGTTAATGCTTTTGTTCAGAAGAAAGGCGAATATCAGGTAATTGTATTTGAAGTATCGTTGATAAACAACGAGTATGCATATGACGGTGTTGACCTTTTCGACGAGGGAACAAAGCTCCTTGGGGAAATAATGTTGCACCCTTATTTGAAGTCGGGCAAGTTTGATACCGAAATATTGGAACGCGAGAAAAAGAACCTCATCGATAGCATGAGGGAAAAAATAAACAATAAGGGCGCTTATGCCGTTGACAGATGCGGCGAGATAATGTGCGAAGGCGAGCCCTTTGCGTTGGATGCCAACGGAAGCATTGAACGAGTTGAAGCAATAACCGCTGATTCACTTATGGAGGCATATAAGAAGGTTTTAAGGGACTACCCCGTTGAGATGTTCTATGTGGGAAGCATGGAGCATGATAAGGTTAAGGAATATATCAATAAAAATATTCCACTCCCAAATGGCAACAGAACAGTTGCAGTTGAATCAATCACTAAAACACCAACAGAGGTTAAAACCGTTGAAGAAACCTTTGATGTTAGCCAAGGTAAGCTGATTTTAGGTTTCAGAGCAGACTATATCCCCAAAACAGACGAAGAATTCAGAGAAATACAGCTGTTTTGCGATATCTTTGGGGCATCTCCAACGAGCAAACTGTTTATGAATGTAAGAGAAAAAATGAGTCTATGCTATT
The DNA here is from genome assembly GCA_045577455.1 of Eubacteriales bacterium. GTDB lineage: Bacteria > Bacillota > Clostridia > Oscillospirales > CAG-382 > SIG653. Next base: position 6,337 of record JAZNIJ010000006.1, read on the forward strand.
ATTGCAGACCTATATATGTAGCCATGAAGGGTGTTATGATGGTTTCAAGCGGAATAGATACAGCTAACTATGAAAAAGCAAAAGAAGCCATTTTAGCAGAATTTGAGGCAATGAAAAAAGGCGATATTACCGAAGAAGAATTAGAAAACGGAAAACGCTCTTTAACCAACTCTTACAGAATGGTAACCGATAGCTTGGGCGGAATTATTTCTTGGGGTTCAATCCGCAGATTGTGCGGTAACGATGAAATTGCAACCCCAGAGGAATTTGCGGAAGAAATACAAAAGGTAACAAAGGAACAGGTTGTAAGAGTTGCAAACAGATTAACTCTTGATACCGTTTATTTGTTGAAAGGAGAATGCTAATGGAACTGAGAGAAAATAAAAAACTTAACGAAAAATATTATTATGTGAAGCATTCTTCGGGTCTTGATATATATGTTTTTCCAAAGAGTTTCACAACAACTTATGCAGTATTTGCAACAAAATACGGCTCAGTTGACAGACAATTCAGAGTTGGGGGCGAAGAAAACGATACAATAATCCCCGATGGTCTTGCCCACTTTATGGAGCATAAGCTGTTTGAAAACGAAGACGGAACAGACACATTCAGCCGTTATGCGGCATTTGGCGGCAGTGCAAACGCATACACCTCGTTTGAGAAAACCGCTTATCTGTTTTATGCAACAGACAACTTCAAGGAAAATTTAGAGGTGCTTCTTGATTTCGTGAGACATCCTTACTTTACAGCAGAAACCGTTGCTAAGGAGCAAGGAATTATCGGTCAGGAAATAAAGATGTATGACGATTTGCCATCGTGGAGAGTTTATTTCAATCTGCTTTCGGCGTTGTATCAGAATCACCCAATTAAAATAGATATAGCAGGCACAGTGGATTCCATTGCTGAAATAACCCCCGAAATACTCCATAAAACATATAAATGCTTTTACAACCTTTCAAATATGGTGTTGTGCATAAGCGGAAATGTTGAAATGGATGATGTTTTGGAGGTTGCAGATAAAGTTCTTGATGTTCCTGATGAAAAAATAAATATAACGAGAATAACACCTGTAGAGCCGGACGAAATTGCAAAAGAGAAGATTGTTCAGGCGTTGGATGTTGCGTTGCCCTTATATCATATAGGTTTAAAGCTGAAACACCCCGAAACAGCAGAGGAAAAATACAGATTCTTTGTTGAAACAAACATTTTGTTAACCTTGCTCTTTGATGAAAGCAGTGATTTTTACGGCAAACTCTATGACGAGGGTCTGATAAACGGTAAATTTGGTGCATCGTACGAAGCGTTTCGCGATATTGCATTGGTTTGCATTTCAGGGTCAGGCGAAACACCAGACAAGGTTTTTGACGAAATAAAGAAAGAAATTGAAGCAAGAAAAGAAAACTTCTTTACAGAGGAAGAATTTGAGCGTGCAAAGAAGGCACTTTATGCGGCTCAGCTTTCCTGCTTTGACGGAACAGAACAAATCGTTTCAACCTTCCTTTCTTTAGTGTTTGAAGGAATGGACCTTTTAGACCTTGCGGACTATATTGCGGCAACAACTTATGAAGATGTTAAAAAGTGTTTTGACAAGAACTTCAGAACCGATAGAATGGCAATTTCTGTAATTGAGCCAAGGGGAAAAGGAGAAGAATAATGACATCCACCAAACACATTATTGGCTTCCCCAAAATTTTTGATGACAGATTCGTTATAGACAGAGTTGCTTTTGATTTAAAAGATATTTTTGGCTTAGAAAAATCTTTCCCCATATATTGGTATGCTTTGATTATAGTTTCCGCTATGATCGTCGCGTATATATATTTCACAATGCGCTCAAAGCGCACGGAATCCATCAAGGAAGACGATACAGCAAATATGGTTTTGCTTATGCTTCCCCTTGGTATAGTTGGCGCAAGATTGTTTTTTGTGCTAACTAACCTTAATTTATATAATAAGTTTTCAGAAGTTTTCACCAATATGCGTGAAGGCGGATTAGCTATATACGGCGGTATAATTTTTGGACTTTGTTCTATTCTTGTATACTGCAAAATAAAAAAGTTAAATCCGTTCAAAACCCTTGATGCGCTCGCACCTGCGGTTATGATAGCACAGGCAATTGGCAGATGGGGCAACTTCTTTAATGCAGAGGCGTATGGCTGGACAGATGGTATTAAGAATTTCTTCTTCCGTATGGATATTGCAAATTATGAAACCCCATACGCAATTAAGAGCGTTCACCCAACATTTTTATATGAGTCTGTATGGAATATAATCGGCTTTGTTGTTGCCAATATTATTTACAGAAAGAAAAAATTCAATGGTCAGATTTTCTGTTTCTATTTGTTCTGGTACGGATTGGGTAGAGGATTTTTAGAACTTCTCAGAACCGATAGCTGTATGATTTTCAAGGACATTATTAAATCTGACCCACTTGATGTTTTCAACACAGCAAGCGGAAACGGAACAGGGCTTAAAGCATTTGTATATTTAAGCATAATTCTTATGATTTCAAGCATTGTTCTCTATGTTTTCCTTAAGAAAAAAAGCAAAAACGAATCAGATGACATTGCTGAACTTAAGGCAATTCTTGCTGAAGGTGATGTTGAATCAAGTAACGATGCCGAAAACAGCAACGATGCTGAAAACAGTAACGATACTGTAAACAGTGACGATACCGAAAACAGTGACGATACTGCAAACGGTGACGGTGCTGAAAACAGTGACGATGCTGAAAACAGTGACGACACTGCAAACGGTAATGATGCTGAAAACAGTGACGATGCTGAAAACAGTGACGATGCCAAAAACAGTGACGATGCTGCAAACGGTAACGATACTGCAAACAGTGACGATGCTGAAAACAGTGACTAGGTTGAAATCAGCAACGATACTGTAAACAGTGACGATGCCAAAAACAGCAACGATACTGTAAACAGTGACGATACCGAAAACAGTGACAATGCTGAAGCAAAGTAGCAAATCAAACAAATATTTTCAAGTTTAAAGGAGCATACAACATTTATGGGCGTGATAATGGACGGAAAGGCACTTTCCAAAGAGATAAAAGCCGAAATAAAGGGAAAAATCAATGAACTGACCAAATCGGGCAGACGAGCACCTTCCCTTGCTGTTATTCTTGTTGGAGATGACCCCGCTTCTCAAATATATGTGAGAAACAAAAAAAACGCCTGTGCCGAAGCAGGTATAACAAGCATTGAACATACTCTCCCCGAAGAAACAACAGAAGAACAGCTTTTGGACATTATACATAAGCTCAACAACGATGAGAATGTTGACGGAATTCTTGTTCAGGTTCCACTGCCAAAGGGAATAAACGAAAAGAAAGTTATTGATTCCATTAGCCCCGAAAAGGATGTTGATGCGTTCAGCGAAATAAATATCGGTAAATATTTTTTGGGTATAGAAAAGTTTTTACCCTGCACTCCGGGCGGTATTCTTCATTTGCTTGATAAACACAACATAGATGTTGCAGGAAAAGATTGCGTTGTTTTAGGTCGAAGCAATATAGTTGGTAAACCAATGGCTTTATTGCTTTTGGCAAGAAACGGAACAGTTACAGTATGCCACTCCAAGACAAAGAATTTATCCGAAATAACAAAAAAAGCAGATGTTATTGTTTCTGCAATTGGTAAACCAAACTTTGTTACAGCAGATATG
>JAZNIJ010000007.1:0-2213 GCA_045577455.1 Eubacteriales bacterium
ATACCCTACAAATCGGTAGTAAGTCACAATCCTCTGTGTTTTGTTCTTTCCCTTACCCTCTGACTCATAAACATCAATGTGGTCAATAAGCTCCTTTGCAAGAGGTGCAGTAAGTGTCTCCATTTCCATAAAGCTTCTTACCGCATTAAGAAACATATCTTTGCCTTTGGTTGTCTCTTGTGTGTTTGAAAGCTTCTTGCGGAGTTCGGAAAATTTCCCTTTTAGCTCCGTTCTTTCAAGCTCGTACTTATGTGACATATGAGTAAACCATTCGTCCGTTACTTTTCCCTCAGCATTGTCTTCATATAGCTTTTCATAAAGATTTGCCACCTTCTGCTACCTTGTAAGAGCCTTTTGAAGCTCACCCTCAAGATACCTTGTCTCTTCGTATAAGTCCTTGTTTGACTTCCTTTCAAGAATTTCCGCAAGTCTCTCTTCATTGTATTTAAGAAAATCTGCAAGATGTCTTAGTTCAAATAAAACTATCTGCTCAAGAGCATCTGAACGAATGTAGTGCCTTGTAGGACAGTTCCCTCGGGTATCCTTAACATAGTTACCGCAACTGAAATAGTGTATTTCTTTGTTGGTGGTATTTGTATGATATCTCATATTGCTTCCACAGTCACCGCAACGGATAAGCCCGCTGAAGATATGCTTTTTTGCATTTTCAGGTTTAGGTGCTCTTCTCTTGACCTTTAACAAATTTTCCTGTACAAGCTCAAATACTTCTCTTTCAATGATAGGCTCGTGAACATCCTTGAAGATTCTCCAGTTTTCTTCGGCGTTCATCAGCCTCTTTTTGAAGTTCTTTGAGTAAGTTTTGAAGTTAATAACATCACCGCAGTACTCCTGTTGGGTTAAGATTTTCCGAACAGTTGTCTTGCTCCATCTATAAGGGTCAGCAGGCATTTGCTTACCGCCTCTGTTTAATCCCTTGCTGTGCCAATATGCCATAGGTATATAGATTTTGTTAGACTGAAGAACATGAGCGATGGCTTCGTTACCCTTACCCTCTATGCACATTCTGAAAATACTTTTCACCACCTGTGAAGCATCAGGGTCAACAATCCATTTCTTTTTGTTCTCAGGGCTTTTCATATATCCGTAAGGCGGTTGCGCAAGAGGTTCTCCAAGGTTGCCTCTGATTCTGTTTGAGCTTCTGATTTTTCTTGAAATGTCCCTTGCGTACATTTCATTCATTATGTTCTTGAAGGGTGCTATTTCATTCTCACCCTCATCACTGTCTACCATATCGTTAACAGCGATAAATCTTATGTTATGTTCGGGGAAATAGTTATCCGTATAATGACCTACCGATACATAATCTCTACCTAATCTTGATAAGTCCTTTACCATAACAACAGAAATGTATCCCATTTCAATATCGTCAAGAAGCTCCTGAAATCCGGGTCGATTAAAGTTTGTACCCGTGTAACCGTCATCAACATAGAACTTTACATTTGTAAACCCAAGCTCTTTGGCCTTCTGTGATAACAATCTTTTCTGATTTGCTATTGAATTGCTTTCGCTGTCTGTACCGTCGTCTCTTGAAAGACGAGTATAAAGACCTGCGATACCGATATAATCCGTTAACTGCATTTTACCTCCTTCCCGGCAGTCAGACATATATATTCGTTGTTTATTCTATCATTGTTTGTTGCAGGTGACAAATGTGTGAAGTCACTGCCAAGATATTTTTCAATTTTCTTTTTAAAGGTATCAGCGTTTTTATCTGTAGAGTATCTTGATGAAACGAAATATTTTATACCGTTGATGATATATTCCTTTTCATCTTCACTGAACATAAGCAATTGAGCTCGGGTACTTATAAGGATAAAACGCAGAATTAATTTTAATCGTTCAAGCATTCACTTCACCTCACATCTCTCTGCCGCATTAGATAACGGTGGTAATGTTCAACTGCCTTAATCACAAACTCCTGCTTCTGTTTTTCGGTGAACCTTGATTTAAAATATCTCTCTATACTTTCTGTCGGTATCTTCAAAAATCTTTTTGATTTGCTTTTGCTTCGGACATGATTTCAAAAATTCTTTCATCGGTCAGCCTGAAATCTTGCGAAAGCTTTTTCAATCGTACTGATTGAGAATATGACGGAGTGACTTCTTCATTTTCATAGAAGCAGTAAATCTGTTCTTGTTCGTAACCTGCAAGGTAAGATAGCTCAACTGCAGGTGTCAGAGATATTCTTCCTT
>JAZNIJ010000008.1:0-3564 GCA_045577455.1 Eubacteriales bacterium
TGATAAAATAAAAAATTACTGTAAGAAAAAACTATCTTCTTACAGCGTGCCACAAGAATTTGAATTTGTAAAAGATAAACGATGGAAATGTGATTATTCTTTATTTGTTTTTCAAAAAGCCGACGCAGATACATGCGTAAAAAAGACCGAATCTTTTATTGTGCGAATTGAAAACATAACGAAATAGTGTACAAGAGGTGATAAAAATGTGCAAAAATAAACTTATTAATGAATTAATTTCCAGTGGAATCAACATAACCAAAGAACAGTCAGGGAAAATATTTTCATATTTAAAAGAACCGCAAATAAATGCAGAAAAACATTTGATTTCTGCATTACAAAATGAGGGGTCAATAAAACCAGATGATATCGAAATAGCCGCAATGCATCTACTAGTTAGAAAATGGGTGAAAAGGATAAAAAATAGTAACTCTGTAATTGATAAAGCTAATAAACATTTTGAAGAACTGCTTCACGGTGTTGAATACGAAGGACCAATACATAAGCCGGATGAAGATTGGTTAGAATATTTTTTTGACTTAGTGTCTAAAGTATCCAACGAAACAGTACAGGATATTTGGTCTTTTCTACTGATAAGAGAACATTTAGAAAATGGAAGCATATCTAAAGTATTACTGAATACACTTGCAATGTTAGATTCTAAAACAGCAAATGCATTTTCTACTTTATGCAAATTGGCATACAATCTTGAAATAGGCGGAGAAGAACGAACTATTCCATTAATAATATATGATTATGACGTAAACAAAATTATAAAAAAGACAGGTCAAGATCAGTCAATTTTTGACGAGTATTTAGAAATCTGTCCTAATGAATTGGAACTTGAGATGCTAAGTGAAGTAGGTCTTATAACAATGAATGTTATAGATAGAGAGTATGCAATATACTTTCCCGAAGAATCAGAAGCAGAATTTAGTTGTGAGGGTTACACGAGAATAATAAAAGGCGTATATAACGAAGAAGATGATGTTTACACCGTATCCACAGGATATGCCTTTTTCACGCAGATTGGTCTAACGTTGTTCAATTGTATTAAAGGGAAACAATATGAGAACTTACCTCTAATATTGGATGGTTTTATAGAAGCACAAATTTAAAAAATACTGGTTGAGTTAATTTTTTGACCACATGTTATCCCACAGTTAGCTCTGGAGTATATGGAAACAGTGGAGATAAGATGTCTAAAGAGTATATTAAATGTAGCGGAAAGGGCTAAAAAAGGCAAAAACTGCTATATATCAGGCTTTAGAGCGTGTTCGGGACGAAGAGGCCGCAGGTTCAAATCCTGTCATCCCGACCAAAATCGACAGATTCTTAAAGGGTCTTGTCGATTTTTTAATTAAATAATCAAACTGCCACCGGGTAGTAGATGCAAAAAGCATTCGTTCGTATATCGTTAGGTCTTTGAAGATATACTTGCGGATGTTTATTTTTTGGGAGGTTTGTTATGGATAAATTTAAAAACTATTTTTCCAAAGTCGATATAACTTTATGGTCATCGTCTGTTTTTTTCATTATAATTTCTTTTTGTGTTTTTGACAGGGAAAGCTATCTCACCTTGTATGCATCGCTGATTGGTGTTACATCACTAATCTTTAACGCAAAAGGAAATCCGTTTGGACAACTGCTAATGGTAGTATTCAGTCTGCTCTATGGGGTGATTTCATATACTTTCTCTTACTATGGGGAAATGATAACATATCTTGGTATGACAATGCCTATGGCTGTTTTTGCGCTTATCTCCTGGCTTAAAAATCCATACAAAGGCAACAAAGCAGAAGTCAAGGTGAATTCCTTGACTTCAAGAGAAAATATTTTTATGTGGATAATCACAGTTGTTATTACAATTATCTTTTACTTTATATTGGAGCACTTCAACACCGCAAATATTGTTCCAAGCACAATCTCCGTTACAACAAGCTTTCTCGCAGTGTATCTTACATTTCGAAGAAGTCCTTACTTTGCTCTTGCCTATGCTGCTAATGATATTGTGCTTATAATATTGTGGATATTGGCAAGTATGCTTGATATTAGATATGTTTCAGTTCTTGTATGTTTTGTCGCCTTTCTTTTTAATGATATTTATGGTTTTATCAGTTGGCAAAGAATGAAAATACGGCAGGAACAACATTAGATATCTTAAAAGGGATATTTCAGTTTAAATACAGTAAAATCAAATCAGTTATAATATCTCTTAACACCAAATCCACTTTGAGCAGCTATCAACTGACCAAATTCTCCTTGCATTAGTTCAGCAAAAGCATCAACTTTGGGATTGTTTTCACCATCACGAATTACTGCATAATAGCTTGTTGTATATGGATAGGTTCCGTTAGAAATTGTTTCTTCGGTTGGAGCAATACCGTCAATACTCATAAGCTTTAAATCTCCAGATACGAAGACATTATTAAAATAATAGTAATATAAGCTATAACCAAGTGCGTAGTTGTCTTCATTTTGTTTGTTATAATCGTCAACTTCTTTAATAATGCTTGACATCATAATTGATGTGCGTTCTCTTGATATATCCTCACTTATTTCCTTTCCTCCGAGAATAAATTGCTCCATTTGGGCATGGCTGCCGCTATCCTCATTTCTGCAGTATGCAGCAAGTGTGCCATCATCTCCCCCAAGCTCTTTCCAATTAGTTATGCCATTATTTACATAAATATCGTGGAGTTGTTCTGTTGTGATATTATCTACTTTGTTTTTTGTTCCTGTAAAGAATATAAGTGCCTCATCAGCAATCGGTATAAATTTGAGCTTTACATTCTTTTCTTCTGCATACTTTAACACTTCTTCCCCTGCATCGGGAACAAATATCATTTCAACCTCGCCATCAATCAGACGCTTGTACGATGCAACCGTTTTACTATGTGCTTTAGGAAAGTCCGGGTGATTATCATAATTCTGATAATATGTACTATATATGTTTTGTGTTATTGCATAGGTTGATGTCGAACCATCCAAAACAGGTATTTCTATCTGTGGAGCCGTATCTTTCAAAATAGCAGGTGCATGATTATTAAAGAAAGTTCGGATAAACTGATACAAGAACTCACAGCATTCCACTCTTGTTACAGCCTGCTGCGGATACCAGAATAATTCATCATCTGCAGTATCCATAAACTCATGGTCAACAAGTTCTACCAAAAGATGATAACCGTCCTGCGTTAATGCTTTGTATGCAACTTTTGCATAGTCAGACACTTTGTCCAAATCCTTATATTTAGAGAACTCTGCTTCATTTTCTTGTGGTTCAATTTTACCCATATCTAAAAGCATACGAAAAGTCATTGCGACAAGCTGCTCGCGTGTAATAACTGAATCAGGATTAAAATTTGTATCCTTCATAAACACGCCTTTATCTACAAGTGCCATTATATATTCTTTTGCCCAATGATTTTCAGAAACATCTTCAAAGCAGGATTCAACGCGAGTTTTCGGAACACTAAACATTCTTGCAAAGATTGTTGCCATTTCTGCTCTTGTTAGTTCCTTATCAGGCTTAAAGCTTCCATCTTCATATCCTACAACAACTTC
>JAZNIJ010000009.1:0-3611 GCA_045577455.1 Eubacteriales bacterium
CAGATTTCGCCCATGTTTTTGCTTGTGGGACTATTCGGTCTCTCAACTGTTCTGTGGGGAACGCTTACCTGTACTTGGTTTGGCCTTTCACCGGAGCAGTTACCCGAATGGCTGAAGAGTTTATCTGTACCTGTAATTTCAAATGTTTATGCTGATAAAATATGGCATCCATTTTGGACAAATGGTACGGCAGGACTTACCACAGCACAAAATTTGCAGATTTTCTGTTTCTCACTGGCATTGATACAATTAACTGTGGCTCATATAAAAGGAGCAATAAGAAATAAAGGTTCAGTTAAAATGCTTGGCGATATCGGTTCGATATTACAGCTTTTAGGTATCTATTATTTGGTACTCAGCCTTGTTGTAAACGCTGAGGTATTCAGCTTCGAACTTGTAATCGGCGGCATTCCAATAGGAACTGCAGCTATTGTACTAATCGCTGTAGGATTTGTCATAAGTTTCGTGTTTTCAAACTATGAAGGAAGCATCATAAAATCCATACTTTCAAGCCTAACGAACATTGTTTCGGTACTTCTTGGTGTGGTTAATGTGTTTTCGGATATCGTTTCGTATATACGACTTTGGGCTGTCGGTCTTGCAGGAGCTGCGATTTCTGCCACAGTAAATGAATTGGCAGGACCGCTTTTAGGAAATTTTATGTTTATGATACTTGCCATTATTCTGTTGGTGTTTGGTCACGGTCTGAATATGATTTTGAATATTCTGTCGGTTATTGTTCACGGAATCAGACTTAATACCTTGGAGTTCTCCTCACATTTAGATATGTCGTGGAGTGGGCATAAGTTTAAACCATTTAAAGAACAAATTGATTAAAAGGAGAATCATTATGAATTTAGGATTATTAGGAACAGCATTAGCAATGGGTATTGCCGCAATCGGCTCAGCGATCGGTATCGGAATTGCAGGTCAGGCGTCCATTGGAGCATGGAAAAAGTGTTATATGAGCAATAAAGCGGCACCTTTTATTCTTACTGTATTTGCAGGTGCTCCGCTTACACAGACAATTTACGGTTTTCTTTTGATGCAGCAGATGAAAGCATCCTCTGCTGATCCGGCATTTTTGCTTGGACTCGGAATTGCGTCCGGTGTAGCAATGGCATTTTCAGCTGTTTTTCAGGGCAAAGCGGGTGCTGCAGGTGCAGATGCTTTAGCTGAAACTGGAAAAGGATTTTCACAGTATATCACCGTTGTCGGTCTTTGTGAAACAGTTGCGTTATTTGCACTCGTTTTCAGCATGGTAGCTTTAGGATAATATGAGAAAACAACGGATTAGAGCATCTACAACACATATTATATTATTAAGCTTTTTAATAGCAATATTGATAGGTGCATTATTGCTATCGCTTCCCATAAGTTCAGCTGATGGAAAGGCAAAGCCTTTCCTGGATGCACTTTTCACTGCAACAACTTCCACGTGTGTGACCGGATTGGTAGTGACGCCAACTGTTTCTTCCTGGAGTATTTTTGGACAGGCTGTTATTTTGATACTGATTCAGATAGGCGGTCTTGGCGTTATAACAATTATGTCGGGACTTATGATACTTCTGCACAAGAAAATGGGTATTGGTGATCGACTGCTTTTTCAAGATGCGTTTAATCTGAATTCTCTTTCGGGGCTTGTTCGTTTTGTTAAGAAGGTTGTCGGCGGAACATTTATCATAGAAGGTATAGGTGCTCTTCTTTATATGATTGTATTTATACCTCAATTCGGTGCAAAGGGAGTATGGATATCGGTATTTACATCAATATCCGCTTTTTGTAATGCCGGCATTGACATAATTGCCGAAAACAGTCTTTGTGATTATGCACTTAATCCCATTATCAACATAGTTACCAGCAGTTTGATAATCTTAGGAGGCATCGGTTATATTGTTTGGTGGGATGTGCTTAGGGTGCTGAGATTACGAAGAACTAAGAAAGTCAGATTTTTCAGAGATCTTACATTGCACAGCAAAATTGCAATTACTGCAACTTTAATTTTAATTTTAGCTGGTGCAGGATTGATTTTTGCCTTTGAATACAACAATCCACAAACGATTAAGGACTATACACTGCTGCAAAAAATAGAGGTATCGTTGTTTCAATCGGTTACAACAAGAACAGCAGGCTTTGCAACTGTGCCACAGGAAAATCTCACTAATGCATCAGCGTTCGTTTGCTTACTTTTGATGTTTATCGGTGGTTCACCTGTTGGAACGGCCGGTGGTATAAAAACAGTAACTTTTGCAGTACTTGTAGCATCGGCATTCGCTTCTGTCCGGAATAAAGAAAATACAGAGGTGTTCGGCAGACAACTTACAAAACAGGCGGTCAGCAAAGCTGTTGCTGTTACGTGTATGTCTTTTATTATTATGTTCACTTCAACCGTTTTTCTTTCTGCCGTAACAGAAGCAAACGCATTGGATTTAATTTACGAAACTGTTAGTGCAACTGCAACAGTAGGACTTACAAGAAATTTTACGGCTTCACTTGGCAGTATCGGGAAATTTATTATTATTGTAACGATGTATCTTGGCAGAGTAGGTCCCATTTCGTTAGCTGTTGCATTTAAGCGAGGCAAAGATAATCAAAACATTATAAGAAACCCAATCGAAGAAATTAGTGTTGGGTAGAGAGGAAAATTTCTATGAGTATCCATAAAACATATGCAGTGTTAGGTCTTGGCAGATACGGAAAAGCAGTTGCAGAAGAGCTTGTGAAGAGTGGCGCCGAAGTATTGGCTGTAGATATTGATCAAAACAATGTTAACAACGCTATTGAAACAATTCCTGTTTGTAAATGTGCAGATATTACCGAGCCGGAAACGATAAAAAGACTTGGAATATCCAACATTGATGTTGTAATTGTTGCTATGGCAAATAATCTTGAAGCAAGCGTTATGGCAGTTATGCTTTGCAAAGAAGCAGGTGTTTCGACTGTTATAGCCAAATGCAGCAATGAAATGCACCAAAAGATACTCAGACGTATAGGTGCAGACAAGGTAATTATACCTGAAAAAGAGTCAGGAACGAGACTTGCTAAAAATTTACTTACCTCTGGTTTTTCGGAAATGATAGAGCTTTCTGATGAGGTGTCTATGGTAGAGTTAGATGTGAAAGATGAATGGGATGGTAAGACATTAATAGAACTGAGTTTGAGAAAAAAATATTCTATCAATGTAGTTGCAATAAATAACAATGGCAAAATCAGTACAACAGTTGACCCGACACTTCCTCTTGAAAAAGGAATGCAACTTATAGTTATTGCCAACACAATCAAATTACAAAAATTAAAATAATGGTTGAAAAGAGAATACGATGATAAAACAAAATAAATATAAGATGATTATTTCCGCAATAATTACATTGTTACCGATGATTTTCGGATTTATTGTATGGGACAGACTTCCGGAGAATATAGCAACAAGCTTTGGGTGGAATGGAGAAATTACAGGTTACAGCAGTAAAATGTTCGCAGTTGTCGGACTTCCTGTAATGCTGACTTTTGTGAATTTAATATGCATTATCGCAACAAGCGCCGATCCGAGAAGAAAGAATATAAACAACAAAGTATTTTCTGTTGTTATTGGCATAGTTCCTGTTTGCTCA
>JAZNIJ010000010.1:0-2698 GCA_045577455.1 Eubacteriales bacterium
TTCAGACTTATTAATCATAACGATATATTTGCCTCTGAAATATCTCACAAATGATGCGGCTGGATACACCGCAAGAGAAGTTCCTCCAACAATCAGCATATCAGCGTTTTCGATATGTCGTATTGCCGATTCCGCAACTCCATCATAGAGATTTTCGCCATAGAGAACAACCTTTGGTTTCATAATGCCACCGCATTCGCATCTCGGCACATCCTTGTCTTTGATTTCTGACAAGACCTTGTCTGTATCGCCCTTTTTACCGCAGGAGGCACAAGTAAATATTTCCGCAGTTCCGTGAAGTTCAATTACATTTTTACTTCCTGCTCTTTGGTGCAGACCATCTATATTTTGCGTTATTACTGCTTTGAGTTTACCCATGTTTTCAAGCTTTGCCAACGCTTTGTGAGCATTGTTTGGTTCTACTTCAATGATAAAATATTTTCTATAAAAATCATAAAAAGTTTCTGTATTCTGAAAAAAGAAATCGTGACTCAATATCTCTTCGGGAGGCACGCCGTATTCTTTCACGGTGTTATAAAGTCCGTCTTGGCTGCGATAGTCCTTCACACCGCTTTCGGTAGATACACCTGCACCACCAAAGAAAACGATACTATTGCACTCTTTTATCATTTCTGCAAATTTATCTATCATCATTTTTCGCCTCGTTTATTTGAATTTGTTTGGTTCAAATCCGTCATTAATCAAATACTATATTTACTCAAATCTATCCTGCCGTCCGATTCAAAAACAACGCCTTCTGTTTCGAGCAACTGTCTCTGAACTCCTTCGCCGCCAAATGCAAAACCGGGTGCAACCTTTCCTTCTCGGTTTACAACTCTATGGCAAGGAATAATCCCCGGCTCCGGGTTTACATGCAGAGCATATCCCACAACCCTTGCCCAGCGAGGATCCCCGGCAAGAACAGCCACCTGACCATAGGTTGCAACCTTGCCTTCGGGAATGGTTTTCACAACCTCATATATTTTTTCAAATGTGTTCATAGTTATCACACCAAACCCATACACCACTCAACACCGATGGCAACCACCACCACAAGAGCTGATATGATAAAGCCATGAATCATAGGATTAATGCCCGATTTTTTCATATCCCTGAAGCTTGTATTTAAGCCGATTGCCGCAAGGGCTGCAACCATCAGGAATTTGCTTACATCTTTTGCAACAGCCGAAACCTCTGTGGGTATAACGCCCAGACTGTTAATCATTGCCATAGCTAAAAAGCCAAGAATAAACCACGGGAACAATCCGCCGATATTAACCTTACTGTATGCAGCATCACAGCTTTCTTTTCTTTTAAGTCTTAAATTTACCAGTGAAAAAACAAAAACTGTCGGAATGATGGCTAATGTTCTTGTGAGCTTTACCATTGTTGCAAAATCGCCTGCGCCTTCTGAAAATGCATATCCTGCAGCAACTACGCTTGAGGTATCGTTTACTGCCGTTCCTGCCCATAAACCATATGCCATATCAGAAAGTCCAAGCATTCTTCCCATAATCGGAAACAGAACAATCATTGCCATATCAAACAAAAATGTAGCGGACATAGCATAGGCAATATCGGAATCCTCTGCATCAATTACAGGGGCTATCGCTGCAATGGCGGAACCACCGCAAATTCCTGTTCCTGCGGAAATCAGGTTTGACAGTTTCCAATTCAGCTTCAATGCTTTACCTATAAAATATCCTCCGCCAAAGCAGGTCAGCAAAGTAAAAAGCATTACCATCAAAGATAATTTTCCAACCGAAAGGATTACCCTTACGCTGAGGGATGCTCCAAGTAATATAATCGCAAATTTCAACACCTTTTTGGATGTAAATTTAATACCGGCTTTTAAAAAATCAGGTTTCCAGAAATGGTTTATAATCATTCCTATAAAAAGTGCAATTACCGATGCACCGATGATGTGTATGGGCAAAAGACTCTCAATCGCTTTTGCAATTACTGCTATAACTATCGAAATCGCAAGTCCCGGGATTATTTCTCCAATATTTTTTAGTATTTTCATTTTGTTCCTCCGTTAAAATTATAAAGTATATCTGTTTCTTTATTTCTATACTCGTGCTTTTCGTAATAGCCGATGAATGTCCCGTCGTCATCACGAAGAGCAACCATATATACATCCTTGTTTTCTTTTTCGTTGTGATAGGTGTATATGATGTTATTATCCTTGCTTTCGCGAAACCACGATACCACCTTGTCAATCATTTCATTAGCCTTTGGCGGATGGCAGTCTTTAATACTTCTGCCTGTCAAGTCTTTGTGATAACGCTTTATGGCACACGGATTCATATATACAATAATATCATCTATATCGCAAACAACCACAGGGGCTGTATCCTGGTCTAATACGCTTTTTAATAATTTATTTAACATTTTATTTCTCCATTCCGCAGTCATATGCATTTTTTGATACAGCCTTATCATAGTACATCGTGCCATAAAGTCTGTATCCGCCTGCAAAATTGTAGGCGTCAAAGCCGTTTTGCATAAGTATTCTTGTGGCAAGATAGCTCCGAAGACCGCTCTGGCACATCACATATACAGGCTTTGATTTATCGAGTTCTGTAAGTCTTTCACGCAGTTCATCAACTGGAATATTGATAAAGCCCTCTGCATGACCGCGCATATATTCGTAGACGGTTCTTGTATCTAAAAGCGTGATATCATCTCTTTTTTG
>JAZNIJ010000011.1:0-27368 GCA_045577455.1 Eubacteriales bacterium
GGATATATCCTTTAAGATGGAGATTGTATTGACTTCCTTGAAAAACAATCTTTTCTTTTACCTTTTCATAAACTCTTTTATCTTTAACAATCCCGCCTTTACCAATGTTTTCCCTTCCTGCTTCAAACTGTGGTTTAACAAGTGAAACAAATGTTCCACCTTTAATTAAAAAACGAGAAATAGCAGGATATATAAGAGTTTGTGAAATAAAGGAAACATCCATAACAACTAAATCAATTGAATGATTAAACGAATTTTCGTCAAGCTCTCTAGCATTGGTTTCTTCCATAGAAATAACCTTGCTGTTGGATTTGATTTTGGGATGAAGCTGTTCTTTTCCAACATCAACGGCATAAATTAAAGAAACACCCTTTTCAAGTAAAACTTGGGAAAATCCTCCTGTTGATGCTCCAATATCAACGGCAAACGAATTTTCAACATTGATATTAAACTCATCAAGAGCGTGCAATAGCTTAAAAGCACCTCTTGAAACATAATCCTTTTCAGGAGCTTCAACGGTAACTTTGCATCCTTCATCAACAAGAAAAGATGGTTTTGTTATAATTATTCCGTCAACAGAAACTCTACCTTCGAGAATAAGATTTTTGCATCGGGTTCTGCTTGTGGCAAACCCTAAGTTAAAACATAAGCTGTCAAGCCGTTCCATAAATTTTGAAATTCTTTCTATATTGATAATGATGTAAACTTATATATTTGCAAGGATATCGTTTTTTATGCTTTGGACATCCAATCTGCAATGCTTATATACATCAGAATTAGAGCCATGAGGCACAAATTCATCATCAATAGCGTTTATAACTATCTTTGTGCTTTCCAATGCCTTCTTTTCGCATATTGCGGATGTGAGTTGCATTGCAAATCCACCTGATTTAATACCCTCCTCAGGAAGATAGAGTAGCTTTGGAGAGCCGATATAAACAATTAACTCATCAACAGAAAGGGGTTTGAGCTTTGTTACGCAAATAACACGAATTGATTTACCCTCAATATCCTTTGCAGCTTTGTATGCAGTTCCTGATATTTTTCCGTATGTAACAATAACACAGTCTGCAGGAGTTTCAAAAACGCCGTTGTCCATATACTTGAAATTTTCTAGTTCCGTTGCTTCAAGTGGGAAACACCCTTCTCCGCCTTTCGGATATCTTATAGCACAGAAACCATCCATATTTTCGCATTGCTTTAAATATTTTTTTAATTCAGAAAAATTCTCAGGTGCAAAAACTGAAACATTTGGAATTCCGTATAAAAAGCTCACATCAAAAAGCCCATGATGTGTTGCACCGTCAGTTGCAGAAAAACCCGCTCTGTCTAGACACAAAACCATATGAAGCCCCTGCAACGCTGCATCGTGAATAATCTGGTCATAGCATCGCTGTGAGAATGTTGAATAAACGGCAAAATAGGGAATAAGCCCTTCTGTAGCAAGTGCGGCAGAAAAAGTTAAAGCATGCTCCTCTGCAATGCCAACATCAAAAAACCTGTTGGGAAACTTTTCTGAAAAAGAGTCAAGCCCTGTACCAGAGCTCATTGCGGCTGTGATTGCACAAATCTTTTCGTTTTTTTCAGCAAGGTTACAAAGTATTTCACCAAAAACTGTTGAAAATGAGTTTTCGCTATTGGTAACACCTGCTTCAAGCTCAAACGAGCTTACTCCGTGATATGCCCCGGGGTTTTCTTCCGCATATGAATAACCTTTTCCTTTGGTTGTTCTTATATGAACAATGCAAGGGCGTTTGCTGTTTTTTGCCTCTGATAAAACATTTTCAAGAGTTTCAATGTTGTTTCCGTCAGCAACACCGATATAATTCCATCCAAGGTCTTCAAATAGAGTTTGCATTTTAAGGGTTCTCTTTAAAAGATTCTTGCATCTTCTGAAAAAGGTCGTTATGTGCTTTCCAATAAGGGGAATTTTATTTGTAAATCGTTCTATCCCTCTTTTGAATTTGAAATATCTTTTACTTGTAAGGAATCTTGACATATAGTTGCTCATACCGCCAACATTTTTGGAAATGCTCATTTCGTTGTCGTTAAGCACAGCTATAAGATTTAGTTTTTTATCAGCACAATCATTCAGTGCTTCGTATATCATACCGCCTGTAAATGCACCGTCTCCAACAACTGCAATTGCATATGCATCAGAGCCGGATAGCTTATTTGCCTGAGCTATCCCTGCAGCGGCTGAAATAGATGTGCTACTATGTCCAGAACCAAATGGGTCGTGGGGACTTTCATCTCTTTTGGTAAACCCTGAAAGACCACCATATTGGCGCAGCGTATTAAATCTGTCCAAACGCCCCGTCAGGAGCTTGTGAACATAGCTTTGATGACCAACATCCCATATTATTTTATCAGTAGGGGAGGAAAAAACCCGATGTAAGGCAATAGTAAGCTCAACAACTCCTAAATTGGAGGCAAGATGACCTCCGTTTTTGGAAACTGTGTCAAGTAATTGTTCCCTTATTTCGGTTGCTAAAGTTTCGGTCTCTTTTTTTGAGAGCTTTTTTACATCCTCCGGAGATTTAATATTTTGAAGTAAAGTCAAAACAAACTCCTTAATTATACATAGTTTATAAAAGGAAATCCAAATAAATCAATTAAATTTATAGTACCAATTAAGTGAAAATTATTATACAAATTCAGTGAAAATTAGTTGTTTCTGGAAAGAAGAAAATCACAAAGCGTTTCAAGTTCGGAAACAACAGCTTTATTTGAAAATGCAGAAAGGGATTTTTTTGCCTTGTCTGATAATTCCTTTGCGTGTTTTTTGGATTCTTCAAGACCGCAAACAGAAACATAGGTAGATTTTTTATATTTTGCATCTTTGCCCAAGGTTTTACCTGCTTTGTAACTTACGCCTTCAACATCAATAATGTCATCAACAATCTGGAAAGCAAGCCCCAATGACATACCGTATTCTTTGGCGGCTGCAATTTGTTCTTCTGTTCCTCCTGCGGCAATACATCCTAAAGCGCAAGAAGCAGAAATCAATGAGCCGGTTTTAAGACGATGCATTTTTTTTATTGTTTCAATATCAAGTTCAGCATCTTCACCCGATAAGTCAATCTGCTGACCACCAATCATTCCGTGAACCCCAGTCATCTTCATAAAGCAAGCAACGCTTTTGGCGTTTTGCTCATAGGTGCAATGAGGATTAGAAGCAATAACCTCAGCGGAAAGAAGCATAAGAGCATCTGCGGCGAGAATTGCTGTTGCTTCTCCAAAAACCTTATGGTTTGATGGCTTTCCTCGTCTTAAATCATCATTATCCATAGCAGGAAGGTCATCGTGAATTAAAGATGATGTATGTAAAAATTCAACTGCAGCGCCATAGGGAAGTGAAGGAGTTATATCATTTTTACCCGAAGTTGCTTTGTAAAATTCAAAGACAAGAAAAGGGCGAATTCTTTTTCCTCCAGCGCATACGGAATATTCCATTGAATCACAGAGCTTTGTGTATTCTTTGGTTGAATATTCTGAGTTATTAAGGATGTTTTTCATTTCTTCTGTAAGCAGAAGCGCATATTCTCCGATAAGCGTATTTAAGTTGTTCATCTTAGCTAACCTTTCTGCCATAAATATCTTTTAAAATAATTTTTCTATTCGGAAACTTCAAGAATTGTAACCTTCTGTTCTGCCTCATCAAGGAGCTTTGAACAATATTTAACAAGTTCGTTGCTCTCCTCATAAAGAGATAATGTCTCCTCGAGTTTTGCGTTTCCGCTTTCAAGCAAACGAACAATTTGTTCCAGTTTTGCAAGTGATTCTTCAAAAGACAGCTTTTTTTCTTCCATAGTTATTTATTCTCCTTATTTTGAACATTTGCGGTAACAACGCCATCTGCAAATTTTAAATTAACCTCATCTCCAATATTAAGACTGTTTGAAGACGATATAACCTTTCCATCAGTGGAAAATACAGCGGCATAACCTCTCTTAAGAACCCCTAAAGGGTTAAGGGCTTTTGCATTAACTGCAAGTGCGTTCAATGTAGCACGCTTTTTCTCAAAAATTCTCTTGCAAGAAAAGTCAATTTTTTCTTCAAGCCCACCTAAATAAATTCTTTTCTGGTCAAAATATGCTCTTGGGTCTTTCAGCTTCCCAGAATTTGCAAGTGTATTTAGGATTCTTCTATATGAATCGGTTTTGGCTTTAAGTATTGACCTTGTTCTTTTGCTCACATTTAAAAGCATGCGGGCAATATCGCTCTTGTCGGGAACGGCAATCTCTGCCGCAGCAGAAGGAGTTGGCGCTCTTTTGTCCGCAACAAAATCCGCAATTGTGAAATCTGTTTCATGTCCAACAGCACTGATAATGGGAATCGTACATGCAAAAATTGCTCTTGCAAGGTTTTCATCGTTGAAAGCCCATAGCTCTTCCAATGACCCGCCACCTCTACCTATTATAATAACATCTGTGGGAAAGCTATTGCAAAAATAATGTATCGCTTTTATCATTGATGGTGCGGCAGTTGGTCCTTGCACTGTACAGGGATAAACAAATATCTTTGCCAATGGGAATCTTCTGCCCGAAATATTGATAATATCTCTAACGGCAGCTCCGGTTGCAGATGTGATAACACCAATTCTGAGAGGGATTTTAGGTAAATTTTTTTTATAACGGCTATCAAAAAGACCTTCGGCTTCCAGCTTCTTTTTAAGCATTTCGTATGCTTCGTATAGTGAGCCAATTCCATCTGCTTTTACTGAATCTACATAAAGTGAATACTGACCGTCTCTTACAAAAACATTTACTTTTCCATGGCAAACAACTTTCATTCCGTTTTCCAGTTTGAAATTCAGCTTGTCTGCATACCCTTTGAACATAACAGCTTTAATAAGTGACCCTTCATCCTTGAGGGTAAAATAAATATGTCCGCTTGCTCTATGAATAGTGCAGTTAGAAATCTCGCCTTTAACGGAAACATTTCCAAGAACGGGAGCTTGTTCAACTATGTTTTTTATAAAATTGTTAACTTGTGTTACGCTTAAAACATTGCGATTGTTATCTGTGCTTGCGTTCACACTTTGATCAAAAGAATCAAACATGGCTTCTCCCTTTGAAATAGTATTATTTATGCACATAGCATAAATTCTATTTTTTATCCTTTGCGGTTGCAATTTTTCCTAAAAGTCCGTTTACAAAAGAAACGGAATCAAAGTCTCCGAAATGTTTAAGAATTTCAAGAGCTTCGTTTATGGAAACGGATGCGGGAATATTATCTTCGTAAATTATCTCATATGTGGCAATTCTCAAAACAGCCAACGCTGTTTTAGACATTCTACCAATGTTCCACTTTTCAGCAGCTGCACTGATTTCCTTGTCTATCTCCTCAAGATTGTTCCATGCATTCAAAAAAAGATTCTTTGCAAAATTGCTGTATTTTGTTTCTCTTGCATCTGCAGCGTTTCCGATTGTTTCTTCAACGCTCTGGTCCTTTTTGAAGTCCTGTTCAAAAATAAGTTCAATTGCCGCAATTCTCGCATCGTGCCTTATCATATTTTATTTCCCCTCCGTTGGCGCATTGTGGTGCTTTATAATTTTATTCATCCTATATAATACCATATTAGTTGGAAAATTTCAATATTAAAAAGAAAAAAAGTGAAAAAATATATTGAAAATTTGTTTTATAAGAAAATTAAAAAATATGAGATAAATTATCAATTGACATTTCTTATGTTATGTGATACAATTTCGTAAAACAAGAGCTTTGAATGGAGGTTCTATGAGAATTATAATTTGTCTTGACGAAAAAGGCGGATATATGTTCAATAACCGCAGGCAAAGTATGGACAGGGTTCTCAGGCAAAAACTGTTGCTTCTTTTGGATGGTCAAACCTTGTGGATGAGCGAATATACAAAAAAGCAATTCACAGAAGAAGGCAATTATTCTGTTGATGACAATTATGAACAAAATGCTCCTTCAAAAGCGTTTTGCTTTATAGAAAATAAGGGATATTCTTTGGATAACTGTGATGAAATCTGGATTTTCAGGTGGATGAGAAGTTATCCTTCGGATAAATTCTTTACCGTAGACCCGGTTGAAAAAGGATTCAGGCAAGAGCTAACGCAGGTTTTTAAAGGTTCATCTCACGATGAAATTGTTCTGCAGATTTATAAAAAATAAAAAATATGACAAGCAGAGCTTTTATGCTTTATATTTTGCTGGTTACATATAAACGGCAAAAATAAATTCTTTGTAAATAAAAATACTGATAAATAAACGAAAAGAAAGGAATCTTCAATGAGAAACTTTTTAAAACAGCTTAATTCAAAAAAAACATTGGCAATACTTCTGGTTTTAGTATCCATGTTGATGGTTGCTTGCGGAGGTAGCGGTGAAAGCTCCGAAGCAAATTCAATGGATGCCTCAGGCATCATTTCTGACATAGTATCAAACGATGCTTCAGATGTTTCATCAGACAATAGCAACGCATCATCTTCAGGCGAAAGTGAAGCTGATATTTCAAATGAATCAATTTCAGATATTCAATCAGAAGATGCTCCTTCGGCTGATGTCTCCGATGCAATATCTAACGATGTGTCAGAGCTTCCTGCAACTTCGTCAGAAGAACCATCATATAGTTCATCGGAAACTCCATCAGAAAAACCTTCCGAAGCTCCATCAGATGAACCATCTTCCGTTCCTTCTGAGGAACCATCCAAAGACCCAACTCCCAATAATGGCGTTGGCGTTGAAAGCGAAGCAAAAGCAGATTTAAACAAAATTCCTTCTTTCTCTGGAGAAGGTTATTATATCCTGAATGGCAATATTCCATTTTTCACAAAAGAACAGCTTACAAGTAAGGGATATGAAAAATATGGCGAGCTTGATAGCTTGGGCAGATGCACCGGTGCATTGGCATCAGTTGGAAAGGATACAATGCCAACCGGCCCAAGAGGTAGCATCAGCAGTGTTAAACCAACCGGTTGGATTCAGAAAAAATATAGTTGTATTCCAACCTCAGATCTCTATAACAGAAGCCATCTTATAGCGTGGTCTCTTTCGGGCGAAGATGCAAATAAACAAAATCTTGTAACAGGAACAGCTTTTATGAATCAGACAACAATGACTGAATTCGAAAATATGGTTCTTGACTACATAAAAGAAACAAACAATCATGTTGCATACAGAGTAACACCTATTTTCAAGGGTAATGAGTTAGTTTGTCGCGGAGTGCAGATGGAAGCATATTCTGTTGAGGACAACGGTGATGGAATTTGCTTTAATGTATTTTGTTACAATGTTCAACCTGGTGTTATAATCACTTATTTAACAGGTGAGAGTAAATCTGAAAACGGTGAAGAAGATAATAGCAGTAGTGATACAAGCACCGATATTACCGAAAAAGCAGATTATATCCTCAATAAAAGCTCAAAGAAAATTCATCTTCCTAATTGCGATTCAGTAAATAAAATGTCTGAAAAAAATAAGCAGGCGTATACAGGAAGTATAGAAGATTTGCTCAAGGACGGTTATACTCGTTGTGGCAGTTGTCTTGCGTAATAATTTTTCGGGGAACATTTTGTTCCCCGATTATTTTTTTATAATAAAAATAATAAAAAATGTTGACAAAACCACTGTTTATATGGTATAATATCATTTAAATATAACGATGGCGAAATGTTGCTTGCTGCCGATATAAAAAGACTAAAAAAGACAATTTTAGATAACAAATATAACACAAAAAGGATAAACGCCGTTTAGAAATAAGGCGTAGCGTAACTTTTATGTTAAGAAGTATGACTGGCTTTGGAAGACAAAAGGAAACTGTTGATGACAGAGTTTATACTTTTGAAATTAAATCCGTAAACAGTAAGGCACTTGACCTTACAGTTAAATGCAACAGAACATTATTACCCCTTGAAGAAAAGGTTCGTCAGAAGGTTTCATCTTATGTTTCAAGAGGCAAGGTTGATGTGTATTTTTCCGTTGAAAATTTAAGTGGAGACGGAAGTTCATTTGCTTTAAACAAAGATTTTGTTTCAAACTATATAGCTGTTCTCAATGAAATTAAACAAACCTATGGAGTTGAAGGCGAAATAACTCTTGGAATGATTTCAAGGCGAAGCGAAATACTTCTTATGGGAGAACAGGAAAAGGATGAAGCTGCGGAGCTTGCTTTGATATGGGAAAAACTTGAAAAAGTTGTTGAGAATGGCATGGAACAGTTTATAACGATGCGTGGCATCGAGGGGGAGAACCTTAAAAAAGATCTTCTGTTCCGTCTTAACAAAATAGGAGACATCAGAAATAAAATAGAGGAGCTTGCTCCCGTTGCATTGCAGGCGGCAAAGGAAAGGGTGAGAGAGCGTATAGAAAAGCTCTTGGACGGCGTTGCTGTTGATGAATCCAGATTATTAACCGAATGTGCTATTCTTGCAGATAAAACCGATATTTCCGAAGAGTTTGTTCGGCTTCAAAGTCATATATTGCAAATAAGAGAAAAATTGGATGATACCAACCCTGTTGGAAGAACCATTGACCATATTATTCAGGAAATGAACAGAGAAGTTAATACCATCGGCTCAAAGGCAAATTCTCTTGAAATCCTTAATCTTGTTGTTGAGGCAAAGGGAGAAATAGAAAAAATGAGGGAGCAGATACAGAATATCGAATGAGTGAGATTATAAAGTTTATAGATGTAGGAAATGGAAATTTTGTATCAGCGGCAAGAGTTGTATCTGTTGTAACTCCTGATTCTCTGCCTGTAAGGCGCTTGATGCAGGATGCTAAAAACGCAGGGAGAGCAATAGATATATCCTGCGGTAAAAAAACAAAATCTGTTATCATAACCGATAGCGACCATTATATTTTTTCAGCAGAAGAATCAACGGTAATTGCAGAAAGGTTGGATTTAAAATGAGCAACGGAAAACTACTTGTAATTTCAGGTCCCTCAGGCGTTGGGAAAACTGTTGTTTCTCTTGAACTTATGAAGCTCAGTGATTTATATGTGAAATCAATTTCGGCAACAACAAGAAAAATAAGACCTGGTGAGATAAACGGTGTTGATTATTTTTTCGTCAGTGCCGAAGAATTTGAAAGAATGGACAAGAATTCCGAGCTGCTTGAAACAACAGAATATAACGGAAACAGATATGGAACGCCCAAGCGGTTTGTTGACGAAGTTATGTCAAAGGGAAAGGTTGTCATTCTTGTTATTGATGTTCCCGGAGCTCTTAATGTAAAGAAAATGTTTAAAGAAGCAATTACCTGTTTTCTTGATGCTGAAAGTCTTGATGAAATTGAGCAAAGATTAAGAAACAGAAAAACAGATAGTGAAGAATCTATAATGGGGCGTCTTGCAACGGCAAAAAAAGAGCTTAAAGCTGCAGGTGAATTTGATTATGTTATTATGAATAGAGACGGTAAACTGAGCCAGACAGCAAAAAATATAGATGAAATAATCTGTGGGCTGTTGAAATGCAAAGTAAACCCCTAATGCTGATATGGATATAATACATGCGGCAAAAACAGAAAAATGATTTTTAAAAAAACTTATATAAAGGAGAAAGAGCTATCGCTCTGTGTGAAAAATTATGATGCTTTATACAACGATTCAAGACCTTACAAAAGGAAAAATAAATCGATATGAATTGGTTATTGCAACTGCAAAGGGTGCTCGTATCGTAATTGAAAAAGATATTGAACAGCGTGAAGCAGAACAGAAAAAGAAGGAAGTTGAACATACAACTCCAAGAGATAAGAAAGCACCTGCAATAGGTGAGAATCTTTCCGAAAAAGCGGTAACGCTTTCCATTAAAAAAATATATTCGGGTGATTTTTCCATTTCTTTGGAAAACGAAGGCGAAGCGGACGAATAAAATGCATTTTGCAAGTATTTATCTTATAGACACTGTATGGAGCTTAGACTCTGAATATACCTATATTGTTCCCGAAAAACTTATAGATTCTGTTTATCCAGGATGCTTGGTTGTTGTTCCTTTTGGAAATTCCAATGTTAAAAAAACAGGGTTTGTTGTTTCGGTTAAAGAAGAAACGGTGTATGAGGAAGTATCGATAAAAGGGTTAAAGGAAATTATTTCCGTGCCCGATTATGGCAAGTTTTTACCCGAAGAATCGGTTGGACTTGCAAGATTTATAAAACAGCGTTGCTTTTGTACAATAGGTTCTGCAGTTCGTGTTATGCTCCCGCCGGGAGTTAATACAAAGCGCAGTATTTGCTATGTTGCATCAGACGAACCACAGAGCTTTCCAAACGAACAGTGCGAAGAGATATACAGATATATACAATCCAAAGAAAGAATAGCTCACAATGATTTGGTTAAGCTCTTTGGAGAAGATGAAAGTATAAAGAAACTCATAAAGCTGAAAGCAATAATTAAAATAGAAACAATCCCTGAAAAAGAAAATACCCGAACAGAAACATTTTGTTCTATAAAGCGTCTGCCCGAGAGAGGAGATAGAGTATCTTCATCCCGTGAAAAGGTAATTGATGTATTGCTTAAAGAGAGGGTTCTTTCCATAAAGGAGCTTTGCGAAAAGGCAGACGTATCAACTGCCGTTATTAACGGACTTGAAAAAATAGGAATAATTTCATTTGAAAAGAAAATTCTTTTCAGGGGAGCTCCTATAGAAAATGCTGAAAAGCAATTTGCAAAGGAAATGCTCAGTGGTGAACAGCTTGAAGCATATAATACCCTTTGCGGACTTTTGGATAGCGGAGAGCCGAAAGCGTCGCTTTTGTTTGGTGTAACTGGTAGCGGAAAAACCTCAGTTATTATAGGTGCAGTTGATTACACTTTGAAAAAAGGAAAAACTGCAATTGTTATGCTTCCTGAAATAGGGCTTACAGCTCAGGCAATGGGTATCTTTGTTTCGTATTTTGGAAGCCGTTGTGTGCTTTTACATTCTATGCTTTCAGAGGGTGAACGCATTGATGCATACAGAAGAATAATAAATGGCGAAGCTGTGGTTGTTGTTGGAACTCGTTCTGCCGTGTTCGCACCACTAAAAAATATCGGGCTTATTGTTATGGATGAGGAGCAGGAAAGCTCTTATAAGTCAGAAAAAAGTCCAAAGTACCATGCAAGGGATATTGCAAGATATCGTTGTTCTGTAAATAATGCAGTTATGCTTCTTGCATCTGCAACTCCATCTGTTGAAAGCTATTATAAAGCTCTGCAGGGTGTATATACATTGATAAGGATGAAGAACAGATATGGCAATATGCCACTTCCCGATGTTGAGGTTGCAGATTTAAGGATAGATAGGGAAGAAGCTGAAAAAGGAATGATAGGTGATGTTCTTCTATCTGCTCTTGAAGAAACAAAAGAAAATGGAGACCAATCTATTCTTTTTGTTAATCGCAGAGGTCATAGCTCTCATGTTGGGTGTCATGCTTGTGGATATGTTTATACTTGCCCAAATTGCTCTGTTTCTTTAACATATCATGCATATACAACATATGGTAAAGGAAAATTAACTTGCCATTATTGCGGATATTCAATAAATAAACCTGCAAAATGTCCTGGGTGCGATAGCTTGCATCTTAATTATTCAGGTTATGGAACACAGCTTTTACAAGAAGAACTTGAAGAAAAGCTGAGGAGAGCCGTTGCCTTGCGTATGGATGCAGACACAACAGCAAGAAAAAGTGCCCATGATAAAATTCTTAAGAATTTCAGAGAGCGAAAAGCAGATATCTTGTATGGAACACAAATGGTTGCAAAGGGACTTGATTTCCCAGGGGTAACTCTTGTTGGTGTTGTTCACGCTGATGCTGTTTTGTATATGAATGATTTCAGAGCAAGTGAACGCACATTTTCTCTTATAACTCAGCTTATTGGAAGAGCAGGCAGAGGTGGAAAACATGGGAGAGCTATTGTTCAAACATATAATCCCGACCATCAGGTGTTGAAGCTTGCTATAACTCAGGATTATGAAAAGTTTTTTGAAAGCGAAATAGCTTTAAGAAAAGCTGTTGTTTTTCCTCCTTTTTGCGATATCGCTGTTTTCAGCGTTGCATCCAAGGATGAAACACAGTTGAATAATGCTTCAATTAAGCTCGATAGTATTTATAAGAGCATAAAAGAGGAGAGCTTCGCAAAGCTAACTGCAATGAAATTTGGCCCATTTCGCGAGGGTATATATAAGATAAATGGAAGTTTCAGGCAAAAACTGGTTGTAAAATACCGCGATAGCGCTGAAGCAAGAAGATTTTTTGCTAAAATAATAGATGGATTTCTTGCCTTGAATATGGAAAATGTAAGGGTTGAAATCGATATAAATCCGGGTACTGTATAAAATAACCCGAAAAATAAAAACAGCAGATTTATCTGTTCGGAGGACTGAAAATGGCAATTTTGAACATATTGAAATATAATGAAGAAAGCGAAACGCTGAGAAAAAAATCTCGTCCTGTTGAAATCATCAATGAAAGAATAGAAACGCTTCTTGATGATATGAAGGACACTTTGAAAAAATCAGGTGGTGTTGGACTTGCTGCACCTCAGGTTGGTGTGCTTCGCAGGGTTGTTATTGTTGATGACGGTGAGAAATATGTTGAAATGATAAATCCTGAGATTATAGAAAAATGCGGTGAGCAGGAAGAAATAGAAGGTTGCCTTTCCGTTCCTAACGAATATGGATATACAAAACGCCCTGAAAGGGTTGTTTGCCGTGCTATGGATAGAAACGGAAACACATTTGAAATTGAAGGCACAGGACTTCTTGCAAGATGTCTTTGCCACGAAACTGACCATCTTGATGGCGTTATGTTTACCGATAGAGTAACAAGAATGTTAAGTGAGGAAGAACTTGAAGAGCTTGATTGAAAAATTTGGAAAAATTGAAAATATTGTATATATGGGAACTCCCGATTTTGCATCGGAGATTTTAAAATGTCTTTGTGATAACGGTTTTAATGTCTCTCTCGTTGTTTCTCAGGAGGATAAACCCCGTGGCAGAGGTAAACAGGTAACTCCATCACCTGTAAAACAGGTTGCTTTGGACAGAGGTATCGATGTGATAACTCCTCATAAAGTCAGAGATGAAGAATCTGTTGAAATAATAAGAAATGCAAACCCCGACCTTATTGTTGTTGCTGCATATGGGCAGATACTTCCCGAAAGTATATTGTCTATACCCAAATACGGTTGTATTAACGTACATGCATCCTTACTTCCCAAATACAGAGGTGCCGCACCTATAAATCGTGCAATTATGAACGGTGAAGCAAAGGGCGGCGTAACAATAATGTATATGGAAAAGGGACTTGATACAGGTGATATGCTTTGCGTAAAGGAAATGGATATCCCCGATACAATGAATGCCGGTGAATATCATGATGCGTTGGCAGTTTTAGGATGCGAAGCATTGCTTCAATTCATCAATGATTTCCAAAACGGAAATGCATACAGAGAACCGCAAAACGGAAATGAAGCAACATATGCGGATAAAATATTGAAAGAAGACCTTTTGATAGATTTTTCCCTTTCAAACGTCGCTGTCAGAAATTTTATCAGAGGAACATCACCTTTTCCCGGGAGCTATTTTGTTTTGGGAGACAGAAGAATAAAGGCACTCGAAGCGGAGCTTGGGACTGCTGAAGGTGAAGTAGGTGCATTTTTAAAGCACAAAAACGGTGTCGAAATTATTTGCGGAGAGGGAAGTGTTATTATAACTTCTCTTAAGCCGGAGGGCAAACGCCAAATGACGGGAGCAGAATTTCTTGTTGGAAATAAATTTTAATTAACAACCGTTTCGGAGTATAGATATGTATTTAGCCGTAAATGCCCTTAGCTATTTTGGAAGAGCTTTTACAAGGGTTATGCTTGGAGTCGATTATTGGTGGTTTATTGTATTGATAGCTTCAATAGTTGTATCCTCCGTAATCAGATTTATTGTAAAATATACTTATACTGCATATTCTCATAAATATTCTAAAAAAGTAATTTCCGGATATGAAGCCGCAAAGGCGGTGCTTATTCATGGCTCTGTTTTTGGTGTCAGCGTTGTGAAAATCAGCGGAGAGTTAACAGACCATTATGATTCTCGGTCAATGGAAATAAGGTTGTCGGAAAGTGTTTATGAAAACACGTCGATTTCCGCAATTGCGGTATCTTGCCATGAAGCGGCTCACGCGTTGCAACACGCATACGGTTCGTCGCTTTTTAAGGCAAGGTTTGTTGCAGCGCAAGCTATGGAAATCGTTTCGGGATTAACGGCTCCTGTGTTGCTTTTGGGTTTTCTGTTTGGAATTTTTCAGCTCATATATGCCGGAGTTATTATGTATGGAGTTGCAGTCATATTTAATATTTTAACCCTCCCATTGGAAGTTTTTGCCAGCAAAAAAGCGATTGAAAAAATAGAGGTGTGTAATATTTTAGATGAAGAAGAAATAAAGGGCGCAAAAAAGGTCTTGGCGGCTTGTGCATGGACATATATTGCTTCTCTTTCAACTTCACTTCTGTATTTGTTCAGATTTATATCGTTATCAAGGAAAAATAAATGATGAGTGCAAGAAAATGTGCCTTTGAATGTATCTGTAGGGTTATCAATGAAGGGGCTTTTAATAATATTGCTTTAGCGGGGCTTTTTGAAAAATATAATTTGTCCGAAGAAGATAAACGCCTTTGCGGAATAATTGTTAAGGGAACTATAGAAAGAAAACATACTCTTGATTATTTTCTTTCGAACGTCTCCGATTTTCCTTTGAAAGATTTGGACAAAAAAGTGTTAAACCTTCTCAGAATGGGAGTTTATCAGATAATTTATCTTGACCGTGTGCCCGATTTTGCCATTTGTAACGAGTCTGCTGAGATAGCATCTCAGTTTGGCAAAAAGAAAAAGAGTTTTGTTAACGGTGTGCTGAGGGGCTGTTGCAGAAATAAAAAACAGTTACTTGAATCGTTGAAAAATGCAGAAAAATGGGTTGTATATTCGGTAGAAAAAGAAATATACAATCTGATTTCAGAGCAGTATGGAAGTGAAGCAGAACAAATATTTGAGAGCTTTTTTGAAAAAAGTATTGTTGCCGTAAGGGTTAATCCGCTTAAAACAAATGCGTTGCAGCTTGAAAAAAAGCTATGCTCTATGGGCATTGAATGTGAAATAATAAGCGAAAGAACAATAGTTATAAAAAACGGAATCAGCAAAGCGTTATCCATTGTTAATGAAGGAGAATTTTATGTTCAGGGATTATCTTCACAGCGAGCTGTTGAAGTCCTTAATGCTGAGAAGGGCAATATAATAGTTGATGTTTGTGCTTGCCCTGGTGGAAAAACTTTGGGTGCAGCTATGGATATGCAAAATGAGGGAACCGTTTATTCGTTTGACCTTCATCAGAATAAGTTGCCCTTAATTGAAAAAAATGCCAATGTTTTAGGTATAACAATTGTTAAAACAGAAAAACATAACAGTAAAAATATAAATGAAGAATATATAGGCATTGCGCATAAAGTTATTTGCGATGTACCATGTTCAGGCATTGGAAGTATTGGAAAACGCCCCGAAATAAGATATAAATCCATAGAAGATATAAACGGCCTTGTTGAAACTCAAAAAAGCATATTGGCATCTTCAACAGCGTATCTTAAAAAAGGCGGATATCTTGTCTATTCTGTATGCTCAATAAATAAAAATGAAGGTGAATACCTTATAGAGAACTTTTTGAAAAACAATGAAGAATTTACCCTTGATTATCAGGAAACTGTTTTTCCAAAAGGCGGTTGCGATGGATTTTATATTGCTAAGATTTTGAAAAACTAAGCATATAAACAAATTGTTTTCATTGGTTTTAAATGAAAATATCATTTTTAGCAATTATACATATAATAAATAAAATATAATCTGCTTTACATAAAATAACAGAAAGGAAAAACGGAAATGATTGATTTGAAATCAATGACACCTGCAGAGCTTAGTGAATATATGGTTTCCAAGGGATATCCGTCTTTTCGTGGGAAGCAGATATATGAATGGATATCAAAGGGAGTTACAGATTTCTCTGAAATGAAAAATCTTCCTAAAAACATTATTGAAACAATTTCCACAGAATGTACCCTTAGTTGTGCTAAAATTGTTCGTAAGCTGATATCCAAAATTGACGGAACTGTTAAATATCTTTTGGAGTTTGAAGACGGCGAAAGAGTTGAAACCGTATTTATGAGGTATAAACACGGCAACTCTGTTTGTGTTTCAACTCAGGTAGGGTGTAGAATGGGGTGTCGTTTTTGTGCCTCAACAATAGGTGGACTTGTTAGATGTCTCCGTCCATCTGAAATATTAGAACAGATAATGGTTTGCAAACGAGATTTATCAGAAGATGTTTCTCATATTGTTCTTATGGGTATAGGAGAACCCCTTGATAATTATGATAATGTTTTGAAGTTTCTCCACCTTGTGAACGATGAAAAAGGACTCAATATAAGTATGAGACATATTTCTCTTTCAACTTGCGGACTTGTTGATAAAATTGATTTACTCAGAGAAGAACATTTAGGCATAACTCTTTCTGTTTCTCTTCATGCTCCGTCAGATGAAATCAGAAAAACTATAATGCCTATCGCCAATAAGTATAGCGTTGATGAACTTTTAAAAAGTTGTAAGGAATATAGTAGGGTAACCTCCAGAAGAATATCATATGAATATGCAATGATATCGGGTGTTAATGACAGCGATGAATGCGCGGCTCTTCTTGCTGAAAAGCTCAGAGGGAGCTTGGCCCATGTGAACCTTATTCCCGTAAACAGTGTAACAGAAACAGGATATAAAAAAAGTAATGCTGAAACAATTAAATCTTTTTCTGATATATTAACAAAAAAAGGTATCACCGTAACGGTAAGAAGAAAGCTAGGAAGCGATATTAACGCTTCGTGCGGTCAGCTTCGCCGTGGAAAGTGAAATGAAAGGGTCAATAATGTTGATAGGGTGATATTATGAAGTATTACGGAAATACTCATATAGGTGAAGTAAGAACGGAAAATCAGGATAACTTTCAAATTATCGAGCTTGGTGATGCTGTTTGCTTAACTGTTTGCGATGGTATGGGCGGAGTTAGTGGTGGCAGAATGGCAAGCACTCTTGCTCTTGAGGGCTATCATGAATATCTGTCGCAGTATGCTTCTGAAATAGAATTTAATCCAGAGAAATATGATGCTCTCATAAATATTGTAAAAAACGCTGTTGAAAATGCTCAGAGAAAAATTGTTGATAAAATAAATGAAGATTCATCATTGGATGGAATGGGAACAACTCTTGTTTCAGCATTTGTGAGAGATGGAAAAGCATTTGTTGTTAATGTTGGAGATAGTCGTTGCTATCGTCTTTTGAATGGAGAAATAAAAAAAGTAACAAAAGACCATTCTTTTGTTCAACAGCTTGTTGATTCTGGCGTTTTAACAGAAGAAGAAGCCGAAAATCATCCAAATAAAAACTGTATAACAAGAGCCGTTGGCGCAAATTATGATATAACGCCCGATATATTTTATGTGGAGGCGTTTGACCAGATTATTTTATGCAGTGATGGGCTTACTAATATGGTGAGCATAAACGAAATTAAAAATATGCTTTTGGAAACAGAAAGTCCTCAAATTGTGGTTGAAACTCTCATCACTCTTGCAAGACAAAATGGAGGTTATGACAACATAACTGTTGCTTTGATTAAGGAGGAAGAATAATGCCGGGAATGGAAGGAAACTCTGTAAATAATAATGGACAAAACAATAAGCCAAATAATTCTCAGTCTGAAATAGATTTAAGTTTTCTGCTTAACGGAAACCGTTCAAATGATGTAAATAATCAGCCAACAGAAATCCAATCTGAAAATAGCGGTGAAAATGTTAAGGTGGATTCCGTTTCAGATTATGATAGAGAAATAGAACGCCTTAAAGAAGAATATGTTGGAAATATTCTTGATGAGCGTTATGAAATTCTCGAAGTTGTTGGCAAAGGCGGAATGGCGTGTGTGCTTAAGGCCAATGATATGATAATGAATAGAGCCGTTGCAATTAAAATCTTAAGCGCAGAGCTTAACGAAGATTCTTCTGCTGTTGAAAGATTTAAAAATGAGTCTCAGGCAATAGCAATGATGTCTCATAAAAATATTGTAACAGTTTATGATGTTGTTTTCCATCAGGATATGAAGTATATCATTATGGAATATCTTAATGGAATAACATTTGAAAAGTATCTTGCCAAAAAAGGAAAACTGCCGTGGAAAGAGGCGTGTTACTTTATGTATAAGGTTCTCGTTGCTCTTGAACATTCTCACGGAAAGAAAATTATCCATAGTGATGTAAAGCCCCAGAACCTGATGGTTGAAAGAAATGGGGAAATCATCCTCACAGATTTTGGAATTGCCAAAATTCCATCCGATATAAGTGGAAATAAAGAAGCATCAAAAGAGGCGTTGGGAACTGCATATTATATGAGCCCTGAACAGGCAAGCGGTAAAGAGGTTTGTGTTCAGTCTGATATATATTCTGTTGGTGTCATTTTGTATGAAGCGATTGCAGGAAAGCTCCCATTTGAGGGCAATGACCCGTATGAGGTTATGGAGAAACAGATTTCACATGCTGCAATATCCCCTGCAAGTTATACTGAAGATATTCCTGATGGACTTGTTCAGATAATAACTAAGGCAATGCGGAAAAATGCAGATGAACGATATCCTTCAGCAAGAGAAATGGCAGATGCAATTGAGGAAATTGTAAAGAATCCAACAAAAACTTTTGATGGGATTGAAATCCCTGCAATAACTCTTGTTGACGATACAAAGCAAAAAGAGCTGAAGAAAAAATCTAAGGTTGCACAGCGAAAGAAAAAAAGAGAAGAAAAAAAAGAAGTAAAGCTATCATCTCCCGTAAGCCGTTCATTCTTCCCAATAATAACAGGCGTTGCTCTTGCTTTTATTATTGTTTTAGAGGCGGTTATTGGTTATGCACTTTGGGAGGTTATTAAAAAAATAGATTTCGCTTCCACTCTGGAAACTCTGTTTTACGCCGATAACGATGTTCAGGTAACAATGCCAAATCTCGTTGGAAAGAATTGGGAAAATATACTCGAACAGATACAAGGCGAGGGACTTAAGGATAATAAGGGAAACACTATAGTTATAGACCCGTCAGGAATAAAGTCTGAGTTTAATTCTGAATACGAATACGGTCAGATAATTCAACAAATTCCTGAAGGAAATATGCAAACAAAGGATAATAGGATAACAACTCTTATTATATCTCTTGGAAGCGAAAGACATTTTATGCCCGATGTTGTCCATATGAGCAGGAGAGAGGCAGAAACAGTTTTGAAAAGAGTTTTGGGTGATGATTATAAAGTGTCATATGTTCCAATGAAGCATGAATATGCAAACTATGAACAAGTAATCAAAACAGAACCCGAGGCAGGTCAGCTGGTGAATCAGACTGATGGAGGATATGATATAGTTGTTTATTATTGTGAGTCGGAAAATCCAACTGAAATTAGAATGCCAAACCTTGTTGGATTACCATATGAAGAAGCAAAGCGCATAATGGAGGATAATAACCTTATTCTTGGCAAGATAACAACTAAAGAATCGTTGAGTGCAGCAACCGTTCTTGAACAAAGTATACAACCATACGAGGCGGTAATGCCATATTCAACTGTTGTTAACCTTGTTATCAGCGAGCAGGTTGAAAGTGTTCCAATGCTTGATGTTGTTGGGAAAAATAAAGAAGAAGCAAAGAAACTCCTTACTCAATACGGAATAACTCAAATCAGATTTGAAAATGTTTATACATCCAAGGAAGATGACATTGTTATTTCTCAAAGTGTTGAAAAAGGAGAAATGATAAATAAAGATACGGTTATAGTTCTTTCTATCAATGTTCACGCAGATACAAATGTAATGCCTTTGCTTGTTGGAAAAACAGCGGAAGAAGCCGATGCAATTCTTAACGAAAGCAATATCAGTAGTTCGGACATTGTTTGGGAAAATCTTCAAAGTTTTTATCCTCAAGGTATGGTTATTGCTCAGAGTGTTGCTCCTGGTGAGGAAGTTGTTAAGGGAAGCAAAACCATAAAACTCACAAAGAGCGTTGAGGTTGAAAGCTTGACAATAACAAAACTGACAGGTATGACTCTTGAAGAGGCAACAAATTGGCTTCAGGTGAGAGGAATTCCTTTTAAGGTCAGAGACCAGGTAGACCAGAATGCTGAAAACGGAGTTATCGTTTCTCAAAGCGTTCCAATGTTTTCTGAAATATCCAAAGGTCAGGAAGTTATCATATACAAGAATGTATATGTTGCTTTTGAAACGGAAAGTTCAGAGGGAACTGATTGATGAATGGCAAAATTTTAAAAGGACTTAAGGGACTATATACAGTTGAGGCAGAGGATGGCACTCTTTATGAGTGCCATACAGCCACAAAGGTCAGAAAATCAGGAATAATGCCGCTTGCGGGCGACATAGCAGAATTTGAAGCGAATAATGATAAAACAGGGTTTATAATTGGAATTCAAAACCGCAAAAATTCCTTTGTTCGTCCTCTTGTTGCAAATGTTGATGTACTTGCTATAGTTGTTGCCGTGTCTGAACCCGAACCTTTTCTATACAATATTGATAAATTAACGGTTGCGGCAGAGGCAGCAGGTGTTGAAACATGGATAGTTATAAATAAAATAGATGTTGGCTCACCTAATTCTCTTATAGAAACATATGAATCTGCAGGATATAAATGTTTCAGTGTGTGCGCAGCTAAATGTAATGTGAAAAATCTTAAAGAAGCGTTGCAAGGTAAAACCGCAATCTTTGCAGGTGCTTCTGGGGTTGGAAAATCCAGTTTGCTTAATGCAATGTATCCGGAGTTGAATGTTGAAACCGGTGGATTGAGCATAAAGCTCATGAGAGGGAAAAACACAACAAGGCATACTGAGCTTCATAAAGTAAGCGGTGATACATATATAGGTGATTCACCCGGCTTCACGCGGCTTGAGGTTGATAAAAAAATTGAGTATGAGGAAAAAGATATAGATTTCAAAACGCTGATTTCCATTGATAAAAGAGAGCTTAAACTCTTGTTCCCGGAAATGAGGGAATTTGAAGGAGAATGTCGATGGAGAGATTGTTCCCATACAAAAGAAGACGGCTGTGCTGTTAAATCAAATGTTGAAAAAAATAAAATCTCATTTTCAAGATATGAAAGTTATTTAAAAATGTTTGATAGCTTACAATAAAATGACTTTTATGTTTTAAATAAAATCAAAAGAAAAAAACTACTTCTTTACAGGGGGAAGATATTTTGTTTATAGGATATTATAATCTTGCAAACGCAGTTACTCTTACAGGACTTGTTTCAGCTCTCGCTGCTTCAATTCTTGCAATCGAATCTATGGGTGTGGAGGGTGCAACAGGAGTTAAAATGATAAATATCGCTGTTGCTCTGTTCCTTGTTTCTGGTCTTTGTGATATGTTTGATGGAAGAATTGCTCGTGGTTATGGAAGCAGAACAAGAAAAGAAAAGCTCTTTGGAATTCAGATAGATTCATTATGCGATATGGTCAGCTTTGGTATAGCTCCTGTAATAATCGCATATTGTGCTGGTTACAGAGAAGTTTATCATATGATAGCTTATGCAGTATACTCTATATGTGGTGCGATCCGTTTGGGATATTTTAACACACAAGCTGTTGAAGAAACAAAAGACCTTAATATGAAATGCTTTACAGGGGTTCCAATTCCAGTATGCTGTCTTACTGTACCTCCAATAATGCTTCTTTCAAAAATTCTCACACCCGAACATATTGGCGCAAAGATAGCATTTGCCGCATTGTATCTTTTAACAGGTATAGCATTTATTATAAATGTAAAAATAAAGAAGCTGTCTATAGCAAAAAGCGTTGTGGTTGTATTGTTTGTTCTTGCTAGTGTTGTTTTCTTGTTTTTGTATTGATACATAGAGGTGGTAAAATGGGGAAAGCAGCAACAATAAAGCGTATAGGCGTTCTTACATCCGGTGGTGATGCACCTGGTATGAATGCAGCTTTAAGAGCAGTAATAAGAACTGCCCATCGCAAAAATATAGAAGTTGTTGGTATTCTGAATGGATATTCCGGTTTACTTGAAGGAAATACGAGGGTGCTTTCAAAGAGAGACGCATCATATATAATCAACCGTGGCGGAACTATTCTTTATACAGCAAGAAGCGAAGCATTTAAAACAGAAGAAGGTATAAAAAAAGGTGCAGAGGTTTGCCGTCAGCTTGAATTGGATGGCTTGATAGCACTTGGTGGTGATGGTACTTTCAAGGGTGCATATGACTTATCAAAAGAAGGAATTCCTTGTATAGGAATCCCTTGCACAATTGATAATGATATTATTTGCACAGATAAAACAATTGGTTTCGACACAGCGATGAATACAGTTGTTGAGTTGGCAGATAAAATTCGCGATACAGGAGAAAGCCATTCAAGATGTATTATAATCGAGGTAATGGGAAGAAAAGCAGGAGATATTGCATTACATACAGCAGTTGCAATTGGTGCAACTTGTGCCGTTGTTCCTGAATATCCTTTTGACCGAGATGAGCTAGTTGAAAAAATAAAGAATTCAAGAGCAGGCGGAAAGAAAAACTTCCTTATTGTTGTTGCTGAAGGAATGGGCAAAGACTATGGAATTGAGCTTGCAAAATATATTGAAGAAAAAACTAATATAGAATCAAGGTTTTCTTGTTTCGGTTATACTCAAAGAGGCGGTTCGCCTTCGCTTAATGATAGAGTTCTTGCATCAACAATGGGCTGTGCTGCTGTTTATGCGCTTATAGACGGGTGTGTTGCCGATGTTGTTGTTTCTAAGGGTACGCTTATTGATACCGTTGAAATGAAATATGCAATCCAACTTGATAGATTATCAAAAGGAAAAATGTCCGAAACAGAAAAACATGAAATATCTCCCGGCACGCTTTATGAGATGAGCAAAACTATATCCGATAAACAGGCATATAAATCATATCTCAAAGGCGTTATAGAAAAGCTGTCACTTTAGGAGGAAAATTATTTTGATTTGCAATAATATATTAGAGGCGATAGGACATACGCCAATGGTAAGACTCAATCGTATTTGTGAAAAGGGTGCTGCTGAAATCCTTGTAAAATACGAGGGCGTTAATATTGGTGGTTCAGTTAAAACAAGAACTGCTTATAATATGATTGTTGAAGCAGAAAAAGCAGGTCTTATCAAAGAAGATACTATAATAGTTGAACCAACAAGCGGAAATCAGGGTATAGGTCTTGCATTGGTTGGGGCTGTAAGAGGATATAAAGTTATAATAATAATGCCAGATTCTGTAAGCGAAGAAAGAAGAAAGCTGGTTAAGAATTATGGCGCAGAGGTAATTCTTGTTCATGATGCAGGAAATATTGGAAAATGTATAGCAGAATGTGTTGAAACTGCAAACAGAATGGCTGCAAATGATAGTCGAGTTTTTATTCCAGAGCAATTTTCAAATCCTAACAACCCCCTTGTGCACAGATACCATACAGCTCTTGAAATTCTTGAGCAGGTTGGAGGTCCAATCGATGGATTTTGTTCTGGTATCGGAACAGGTGGAACACTTTCCGGTATAGGAAGAACATTAAAGAACCAATATCCAAATATAAAAATATGGGCAGTGGAGCCGGAAAATGCTGCTATACTTAGCGGTGGAAGCGTTGGCACTCATCTTCAGATGGGAATTGGCGATGGTATAATTCCAAAGAATCTTGATTTAGAAATATACGAAAAAATATGTGTTATAACAGATGAAGAAGCTATAGAAACATCAAAACGCCTTGCAAGAGACGAAGGATTGATGTGCGGAATCTCCAGCGGAACAAATGTGGCCGCTGCTGTTAAATTGGCAAGAGAGCTTGGAGAAGGCAAGAGAGTTGTGACAATTCTTCCCGATACGGGCGAAAGATATTTCAGCACTATATTATTTGATAAATAAAATTACATTAAAATTGTAAAAAAATTCAAAAAAACAAAATTTTTTTTAAAAAAAGTATTGCATTATGTGTAATCCTATGATATATTTATTTTAGAAACCCAAAATAAATATTAAATGGAGGCAACTATTATGACAAAGGCAAACATCGTTGATTATGTGGTAGAGAATTGTTCTCTTAAGAAAAAGGATGCAGAAGCAGCAGTTAATGCCGTTTTTGCTGCTATTTCCGATGCTCTTGCAGAGGGAAATAAGGTTCAAATCGCTTCTTTCGGTTCATTTGAAGTAAAAGCAAAAGCAGAAAGAAAAGGTTGCAACCCCTTAACAAAAGAAGAAATCATTATTCCCGCATGTAAAGCCCCATCATTCAAAGCAGGTAAAGCTTTAAAGGAAGCAGTAAACAAATAAGTAATGAGACTTGATAAGTTTTTAAAACTATCACGCATTATAAAACGGCGAACAGTCGCTAACGAAGCGTGTGATTCATCATATGTTTCCGTTAATGGAAAAGTTGCAAAAGCATCGTATGATGTTAAGGTTGGAGATATTGTTGAAATACAATATGGAAACAAAACAATAAAATTCGTTGTTAATGCAATAAAAGAGCATGTAACCAAAGACGAAGCGTCTGAGCTCTATACCGTTTTACAATGAGGTTCTAAATCAAGTTAATTCGTCATATACTTGTTCGGGAGGATGAGTATATGACGGAAAACTTATTTAGACAAAATATTGTTTTAAAAGACAGAAATTGTTTTGAAGCAGACAGAGTTGATGAAGTTTTGGTTTTTGATAACACAAGCGTTGTATTGTCTGTGTGCGGATATGAACTGATAATAGGTGGAACAGACCTTGTTATAGTTTCGTTAGATTCAGAACGAAAAACAATTGTTATCAAAGGATGTATAGATGCTGTTGCCTATGGTGAGAAAACTTCAAAAAAAGGTTTTTTCTCAAGATTTTTCAGGTGAAGCTATGGATAATACGGATTTTATTGGGCTGTATCTATGCTCTTTTGTTTTCGGTATAATAGTTGCAATTTTTTATGATTTGTTATGGGTTTTAAGAGTATCATTATTTGGAAAACGCTTTATTTGGCTTGCTGATGTGTTAACTGTATCAATGGGTGGTTTTATGATTTCCGTTGCACAGTATAATTTTTCATCAGGTAAATTTCGTGTTTTGCCCTATGTTTTTCTTCCAATAGGTATTTTATTTGTAAGATTAACTTTTTCAAGGGTGTTGCGTTTAATTGTTCAAAAAATAATTAACACGCTTCACGAGATAATGTTTAATTTAAGGGTATGGTTTAAGTCCTTTTTGTATGAGAAGTATATCTTATATTACTTTAGAAAAGATTTAGCTTAAAAATATTCCAAAACGGGATAAAAGATATGAAAAAGAATTATAATATAATTATCAGAATAGCTTTTACTTTAGTTATTGTTTATTTTTTCTTTAATATACTTCGTATCATATATGATGTAAACGAAGTCGAAAAAGAGGCAGAGGAAGTTTCTCAAGCGTTAGAACAGAAAGAAGAAAAAGTTTCTGCTCTTAAACACAGATATCAATCACCTGTTGATAAAGAATATTTGGAAAGAATTGCAAGAGAAAATGGATATCATTATGATGATGAAATAGTTTTTTATAATAATTATTCGGATTAACAGTTGAAACTATAACTAAAAATATTGAGAATTCTATATCTAAATATAAAAAGAAAAGTTTTTAAGCATCGGAAAATCCGATGCTTTTTTATTTTTAGTGATATTTAGGGACTTATCAAATGATTTTAAACTATTGAATTTGAATAAATTGAAATATAACGATGAATAAAAAATCTGTTTAATTTTAACTAAAATCGATGTATATTTTAATAAAAAAAGCAAAATATAAACACTATAAACAGGGCGCAAAAATGACAGTAAATGACATTTGAAATAATTTTGTTGTTTTTTACCAAAATCTATTGACAAGATGATGAATGTATGCTACAATAATGACAGAAAAAGGAAGGAGGTTTATTAAATGAAACCTATTATCATTTCTAAAAAATTTGAGCTTACTGAGGATATTAAAGAAAGAATTCATAAAAAGTTAAAGAAACTCGATAAATTCTTTAATACCGAAACCGAGGCAACTGTTTTCCTAAAGGAAGAACGCGGTAGAGTTGTTGTTGAAATTACAATCAACAAGGGAAGCTCTATTTTCAGAGCAGAAGAATTGGATAAAGATGCTATTTTTGCAATTGACCATGCAGTTGATGTAATTGAGCGTCAGATTCGTAAAAATCGCACCCGCCTTTATAAAAAGTTGTATTCGGGTAATGAACCCGTGGTTGAAATTGAACCTATGGACTCTGAAATCGAGGAAGACATCAAAATTTCCAAGGTTAAAAAGTTCGAGTTTGCTCCTATGACCGTTGAAGAAGCAATTATGCAAATGAACCTTTTGTCTCACGAATTCTTTATGTTCCGTAATGCTGAAACAGGTATGTTTAATCTTGTTTATAAGCGTAAAGAAAACGATTACGGTCTTATTGAGCCAAAAGAATAATTTGTTATTTCTCAGAACTAAATTTTCTATTGTTTTGCTAAAATATCTGATGTATTTTGAGCATATATAATATGTACTGGATTTATCAAAAGCAAAGCATTACTTAAATATATAAATATTATTTAATGTGTTTGTTGTATAAGTTAATCATCGGATTTTTAAATATCATTTATAATTGATGGTTGCCTCTATATCCTTTATATATTTAATTCCATGTGTTATTGATATACTTTAGTTTTAAAAATGTTTCAATAAATAATATGCTCTTGCTTGCTATTTCTTTTATTGTAAGTGATTAAAACATCAGCTTTTTAGATATATTTTTGACTTAAAGATGAAATGATTTCCAAATGCTAACTCCTGAGAGCAAATGGAAAAGTGTATTTTAAAAATGTATTAAAGCAGTTTAATATGCAGAACAGGGGGTTGTATTATAGATATCGATTTTTCATCAAGCGATAGCGTTATGAACCTTGTACTTTTATAAACAGTGTCATTGGGTAGGGATACTACCGCCGCATCAGGCAATCATTCGCTGAAATTTATAAAAGTACAAGGTTCTTTAATTTTTTATTATGATAATTTGCTTTTATCTTTTAACATCACGAAATTATATCTTTATTTATTCTTAGGTAGATTTTTCTTTTATATCTTGCTTTTGACTATAATTTTGGGGTTTTAATATTTTTTTAGGTAAGTTGTAAAATAAAATGGCCAAAAAAAATTGATCCATAATGAAACCTATGGTATAATGTTAAGCGACCAAACCCAACAACCGAAAGGAAACAAAATGGATCGCTTAAATAATACCACAACACAAAGAAAAAGTAAACACCTAAATTATGAAAAAAGAATAAAAATAGAA
>JAZNIJ010000012.1:0-7869 GCA_045577455.1 Eubacteriales bacterium
CCAAGTCTTTCTGCATCAGTTTGCCTGAGAGATATGACTTGTCTCCATACGATTCCGTTGTGATTATATATTTCTTCCGAGGCTTTACGCAGATTAACATAGTCCTCCTGACCAAACAAACCATGTTCACCCATTTTAACAACCCCCGGTCTCTCTGCAGCATATTGAGGAAAGACCTTCGACCTTATTGTGTTAATTGTTTTATCAACTCTGTCTCTCCTTGAGATATAATTTGTGAATCTTCCGCCGACTGACTTGCCGT
Organism: Eubacteriales bacterium; assembly: GCA_045577455.1. Taxonomy (GTDB): domain Bacteria; phylum Bacillota; class Clostridia; order Oscillospirales; family CAG-382; genus SIG653. Next base: position 263 of record JAZNIJ010000012.1, read on the forward strand.
TGGAAGAATAATGTGTTCTTATAACAACTTTACTCATAATTTCACACTCCAATCTTAAAAATTCTTGTGATTTTGAACGCACCTGTCAACGCACCAATTTAACCCTTGAAACACCGCCATTACAGGCACTTACAGCACCAAAACAGCACCAGCAGATGCATTTTAGAAACTCTCCGCCGGGCTTCGCACGGCGATGTAAGGGGGCTTGGAGCGGATAACGCACCAAGCTTTATCCTGTTTCTATCATTTTCTCGTACTTTTCGTTCCTCGGGGCGCCCCGTCAGGTGATTTCTCGTACTTTCGTTTGTTCTTTTAAATCGATTTTAAGGGCTTAACTCTTCCTGCCACACGATGTTTTATGAGGCTATCTTTCAGAGGTGGTATAACTACCTTACCCTTAATTTTTAGTTCTCAAATTCTTCGTGAAACAGGTTCTCATTTGACACAGAATCGATTTTAAGGTCTTACCATAGGGCTTTTCTTTTATGTTCGAGAGATTAACTTTTCAGGGTGGTGTACCTACCTTACCCCAAATAGTTATATGCTGAAACCCCTGCTTAAGCCCTTGGTTATACGCATAGATTCGATTTTCAGGTCTCAATCGTCTTTAATTCTTAGAATATTTTCGACCTAAAAATTTTCAGTAGTGTTAAGACCTTACCTCGAAACTTTTTGTCTCAAATTTCTTTAAATTCTATTGACTTTGACCTAATATCGATTTTAAGGTGTTACACTCCCTGTGGCGTTGGCACAATTTGATGTTAAACCTTCAGGTAGGTGTAACTACCTTACCGCAAAATTATCGTTTTTAAACCTGCTGTGGCGTTTGCGATAGAATTCATTAGCTTGCAGTTTCGTTTTTTGTTTCCATATATTCTTCAAATTTCTTTTCTAATTCTGCCTTCTTAATCTCTATCGCATTTCCCTCAAATTGTTTTTCCAAATCATAATTTATTGCCTCTTGAATTGGACGAATAGTATACATTAAATTCCCGTTTCGTTTTTCTCCGTCCTTCGTATAGACATATGTATATTCAACTTCAATCAACTGTTTTTCACAAAGCTTATCAACATAATTCCTTACAGTATTTTTTGAAATATTAAGTGCCTTACCTATAGTTTTATAGCTTGGCCAACATTTGAAAGTTTTTCTGTCTTCACATTTTAAGAGGAAAGCATAGAGAGCAATTTCACCTGCTCGCAAACCAAAATCAAAAATTTCATTAGGCATCGGGAAATAATTTTTAATTGCATCTCGTTTTGGGTAATGAGTATATTTCATATTTGCTCCTTTCATCCGCCGGATTTTTTATCAATCCATTCACGAAATTTATCCTTGGGTACTATAATTCTGCTGCCTACTTTTATACTTGGAAAATCTTTTTCGTGCATCAATTCATATGCAGAGGTAAGAGATATTCCGAGTACATTTTTTATTGTTTCCGCATTTAACATCAGCGGAAGTTCACCGTAAGATTTGTAAATAGATTCCTTCATTTTAATCACTCCTTCTTAATAGATGTTATATATATTTCGTTTATTGTCTATTTTAATTTTAACAAAACACTTGCATTTTGTAAATAGATGTTCTATAATTAAAATGTATTCTCTACTTTGGAATATGTATTATCTATTTTCGGAAATTTTTGGAGGGCAATATGTTTTCATTCAAAGCCTATTTTTTTAATCACGATGTGTATATAAATGAGAAATATAAATACGCTGCCGGCGAGATACTGACAGCGTATTTGAACACAGATTTTTACGATGATATCATAGATTTTGATGTAATAAGAGTTTTGCGCAGGCTGAAAGAAAATTTAAAAATTGATGAGTTTATGGATTACGATCTCCAATCCAAATACAACTCAAATGTGTATGAGGCACTATCAATTTTTGAACATATACACGATAAATTAAAAAAGCTGCCGCCGTATAATAAAATCATAAGACCTGATTATATGAAATTGGATGAATTGATAAATAAGTATGACGAATTTTTTGAAGACGGATTAAAAGATTATGACGAAGAAATCACTTGGGAAACTTCTACAAAATACGGAACCGGGGAAATTACCGACAGCGGACACGGAAGATTGAGGCTGCATACTTTCTTTCCTGATGATGCAGAAGAAATAAAAAAGTATGACAAGGATATGGTTGAGTTATTAGTCAAATTCAATTCTGCAATAGAATATTTCTTTGAAAGTTATATATCTTTACTTGAATCATACAAGGCTATTTTTGAAATTTTCAATTCGTTCATTGATGAATTTCTGCATCACAAGGAAACATATCTTACATCGGCAGAGCTTGCAAAAGCATTTGATGAATATAACAAAAAACACGGAATTAATTTTACAAAAATTCAATGCCGTATGAATTCATTCCGTTATAAATCTTTGCTCGACATTTCAGGCAATTCCATTCTGTGCGAGGAAATCAATTTCGAGGATTTACAGTCATTCTTATATTTTGATTTCTTTAACGGAATCAGAAACAACTATATCCCAAACAAATGTAAGAATTGCGGAAAATATTTTCTAATTCAAGGCGGAAAGTATTTCAGTTATTGCGACAGAAAATTAAAGGGCGAGCCATCCAAAACCTGCCGTGATGTGGGTTCCAGAAGAAGATATGATGACAAGTGCAAAAACGACCCGATTTGGCAGACATATAACAGAGCATATAAGGCTCATTATGCTCGATATATGAAAAAGAAAATGACCATCTCCGAATTTGAAGAGTGGTCACGATTTGCATCTAAAATAAGGGATAAAGCTATCGCCGAAGAGATTTCATTTGACGAGTATTATACCCAAATTCGTAGATAGCTTATTCTTTGTTTATGCATCGCAAATTTTAAAGCACAAAACCAAATTAAACAAGAGGAGAAAAAATTATGAAATCACTTGAATTAAAACCAACGCATGAAAACCTTTTAAAAACTTTTTTAGACGATACAATTGATAGAAACATAGATATTCATTATTTTATTGATATACTTGATTCCATAGAGGATTCTTGCTCTATAGGGTTAGATAGCGCTTGGGGTAGCGGAAAGACTTTTTTTGTAAAGCAAGTAAAAATGGTTGTTGATGCGCTGAATCCATATACTAGCGCAAAAGAAAGTGATGATACATCTTGCATTCAAAGTGTCTATTCCAAATATAACAAAGACGGATTAATACCACAAGTATGTGTTTATTATGATGCATGGGAAAATGACAATGATGATGACCCAATAATGTCATTAGTTTATACAATTTTAAAAGGCGTTAATAGTGATTTTTCTTTTAAAAACCATGATTGTCTTAAGATTGCAGGTAGCGTCCTAGGATTTTTCACTCAAAAGAATTGGAGACAATTAGTTGATGATTTAAAAGGAGACAATCCATTAGAATCTATAGAAGCAAACAAAAATATTGAGAATATGGTAAATGAATTCTTAGATACATTGCTTTCTGAAAAGGGAGAGAGATTGATTATCTTCGTTGATGAACTAGACAGATGTAAACCTACTTATACTGTTCACCTACTCGAAAGAATAAAACATTATTTTTCTAACGATAAGGTAACATTTGTTTTTTCAGTCAATATACAAGAATTACAACACACTATAATGACGTACTATGGCGGCGAATTTGATGCGTCGAGATATTTAGACAGATTTTTTGATTTGCGGGTTTCGCTTTCAACCCCCAATATGAAAAAATTTTATCAAAGCATTGACTATAACAGCGATAGCAATTATTATTTTGATATGGCGTGTATGGCAGTAATTGAACACTTTAATTTTACATTAAGGGAAATTTCAAAATACATAAGATTATCAAAATTATTATCTAAGAAGATTATAAATAATAATTCATTGTCAACAGGATTTCCAGATGATAATGCAAGAAAGTTTTCATTATATTTTATCGTACCACTAATTATAGGGTTGAAATTTGTAGATATAAACAAGTATGATAATTTTATAAACGGCAAGGACTATTCGCCATTGCTTGAAATGACAAAATTCTTTAATGAAGGTACATTTGGAAAGTTTTTGTTGAATCACAACGAAACTTTTTATGCAGAAGAAATTAAAGAAGGGAATTCTCTAACTTTTGTAAAGTTAGAAGATAGATTGTTAGAAATATATAACGCATTATTTGTAAGAAAGTATGATCATAGAAATTATTCCTCTTTAGTTGGAGGACTTGAATTCAATACCGAAATAAAAAAAGATATAATAAAAACAACGACACTGTTGTCTAAGTATACAAGCGTAGAAAAAGAAAAGCATAAAAAAAATTAATGATAACGAATAAAAATAGGAGGAAATTAGATTGGATTTTCTTCAATTTCATTTCTGCCTTATTCCTTGTTTATGCGTCGCAAATTTTGACACAGTGCATAACGAAATTGTGAATACAATGTCTGTGCAATTTTTCAATAATACATTTTTTGATATCTATTGTAATTTCAAGTTTTTTATGTTATACTATGAATATAAAATTTGAAAGGGTGAGATATTGTGTCAGTAGATAAGGCTATTGAAAATGCTGTTGCTTCCGTAAAAATGGAAGGTTATAAGGTTGATAGCGAATGTGTGCAGTGGTGCAAACAATTGTTGGAAAACAAAATCAGTATGGACCAATATATCGCTCTTGTTAAACAAAAATCGGGTGTTATTGCATAATGAGTTACAGTATAGATGCGTTAACCAATAATTGTTACGAAGGAACCACCTGCCTTATAAACAAACTCGACATCCGTGATGAAAAGCAACTCGACGCTATAGAATCACACATTACTATTGCTAAAATTTCTCAGCTTTTACAAAGTCCTATTCAGGGTGATTTTGATTTCGAACACTATAAATCAATCCACAAATTTATTTTCGAGGATTTATATGACTGGGCCGGAGTTCCCAGAGATGTAAATCTTTCTAAAAAGGGTACATCTTTTGTAAAAGCCGAGGATATAGAAAAAATTGCGAAGGCATGCTTTGACAGACTAAAAGCCAATGATTATTTCAAAGGTCTCGGCTTGGATGATTTCATAGATAAAATCACAGATTTTTATTGTGTCACCAATAACATACATCCCTTCAGAGAAGGCAACGGCAGAACACAAAGAGTTTTCTTATCACAATTAGCACTTAATGCCGGTTACGAGATGGATTTTTCAAAGGTTGATACAGATAATTTAATGATTGCAACAATCCACGCAGCAAACGGAGTTGATACACACTTAAAGGATGTATTGCGTGAAATTATAACCCCAATTGTATAAACATATATACGAAACAAGCGGAGCCGGGATTTTTTCAATTTCCCGATTCCGCTTTTCTTTGTTTAAGGCGTACTATATTTCTAATATGGGACATTTGGCAAAAAGGCAAAATATTTATTTAAGATTGACATATTTTATCATTAATCTTTTTCCTGTCAGCAAGTGTATTAGCATCACTCGAGAAGTGATTTACCATTTTTACGAGACAAATATCTTATTTAATTAATATTCGTTCATTAATTTTGCATGGCAAATTTATACACATTATAACTGTTAAAGGATCTATGTCGTATTCACAAGCAATTATATGGGCATCTACCATAATACACGTGAGTACAGCATCCCCATCATTTGGAGGAATTTTTGCTTTTCTTATTTGATCACATAATTCAAGTTTTGCTTTAATTTCTCGGCGCATTTGTGGAGTTAGCAAATTAAACTGATGTAAAACTATGTTATATGGACACAAGCTTTTAGCCAAAAAATTATATTGTTTTAATAGTGCCAAAAATTTTGGCTTGCTCATTGTTATATATTTAATTTTCATAATTGATTTCTCCAAAATTCTTTTGTTTCTATAAACGCAATTTTACCTGTGGCAGATAGATTAGGTAGCAATTCTTTTACCTTTTCACACTGTTCTTCAGAGTAATAGTAATAAATACATCTGTCAATATTCGCACTATTTATTGACTCGAATATATGGAAATCATTCCATGGCGAAAGTCCCAAAATTTCGATTTCACCAGTAATTGATTTCAAATCATCAAAATAATAATTTTCAGAAAATTTCACTTCTGGATGTTCAACCTTTAATTTTACTGCATGTCCCATGTTAGACACAAGAATATTCTTATCATCTAGCCAGCTATCTACATCATTTTTTACAGTTTCATTTTCTTTATATGCAATAGCTAATTTTTCTATAGCACTGTTTGCTAAGGAACTTTGGTTTATTTGAAGTTCCTTATATGCTCCGCTATGTGTAGATACCGCATTTGAATACAAATAAAAATAATTCATATCTACTTTGATATTTTCTGTAGGCGGGTTAGGCAATTTATTTCTCAAAGAATCTTTATCGTATGTATCTGAAAGTTTATCAAAATGTCCATGTATATGAAATACTTCTATGTCAACTACGGAATCAATATTTGAATCATAATTCGTTGTAAATATTTTGTCAAAGCTTTTTAGGTAATTTATAAATTTGTCTGGATATTGCAAATGTAACTTATTCAATTCTCCGTCATTATATATAGCAAAATAATATGCACTTTTTAAAGACTCTCTTACATAATACATTCCAGGATTAGCAGTGTTGGTTTTATGACAAATCAAATCATGAAATAAATAATAGTCTTCAAATCCTACATCGGTGATTCTTAGAGTATTAAGTCTTGTGGAATACTGTTCCTTAAACGAAGCAAGAGATTTGATTTCAGCAGTGCAATTTGCATATTTATCATATAATCCATTTATTATATTTGGAATTTCCAGGAACAATAACCCTATATAGTTTTTTAATAAATATGACTCGTTGACAATAATATGTAGTGGAAAATCATCACGGTCACAATTTTTCAAAATTCTTAAAACAATTTGTTGTGTAGTGTAATTTTTTATATCAAACTGAATGTTAATTCCGTTACCGGTCAAAAGATTTCTCATAATTTACACCTCCGCTTATCATTATTATAGTACAAAAATACTTTTTGGCAATTTACAATTTTTTAAAAGAGATGTTGTCCAAATTTAATTTTAAAAAATACAACACGATAAGACTTAAATATTTTAAGATTTGAATATATGCATGATAAAGTTATTGAAAAATTTACTGATATAAATTTTATGATTTCTAAAATCCTTGTTATCACAACCTTCCTAACCAAATCCTATAAGAACATCCGTAAATTATTCATTATATTCTATTATATAATTACCCATACTATAAAAGAGGTGATTTTATTTATGAATGATAAAAAGAAACAGGATACAGAAAAGACAGCAACTGATAACAAATGGGTTTCCACAGGTCAGGCTCGTCCTACCGATAAACCCGAACGCAGAGACGCCCCCCGGTGGAGAAGATGCAGATTGAATCTGCATCTTTTTGCATCATCTTATTGTAACCAAGCATTAGTTTATGAAAAGGAATGGAGTGATGAACATGGAAAATTACAAAATGCCCGTAGGTCTTGGAATGGCACTTGCACAAAGACCTGAAGCTATGGAAAAGTTTGCTACTCTCAGCGAAACGAAAAAACAGGAAATTATCAATGGTACACATTCAGTATCATCAAAAGAAGAAATGCGACAGTATG
>JAZNIJ010000013.1:0-24102 GCA_045577455.1 Eubacteriales bacterium
AAAAGAGCGTTTTGCTTACTTTGTCGCTCGGGACAAAGTAAGAGCCCCAGCGGCTCGAGCGCATCACGAGAAAAAGAGACATCAAACATATAGGTGAAAAAGATGAGGGCAAAACGCTTCACTGCAGAAGGTAAAAAGAAATTCCCTCTTGCGGTACCCAAAATCGCTTCTCGGCTTGGAGCGCCGAGCGATTTTGACCGCTGCGCCATCCTCGCCTCGCTTCATCCGCCACCGGCGGCGCTTCGGTGACGATGCCCGCGCGGCACGAGCGCTTGTCGAGTGAAAGAGAGATTAAACATAAAGGTGAAAAAGATAAACCCTCGTGATAAGCAACAAGTAGCAAGGGAAACGCCCTATGGGCGTTTTTGCGCATTGCGCATTCCGCATTAAAAAAAGCTCCCCGAGGGGGACACTCCGTAAGGAAGTTGTCCCCTTCGGCTTTTGTAATCAGCCTAAAGATTGAATTGTAGGTATAAATCAATCTATACGGAGGATTACATAATGTCAAATATAATAGAAGAATTATTCTACGGAAACCTTGAACCGCAAGAGCTTACCACAGAAATAACGCCAAAACTCAAAAAGAAGTTAAACGAGCTTGTAAATAAGGAGGAAGAACTGTCCTCAAAGCTCTCTGAAGAAGAAAAAGAGATGTTTTCAAATTATGTGAGTACATATAATGAATTTTCAAGCATCAGCATTTCTGACGGCTTTGTTTCAGGCTTTAGATTCGGTGCAAGATTTACATACGACACCTTCGTTGCTAATTCAAAAGGAGGTGTGTAAATGAGTAAGAGTTCAAGTATTTCTTATCGTCAGGTTGGCAACTTTAAAATTCCAAACATTATTCTGCCACCTGAACAAGCCAATATCACCATTGGCAAGTGGGGAATGATGCACAAGGACTACCCTGAACATAACAAGAGTGGTCTGTTTATGCTGATGGTAACCAAATGCACACTTTGGCCTTATCTTGCAGATATCGACCGTCAGGCAAATGAAATGTATGACCTTTTGATTGAGCAGATGAAAGAGACGGAAGGTGTTACAGAGCAACTTAAAGAGCAGGACCAGCTTGAGTGGGTACAGAAAATGAATAGCATTCAGGTGAGGGCACGAGAAATAGTCTGCAATGAGTTAATATACACCTGACATAACAATTAAGAGCAGAGCTTTCACCCTCTGCTCTTTTGCTTATTCAGCCTTGAAATTATACACAGGCTTAATAATCTTAATAATATCTGCCGTAGGAGTAATATTGTTAACTATATCGTCCATATTCTTATACGCCATAGGACTTTCGTCAAGAGTTCTATCACTAATGCAAGTGCTGAAAATTCCTTCCATACTCTTCTGGAACTCTTCAACTGTAAACTTATCCTTTGCAGTATTTCTGCTGAAAAGTCTGCCTGCGCCGTGGGGAGCCGAACAGTTCCAATCCTCGTTACCTTTGCCAACACAAATAAGGCTTCCGTCACGCATATTGATAGGAATAAGAAGCTTTTCACCTTCCTTAGCTGATACTGCTCCCTTACGGATTATGTTTGATTCCATATCAATATAATTGTGCACCGTCTCAAAATGCTCAAAATCCTCAACCTCTTTACCGAAAAGGTTATTAAGTATAAGCTTAGCCATCATAAAACGGTTAAGGTGAGCAAACTTCTGACAGAACTGCATATCGTGAAGATACATATCACGGTATTTACCCTCAAGGTAACAAAGCTCTTCGGGAACTTCCGTAACCTTTAACTGAAAGGCTTTCTTCATTTCCTTTAAGGTTGCTTCTATTTCCTTTCTTCTTCCCTGAGCCTTGTATTCAGTAATTACTCTGTCACGCTCTGCCCAGTACTCCTCAATACCACGGTGAATCTCAATAGCCATTTTCTGATAAATATCAGCAACCTGCTTGCCCAAATTACGGCTACCCGAATGAATAACAAGGTATCTTCTTCCCTCGTCGTCAACATCAATCTCAATGAAGTGATTACCGCCACCAAGCGAGCCTACGCTTCTCTCAAGTCTTTTGGCATCCTTAAGCTCTCTGTAGCAATGAAGGTTCTGTATTTCAGGTAAACGGATAAGTCTGCCGGGCTGAACATCCTTACCTGAAGGAATTTTTTCTCTTATAATACGGTCGAGCTTTTCAAAATCCACATCGTTAAAACCAAGGTCAACCGTGAGCATACCGCAACCGATATCTACGCCTACAATGTTAGGAATAACCCTTGCTCCAAGGTCAGCCGTAAAGCCGATTACACATCCTGCGCCTGCGTGAACATCAGGCATAATGCGGATTTTACATCCTTCGACAAAACTCTGGTCGCAGAGTGTTTTAATCTGCTCCTTTGCAGTATCTTCAACTGTATCAATAAAAACTTTTGCGGCACAAAACTTTCCGCTGATTTCTAACATAGTTATCTTCCTTTCTGTATTATTTTTTATATGCTATACCGTTTTCTCTGCACCATTTTATTGCATCAGATACAACTTTCTTATCAGAGTATTCATGCACCAAGTACAAATGTAATCATTATGGCTTTCAATATAGTATTCAAACTCTGAAAACCATTTTGCATCCTTTTTTCTTTCAAGATATTTATCAGCTTCTTTACTGTTTAATTCCCTTAAAAAGTTTTCGATTACGGCATATTCATCGGTTTTCCATAATGGTATGTATCCGCTCGAATTTACTATATCATCATAGCTTTTGAAAGAAAACTTTTCAAACAGTTCTTCAACACTGTATATCTGACCATCAAATTCAGAATACCACCAATTATGGTCGTATTTGTTTTCACAACATCTGTACCACCAACCGTAAAACTTAATTATATTAATATCAACCACCCTGATCACCTCTCATCTTACAGTTATATTTTACCAAGTAAGCTTTAATTCTTCACGGAAAAAAAGTTGCGAGAATGAGATAATTCATCAGACTCGCAACTTAAGTTTATATATAGCAGCACCGAAAAAGGTTAAGCACCTTTACTCTGCAGTATTTCAGCAAGCTGTGTAAGAACATCGCCTTTACCGCTGATTTCGATATTACCAACATTTTCACAGATACGCTCAAGGAATTCAAGCTCCTTAAGTTTATAAAGAGTTTTGTTTTCATCCATAAGCTTTGCAGTGTTAAGGAGTGACCTTGTTGAGGCAACCTCTTCACGGCGTGTGATAACATTAGCCTGCGCTTTCTTTTCCGCTATCAGAACTGTATTCATAATGTCACGGATTTCACCGGGAAGGATAATATCCTTAACACCAGCATCCTTGAATTCAACAAACAGCTCTTTTTCTTTTGATTTGAGCTTTTCAAAAACAAAAGCAGTCATCTGTTCTTTGTTTTCAAGTATTTCATCAAACTTATGCTTGCTAACATATTCACGAAGTGCAAGCTGGCAAGTTATATGTATCTGTTCAATATAGTCGTCGATTTCTGTATGAATTTTTATGTAATCTGTAACCTTATAATTGCAAACAAAGTTTATTCTGAGAGCAACCTTGTCATGTGTCAGAATTTCTTGTCCGGTAATATTCATCTGTGTAAGACGGGTGTCAATAAATCTTACACCAATATCCACAGAATTTTTCCAGAAGTAGTAAATACCGGGGTCAAGAATTTTTTCAAACTTATTGTTAAAATAGAGAAGTGCCTTGTGGTCCTGAACAACATTTATTCTTACATAGTATTTAACAGGAATATTTGCGAATATGTAATCAGAGATTTCTTTATCAACATAAGGTGAAGAAATATCTGCTATTTTAAATTCATGGGTGTTTTCCATTTTCCAAAAGGCGTATTTACCCTGAGGCAGAACATCCGTAAATTTTCCGTCAATAAAATGCAGTGCGAGCTGTTCATCTTTTACTTCAACCACCGAAACAGATTCCTTGATTATCTCATCTTTAAGAAGTGTTTCAAGTGAAGCTCTTTCAGATACAATTGCATCCTTAACATTAAGAATATCTACTCTGCTTCCACCAAGAATATGATACTTACCCGCGTCAAGCATTTTTGAATATCTTCCGTTTTTGAAAAGTAAACCTTTTTGATTTTCGTTAATAACTATCTTTTTCATAATATGTAATACCCTCCTAAGGTTAAATTTTCGTTACAGTCGCTCATACAAATCAAACGGCCGAATACTTAAGTAACATGGCAATCCAAGCGGAAAGCTTTCTTTTGGCTTGAATATTCTCATTACGGTATCTGTTTTCGGGCAAGGAAGGAAGTGTACTGCTGCTACAGAATAAATCCGTGTCAAGCGGAGCAACTGTTCATTTAAAAACGTTCTCGCACACATAAAGTGTACCGTTTTTTCTTTTGCCGGTTCCGGCTTACCAAACCAACTGGCGATACGTTATAATTACGTACGGCGGGATTCGAACCCGCGTAAAGGGTGGATTAAAGTCCACAAAGAGGATTTGAACCTCATCGATCGTGAGTTTTACAGACTCTCTCGATTGCCAAGCGCAAAGTTCTTCAGGCATACACTTTGGAAAATCCTCGTGCACCGAAGTGATTTCATACACTATCCGAAGCAACTTTACAACCATATTCTACCAATCAAAAACTGTTTTTTCACGGAAAAAAAGTTGCGAACTTGACGAAAATCAAGCTCACAACTCTTTATTTTCAATATTTTTCTGTTTTTTCAGCCGTTCTATGATAAGATTTCTGAAATTCTGCGGCTCGGTTACTTCAACGAAAGGTCCGAAGGATAAAACTCTGATAACAAGCTCTGTTTCATCGGAAGAGTCATAAAAAATCTTTATGCGATATCTTTCATCACCGATTTTTTCAGCCTCTTTTTTAAAGTGGGCAAAATGAAGCATCACTCTTTCAAGAGCATTTCTGTGGTCAAGAAGCTCCAACGTTATATGTTCTGTGCTTTCAAGCACCTCTCGTGTATTTTCGGCAAAAGCATCACCAATAACGGTTACACTTTCTATTCCGTCAACCCTTAACATTGGTCCGTTTCTGCAAGAGCGAATAAGAACTCTGAATTTGTCATCCTTTTCTGAATACTCCATTTTATAAGGGTCACCTATAAAAATACGGAAAGTTCCCTTTGCCCCGTGATAACCGATTTTAACTTTCTTTTTATTCTTGATAGCATACATAAGTGTACGGAAAACATTTATGTAGTTTTCATTTTCAAAATCATCCCCGTCGCTGTACTTGTCAAAAACAGTATAGTCATCAGGTGTGAAAAGAGGCTCCACGCCGTCAAGAAAGCTGAAATCCGCATCAAAAAGATTCACTCTCGGGTCAAGGCTTATTGCTTTCAGCCACCGCTTTTGTAAGTCGGTTAAAGGCATAGACGGCTCATTTTTAATAGGTGTGGATAAATCCTTTTTCATCAGCTGCCACTTTTCGTCTTTGAGAGAAGGTACTACAGTAAGAAAGCTTTCTGAAAAGGCTCTTTCCTCTATGATTTTCTGTATTCCTTTTTCTGTAAGCTCACCGTTCACAGCCTGATGGAGGATTTCTGCAACAGCATTATAGTAACAGCCGTAAATCTCGTGAAAGAGCATTATTCCTCACCTCCCAAACCATAAAGACGGTACATATCCTGCAAGTCCATATTGAATCGGTTTTCGTAAAGCTTATTGGAATACTCTATGTTTTCAATTCTGCCTATAAAGGTACGAATCCAGGGATTAAGCTCACTTGAGTCGTAAACATCAGCAGAGAAACGGCAAGTTCTTTCATCAATTCTCTCTACTGTACCGCAACGCTTTTCTCTTAAAAGTCTGCGATAAATATATTCTTCATCCTTGCCAATATGTACAGTAAACTCAACATGCTCAAGGGGACGTCTTTCATCGCATACAACGCCCCACATATTTTTTTGCATCAGAGAGAATTTTTCTCTTTTTTCGTCAAATGCACTGTAAGCTTCGCCCATAACTATGTCGCTGAGATAGTCAAGACGGTAAACTTTGTAATACTTGTAGTTTATCGAATACGCGGCAAGATATCGTCTGCCGTTCTGTACACTTATAAGCACCTTAAGTGGCACTATTTCTTCTCTGCGGTCATTTTGTGTGCGACGCGATGTGTTTGTTACTGTGAGAATTCTTTTCTGTGAAATCGCATCAAAAACCTTATACAGAATCTCACTTTCAAGAGCGTGGGTAATGTAATGGTGCTTAAAAGAAAAGCAATCTTCACTATAAGGGAATTTATCGAGCAGAAAACTGCCGACAACACCACAGAGTCCTGCTTCACTGAAAAAAGATATGACATCACACAGGTTGGATATGTCGACATCCGGACATCTTGAATATAAAACCTTCTTACCTTCCTTACGACACTGTACCAGTCCGAGTTCAACATATTCTTTAAGCTTTTTGCGGACAGTTGACTCATCGAAAACCATCGGCTCGTCAAAGCAGGAAAGGTACTCTCTGTCAATTTTATCTGTTATTTCATTAAGTGACAGAGTAACCTCAGGTGAATACAAAATATCAAAAATAATAAAATGCAATGTTATATCACCGTCGGTAAAGCTTTTGGATTTGAGTACACTGTAAAGCGGATTATGTGAAACCGAACGGCTGTCTATAGAAAGAAAAACATTCTTGCCCTTTTCGCTCTGACGGAAGCCCATATATTCACCAAGATAGCTTTCAATTCTGCGGCGTTCATTGTCATAGGAACGGGCACTCTTTTTGTCATACTCTTCTCTGCTTTTAAAGCCGTAAACATAAAACTCTCTCATATAGTCACGAATTCGCTCAAAGTTTTTGATAAGCTCTGTGTATGCCATTGGTTTCACCTCCTTTGTTGTGTTTATTATATCATAAATTAAGAATTCTTCAATATTGGAAAACAAAGAAATTATTATGTTCCTTTTTTCGAATTCTCAAATTGTATAATGATAGGGTTATTTGAATAGTATACCTTGAAGTGTAATTAATGTTTAGTTAAAACCAAATCATACAGCAACGCACGACTTACAGATTGTAGGTCGTGCGTAGCTTTTAGCGTTAAAAATGCCTTTTATTCGTTAATTTTTCTTTGATGATGCATTGGTCATTCTGAACTTTTCTATCGAACACAGAGCAAAATTCAAAAAAATCATACAATATGTTGTGGCTGACAGCAATTCATTTTAGCTTATATAGTATGATTTTTATATCTTATGAGAAATAATTTTTACATAGTAAGTCTACCGCACTTAACTTTTAGTCATTCAAAATCTTACAGGAATATTGGAGTTGAATATTTTTACACTACTATATCCTTTGCTATCAAGAAAATTCCTAAGATTTCTTTCCGCGATATCATCTTTTAACATAGGTGGGACAATAATACTATATATTCTATTTGTTGTTATATTATACTCCACATAAGGGATAATATATCCATTATTCGTCCTAAATTTTCTATCAGATATTTTTGAATTTCCTTTAAAATCTATTGGAAGTCTCAAAATTGCTCTAACTTCTTTTTCGTGTTCAAAACATTTATTTTTAAAAATGAATTGAAATTCTTGTAAGTCGGAATCAATATATTCAATTATTGCATTCTTCTTATCGTCATTTGAATTATCATATATATTTGCCCAGTTTAATAGGATGGTATCTAATATTTTATTTTTATCGGAATCCGAATACACAACTTCCTTTAAAACTATATCGTAATTTCCGCCAAAGCAGGTATTGTGCCTGAATTCATCAGGTGTGAATCCAATACAATATCCTTCATAGTGTTGAGATTTAGTATAATAGTTCCACATAGCCAATGAGTTAGAATCTTTGGAGAAACAACAAAGATATGTGTAACATTTTTTAGTTGAACTCATTAATTTATCAATTCTATCATTTGGAAAATTCGTTACTATTGAATAGTCAGAACCTTCAATTGATTTAACCCTTTCACTGAATTCTTTAGAAAAGTTTCTAGTCTTTACTTGATAATCGCAGTAACCTGCTAAATATTCAAAAAATTCTTTGCGTTCATTACAATCATTTAAGCTGTCATATTGAGTAAATCTTAAGACTGCCGTTTTGTCATCTTTGAGTATATTAATAAAAGCTTCCGGTGAAGTGTAGTGGTATATTGTATTCAAACTTTTAAAATCATAATCGAATCCGAAACGAGCTATCTTTTCGCAAATACCTGTATGTTCGAAATATAAATTCTCTAAAGTATACATATAAAACATCCTTTAATTTTAGTTGTTTAAATCTAAATATTTTTTCATTCTAATGGTCAATTCTTTTCTGGCCCTAGGAAAGAACTTTTCTAAGGCCTTTTTTTGAGCCAGAAATTCATTAAAGGTATTTTTCTCAATATTATTTACAGAACCATTAAGGGTATCATGTAACTCTCTATAATACATGCCTTTTGAATAAATCTTATACATAAGCTCGCAAGTTTCTTCATCGAAAAGAAATTTTGTATCACCAAAATCATAATCGCTAAATTCTGGTAACAATAGTTTAAGTCTATCAACAAACATCTCAGGACTTTCAATAATACAACACGCACATATAACATCACAAGCTATATAATAATTGTATCTTTTGTCAAATAAATCCAGTTTTGTTTGTTTTTTTGCCGTATTCACAGAAATGATTATCGCTATTATTGAAACGAACAAAGCTATAATGCTTGATATGCAATTTAATACATCCGTTAAAGTCACAAAAACCACCTTATAAAATTCATTGTGCACGAATAAACTGTGATTAGATACATTAATATAGCCAAGCAATCGTTTTCAAGCTGACTTGTATTTATGAAATTATCCGTTAACACTTTTCTTTTTAACCTTAGTACAAATAGGGCACACTAATTGCTTTGTTGTTCGATAAGATACCTTTGCTTGCCATTCGTGTCCATTATGACATTTCCACCAAACTTTTTTGCCGCTTCTATACATGGTTTCTGTTGGTAATAATGGTGAATTTTTATCAAAATGCCATTCAGAAGCTATGTCAGGATATTTTGATACCAAATCATTATAACCTGCTAACACTTTTTGATTTGAGCAATATGGACAACCGTTTCCTCGTGTGCGGCTACTAATTACAGCTTGCCACTCATGTCCACATTCACATATCCACCAAACTGATTTGTTGCTATGTGATGTTATTTCTGTTGGTGATAAATCTGTGTTCTTAACAAAGTTCCACTGTTTTGACAAATCAGGATTTGTAGATGCTAAATCATTATACCCTTTAAGCACTTGTTTACCTGCACATATCGGGCAACTCCTACCTTGCTTTCTACTATCAATTGATGCTTGCCATTCATGCCCTAAGTTACATTTCCACCATACAATTTGCTTTCCACCTATAATTTGAGATGGTAAGATATAGTTGTTTTTCTCAACAAACCACTCTTTTGCAAGCTGAGGATGTGTTGTGGCTAAATCATTATATCCTGCAAGAACTTTTATATTTGCACAATAGGGGCATCCATTTCTAACGCGTTGCTTAACTTTGGCTTGATATTCGTGACCGTTCGAACAACGCCACCAAAAAACTTTTTCTGAACCTTTTGTAACCATATAGGGAGTAATGGGGTCATTAAGTTCATACAACCATTCATTTAGCAAATGCGGATATTGTATCGCTATGCTGTTTTGACGTTCTATTTCAAGATATTGTTTATATATTTTTTGACGATCTCTATTTAAATCGATATCCCACTGGAAAGGCATATTGATTTTTTCAGATAATACTTTTTGTAAATCTGTCAAAATCCGAACAAGATTTCGGTTGTTTTTATTATCTTGATATCCTAAACATACATCAGCGACGTCTTTTGAATATTCATCTATTTTTGACTCTTTAACACGAATTAAAAAGATATTTTTATTGCGCAGATATTCATATTTCTGTTGATCTCTTTTTAATCCAACTGTCGTATTATGAAATCTTGCACCATCGTATTCTATTGCAATTTGATGTTCGGCAATATAAATATCTATTTCAACAGTTCCGTCTAACATATATCTGTTTTTGATGTTAGGAAAATCTTTTAACAAATAAAAATAAATCGCTTGTTCAGGGAATGAGGTGAATTTTTCTTTAATGCATTCGGGACAACCTGTTGCTTTTCGATGATATATATTAGTCTTCCATTCATGCCCCTTTTCGCATTTCCACCAAACAACTTTATCGCTTCCAATTTTAAAATCGCTAGGTTTAAGTTCGCCGTTTTTGGTGGGATGCCATTGCGAAGCGATTAAAGGATGTGTTGTAACCAAATCATCTACGCCCTTAATTGGAATCCGACCACAGCAGACAGGACAGCCCGTTCTAAATTTTGTTCTCATAGCTATAGTAGTCTTCCATTCGTGTCCGTGTTTGCATCTCCACCAAACATTTTTACCGCTTCCCGGAGAAAAATCAGATGGTTGCTCCGCACCATTTTTGATTGGGTGCCATTCAGAAGCAATTTCCGGTTCTTTTTCTAATAATGAACCTACTCGTTGTATAACATTTTCTCGGTATCTGTTTGCAAACTTTTTCTTTCCACATATTGGACAACCATTTCCATTCACCCTATTACTAATAGCTGTTTTCCATTCATACCCACAAACAGAACATATCCACCAAACCTTAACAGCACTATGTAATGTGAACTCATCTGGAGATAAAGAACCGTTTTTTGTAGTATGCTATTCTGCTGCAATGGTAGGAGCGTTTTTTAAAAGCGAACCCGTTTGTTGAACAATAGTAGCTCTATGCTTATTTCCACCTTCAATTTTTGCACATTCAGGACATCCTGTTCCTCTAACTCTATTTGAAACAGATGTTTTCCAACTATGACCGCAATTATTACACTTCCACCAAATACGCAGTTGACTACCTTGTGTTAGTTCAGTAGGTAAAACAGTATTTTTTTCATAGTCCCATTCAGAAACAATATCAGGAAATTTTGATGCAATATCATTATATCCAATTACAACTTTCTTTCCTGCGCAAACAGGACATCCATTTCCGCTAGCACGTTGGTTTACCGTAGCTTGATATTCATGCCCTTCAGGACATATCCACCATACTTTTTTGCTTGCACTTCGTGCAACCATTGTTGGAAGCAAATCTTCGTTTTTAGCATAGTTCCATTCTTTTGCAACATCTGGATTCAAAGTTTGCAGATCATTAATGCCGGGAACAATAACACGGTTTAGGCAAACTGTACATTTACTTCCTTTAGCTCGGTTTGATATGGCTGCTTCAAAACTGTGACCGTTTGAACAGAGCCAATAGGCTTTTACATGGCTGTAGATGGTAAGTTTTGTTGGATCAATACCAAGTACACTATTTTTGTCCCAATCCCATTCAGCCATAAGGTGAGCATTATCGCTCACATATTGTTTTTTCTTTTTTTCATCCATAACGCTCACCTCAATATTAAAGCACATTTAATTTAATAAAGTACTATATTTTCTCTATCCTTAAGTATATCAGGAACTTGCATACCTTTATTAGCAGGGTGGTGTTGAAAAATAAAACGCAATTGATTAATGGAATCATAGGATTCAGAAATAAGCTTGTTTTGCTCACTATATAGTGTCTTATCGTGTGCATTGCTATATAAATCATGAGCTGGAATTTGTCTAACTTTTCTAATTTTTCTTAAAGTTGACATAATATATTCCTTGAAGGCTTCCTGCCCTTTGGAATTTGATGAAAAATAATTTGTATTCATCCATTCCTCTAATAATGCAAGACTGCCTTTTAATGATCCATCTTCATTTTTTCTTTCAATTGGTAGTATATAGTTAAGTTTGTCAAAGTCAAAAAATTTATAATTAATATTATTTATGATTATTTTTTCTAAAGCAGTAACAAATTCAAAGTAATTCTTTTTTGACGGAATTAAAAGAATTCTATAACCGATTAAATCATTTTCGTTCATATCATACTCTTTGCTAAATAAGGGAGGCAATCCGATGTTTTTGCAGAGTAAATTTATAAACTTTAATTCTTCAAGTAAGGCCGTAAATACCCAAACATCCATTACCCATTTGCAGTATATTAGGTTATCAAGAAATCCTTTATTAATAACAAACTCATTTTGGTCTCTAAGTAAGCAGCCTCTCCATTTGCATTGTGCTTCATAATTGAGTTTAGATAAATCTCTTAAAAACACTCCGATCGCACGGTCTGAATCAATCGGTTTCTCGTTTGGATAGGCAACCCCAAAATCTTTAATGTATTCAGAATGAAGTTCGTCTGCCTCAGGATTAACAACATCGATATATCCTATATAGCCAAAATCTGATATTCTGTATAATGGATTATCATAATACATTTGTAAAATATCTACATTAAAATATAGGATTTTCAGTTGCTCTTCGCCTTGCGCAAGCATCTTTGTAAAAGGTTTTTCTTCCACAATATTTATAGTTGCTAAATGCATTTTAGTAGGATAAATAGTAAACAATCTGTCATTATGTAGAGCATATAATTGTTTGTCTTTAGTAGGAATGCCTGGAAACCTACGAATGAAAATATTCATGTCATCTCTTTGTGAAAGAATAAATATTTTATTTTCTAATATAAGTTCCTCTAAATCTTGACGAGAGGAATTCTCCAATCCTGTATTAGCAATACCATTAAAATCTCCAGATGTAAGATAATATTTAGTAATTTTATCGAGTGTTTCTTGCTTATTCATAATTACCTCTTTAAATTCTATATAAACTTAATCTTCATAACGTGTCAAATCCGTTTCAAAGTATACATACTTTCTCAGACACTGAAGTTAACATTTCGTTTGTAAGGTTTATATTGATTTTATTTGTTGGGGATAAATTCAATTCAAACATCTTCTCATTAAAGGTATTATATAGTACAAGTTAATTTTTATCAATGCATATCATTCGATTTGTTTTGTTCTCAATAGTTAAGTGACTTTATTTGGTCTCATCTTTATACAAAAATCAAATCACTTATATAATGTATAGTGTAAGAAAAATTAAAAAGTAACAAAACTTTTTTTACCACAGCCTGCTTTTATTATCAAGAGCCGTTACACTTCTTCTCTTGACAACAAAAACATTCTGTGCTCTGTTGGAATTACGAGGGTGATACCCTCACCGTATAACCGTTAAGGTTATCAAAATAATTCTTCAAGGAAGAATGTAATAGTTCAATAACGCTCAGAAGAAATTTATTTCTTCTTGGCGGCAGGTTCGCGAAGCAAAAAATATTTTTCAAAACTCAGGAACATTTTTGTGTTCTGCTGTCGTTATATATATGGAGAGAAAAATATTTTTTCAAAAGCCAAATCAATTATTATTGACAGTAAAAAATTTTTTAAACTCTTCGACAAAATCCGCATTGACAAATTTTTCTGATTGATGTACAATAGCCCCGTCAACACAGACGTTAAAAGTTAGGCTCGCTGTGACAAAAGGTAGCTGTCCCTTTCAGCGAGATGCGGAGACAGGTGTAACCCTATTTTCTTTTTCTTTTGCTTTGATTTAATTCAAAGCCGTTACATATTTTGGGTTTAAAACAGAATATGAGCGCGGAAAGAATTTTTCTTCCACGCTTGTTTCTGTTGCCCGAAGTATGTAGCGGCTTTTTTGTTTTGCAATTTTTCTTGCGGCGGGTTGTAAATATTTTGAAAACAATTTGATTTTTGGGTGTCCACTTGGCCTCTCCCAGTCCTAATAGGTGAGAAATTGTTTTTTATGCCAAAACAAAAAGCTCAAATCATTTGGAAAGGAGTCAGAAAAAGTTCAGAACAACAATTCAAACTTAATTACAATTATCAGAATACAATGAATGCGGTTTTAGGTAGCATCAGTATCAACAAGCACTGAATTCGGGTACTCACAACTCGTGCTTTGCTTCAACTTAAATGCAATGGCATTAGTATCAGCAAGCACTGAATTTATACGGACACATTTACTTGTTGCGACTACTTTGCTATGGCACGTGTCTTAACAAGCAATGGATATGAGTACTCTAATCCTTGCTTTGTTACTACTTAATGCGGTGGCATCAGTATTAACAAGCAATGGATTTGCCCGGACACATTGACTTGTTGCTACTTCAATGCGATGGCATCAGTATCAACAAGCAATGGATTTGCATATCCAAATTCCGCTTGTTAGGGAGCTGCCCTAAAACCCCGATAAAAAAATTAAAAAGAAAGGAGACGAAAAGATGAGCGAAGCTATGTATAAGATTAAAGATTTAAGTGAAGACGAATTCATTTTCATCACGGCGTTTATGAGAGAAATTAAAAATTTAATTTCAAAAATCTCTGCGATGACACAAGAGGAACGGTTAGCTTGGTATGAAAAGTTTCAATATCCTCGTCCGATAAATTTTCAAAAGAAAATTGACGGAACAGTTTATTCGGTTAACAGTCACTTCAATCAGAAATCAAATGAACCTTTGGTCAGAAAAATTGAAAGAATAATTTTAAAAGAAGAACAGTAAAAAACTAAAATATCACACTTTAAAGTGTTGAAGTTAGATAAAAGTTATGCTATACTATAGATGTCCTACAATTCAAATCATAACGGCTGTGGAAAGGAGTATAATGCGTAAACAGTCAGAAAAAATTACCGCCCTTTATTGCCGACTGTCAAGAGATGATGAACAGGAAGGCTTATCGGGCAGCATAAAAAATCAACAGGCAATACTTGAAAAGTATGCCAAAGAAAACGGTTTTAAAAACACAAGAGTGTTCATTGATGACGGATGGTCAGGTGTAACCTTCACAAGACCTGCCTTCACGGAAATTATGGAGCTCGGCGAGCAAGGAAAAATTTCTACGCTCATAGTCAAAGACCATTCCCGTCTTGGAAGAAACAGACTTGTTGTCGGTCAGTTACTTGAAGAAGAGTTTGACCGAATGGGTATCAGGTACATTGCCATAATGGATAACATTGATACGGCAAAGGGTATAAGTGACATTGTACCTATGCAGGATTTGTTTAACGAGTGGCACGCAAAGAATACAAGTCAGAAGGTAAGAAATGTTTTTAAGAGCAAAGGTATGTCGGGTGTACCTCTTACAACTAATCCGCCTTTCGGTTATATAAAAAATCCCGAGAACACAAAAGATTGGGTTGTTGACGAGCCGGCTGCTAAAGTTGTCAGAAAAATTTTCAATCTCTGCATTGAGGGATTAGGTCCGTCACAGATTGCAAAGAGGTTAAAGACTGAAGAGATAATGACACCGACAGAATATTGGAACAGCATTGGTCGTTGTTGTTCTAAAACGCCTGAAAGACAATTTCATTGGAGTCCCGATACTGTTGCCGGTATTCTTTCTAAACAAGAGTACTGCGGTGATACGGTTAACTTCCGTTACACTACAAAGTCCTTCAAGAACAAAAAGAAACTTGAACGGTCGCAAGACGAATGGAAAGTTTTTACGGACACACATCCTGCCATAATCAGCAGAGAGGATTATGCTTTGGTACAGGAGTTAAGAGAGCATAAGCGAAGACCGAACCGAACAGGAGTGGTCAGTATGTTTTCAGGGATGTTGTACTGCGAAGATTGTGACAAAAAACTTTATTACTGTACTACTAATAACAAAAGAGTTCAATCGTATTTCGTTTGTTCTTCATTCCGCAAAGATACAGGTATATGTTCATCACACTACATTAGAGAAAAGGTTATCAATGAACTTGTGCTTGAAAGTATGAAAAGAGTTTTATGGTATGTGCAATGTTATGAAACTCAGTTTGCAAAAGAGCAGATGAACATTCTTGACATAAGGCAACAAAAAGAACTACTTACCAAACGCAGAGAGCTAGAAAAAGCAATCAGGCGTGTTAGTGAAATTGACAACATAATTCAGAAGCTTTATGAAGACAACATATGCGGAAAAGTTTCTGATGAAAGATTTGTAACCTTGTCATTATCTTTGGAAGGCGAGCAGAAAACTTTAAAAGAAACCATTCCTGAAATGGAAGAGTATATCAGCACCGCATCTGTTAAGAAAGAAAACTTACAACAATTCATTGATAAAGCAAAGCGTGTAACAAGACTTAAAGAATTGACCCCTGAAATTGTACATGAGTTTATTGAAAAGATTGTTGTAGCAAAGCCAATCTATATTGATGGAGTGAGACACCAAAGCATTGATATATATTACAAAGGTGTCGGTATCATCAAATTCTTTTCAGCGGAAGAAATGGAAGCTCTTTATCAGAAGCACATTAACAGCAAACGATCAAAAGAAAAAACGGCATAGCATAAGCTACACCGTAAAAAATCAATATTAATTTTTACAAAGGCCTCCTCGGGGTACCAACTTCCTTATGAAGGGTACCCCGAAGGGAGCTTTTACATTGTAATAAAATTATTTGTTCTTGGGGAACTCGTCCTTATCAAAGCCCATTACTCTTGCAATCTGAACGGGAATCTCACGGTTCTTAACAAGAATGTCACTTGTGAAGCCTGCGTCGGTCACGTTTACATATACGGGAACGTCCCATCTGTCGTGGTCGCCGCTTGTGAAGTAATATTCACCTGTCTCTTCGTTGAGAGTGATACCGCCTGTGCCGTGGTCTGCGGTTACAACAACGAGTGTCTCGCCGTCCTTTGCGGCAAACTCAAGAGCTGCGGCAACTGCCTTGTCAAACTCAACGGTGCAAAGGGTTGTGCCCTCCATCTTGTTGTTGTGTGAGTTTTTATCGATACATGCGCCCTCAACCATAAGGAAGAAGCCGTCCTCATCAGCTGAAAGAATGTGGATAGCCTTTTCGGTCATTTCTTCGATTGAAGGTGTGTTGTATTCGTCAGTGCAGTTGTAAAGGTCGTCGTAGTTGAACTGTGCGATTGAGCGTGAGCCTGCCTTAAGAGCAAACATATCGTCCTGATTGTCGATGAAGGTCCAGCCGTTGGCCTCTGCATTTTCCTTTGTGATGCTTGCCGTGTCGCCGCCCCAGATAAGGTCAAGGTTACCTGCGAGCTGATCGTTAGCAATCTGCTTTTCGTTTGTTCTTGCAAAGGTGTGTGCCGAGAAGGACGAGGGAGTAGCACCTGAGGTCTGGTCGGTGGTTACAACGCCCGCTGCCTTGCCGTTTGCCTTGGCAAGCTCGCAGAGATTCATAGGCACGTTGATATCGGCAGGTGATAAGAGGTCAAAGGGATAAACACCGACTGTGCCGTTGATAACACGTACGCCTGTTGCAAGGGCTGTGCCGCCTGCGGCTGAGTCTGTGTAGGTGTTCATAAATGAGTCGATGTCACTTGAAGCGGTAACCGCCATATCGTTCATAACAAGGTCAACACCTGTGATAGCCTCTGTAGCGGCTACGGTGTTAAAGCTCATACCGTCACCGATGAGAAGAATAACGTTCTTGTACTTGTTTTCGGTAAAGTCGTCGCTTACGTTGCCGGTAGCACCGACAAGTCCGTAAAAGGACATAACTGCCGCCATAATAACGGATACTATTTTTTTAATGATTGCCATAGTGGGTTTCTCCTTTCGAATAAAAATATTCCCATAGCCTGATTATACACAAAAAGGCTACGGGAATCAATATTATATTGTGTTTTTATAAAAAAGGTTTTTATGTGAGACTCTGATTATCAGATAGCCTGCGGCAGCTCCCATAAGGTTGAGTATCAGATCGTCAATATCGCAGGAGCCCAGAAGTGTGACAAACTGCAGAAGCTCCACGGCGGTGATTGTGAGGCTCACCGTCAGCAGAAAGCGACCGAAGGACCTTGTTTTCGGGAATATGAGCGGCAGGGCACCGAGGGGGATAAACAGAACAACGTTTCCAAGAAGATTCCGCACCGCAAGAGCAACCGAGCGGTAATCTACACTGTATTTTGCAAGGTGGAAAAAGAGCTTTACCGTACGGAAGGGGACAAGGTTTATGTTCTGACTGAGCTTTTGGGCGTAATCGGTAAAATTAAGGTGACTGAGTCTCTGCCCGAAAAGAAGCCACAGCATAATGACCGCATAAATGATAAACAGAGGCTTTATATATTTTTTCATAATACACATTCCGCATCAAGAAGGGCTCTTACCGCTTCTTTTGTGGCGGTGATGCTGCCTTGTACAATTTCGGGTCTTCCGCCGCCTCTGCCGTTAAAGGCTGAGTTGAGAGACTTCGAGAGAGGTCTCAGATCGGCGGTCTTACTCGCTATGCAGTACCTCATGCTTTCTCCGTCGGGACAGAAGCAGGCAACAAATTTCCTTGCCTTTTCGATAAGTGAAAGTGTGAAATCACTTAACAGCTTATCCTTGAGCCTTTCGTCAAATATTATGATTTTATCCCCGGACTCAATTTTATCCGCCTCTGCCTCGAGAAAGCGTCGGTTAAGCCCGACAACATCATATTTGAGCTTTTCGTTTTCACCGAGAAGTCTTTCAACCGCAGCGGCAGTATCGGTCTGCTTTGCCTTGGTTATAACGGAAACCCTTCTGTTCTCGTTAAGCTTGTGACGGATATCTCTGAGTGCTCTTTCTCCGCAGAGAATTGAAACACGGGTGCCGCCCTTGTAGCGCTCGTAGCTGACAACCTCGACTATGCCGATTTCACCGGTTCTTTTAACGTGGGGAGCACAGCAGGCGCACATATCCACACCGGGAATTTCAACAAGACGTGTCTGACCCTCTATTTCAATCTTACTGCGGTATTCTATATCGGCGAGCTCCTCGTCCGAGGGGAAAAGAATGCGGATTTCAAGGTTCTTCCACACCACTTCATTGACAAGGTTTTCTACTTTACAGATATCCTCCTCTTTAAGATCTCCGTCAAAATCGAGAGTAACAACCTCGCTGCCTAAATGAAAGCCTACGTTGTTATATCCGTAAAGACTGTGGACAATTCCCGAAAAAATATGCTCACCCGAATGCTGCTGCATGTCGGAAAAACGCTTTTTCATGTCGATTTTTCCGTCGATTTCAACACCGACAGAAAGCTTTTGAACATTTTCCTCACAGTTTTCCACGAAATGAACTATGTTTCCGTCAATAATTTGTACATTTTCCACATTGCACCCGTTGAGCCATCCTCGGTCAGAGGTCTGGCCGCCGCCCTCGGGAAAGAAGGCGGTACGGTCTGTAATGACGTAAATATATCTGTCATCGGCGTAAAGGTGTATAACTTTACACTTAAACTCTGTAAGATAACTGTCGTTATCGTATAATTTTTCGGTAGTATACATAATTAAACTCCGTCAGCTGAGCTTGTGAACGAAAAGACCGCTTAAAAGCTTAGGCTCAAACCAGGTCGATTTGGGCGGCATAACCTCACCTGCATCGGCAATGGCCATAAGATCCTCAAGTGAGGTGGGATACATTGAAAAGGCGATTTTCATATCGGTGCTGCAGCGTCTTTCAAGCTCCTTAAGGCCTCTGATTCCGCCGACAAAATCGATTCTCTTATCGGTTCTCGGGTCGCATATATCAAAGATGGGTGTAATGCAGTTGTTCTGCAGAATTGAAACGTCAAGTCTGCCTACAGGGTCGCCCTCGTCAAAGGTACCCTCCTTAGCGGTAAGCTTATACCATTTACCCTCAAGGTACATACCGAAGGTGTGCTTTGCTTCAGGTCTGTACTGACCCTCGCCTTCGTAGGCTTCAAGTGTAAACTTTTCACCGAGCTTTGCAAGGAATTCATCCCTTGTAAAGCCGTTGAGGTCCTTGATGACTCTGTTGTAGTCCATAATCTCAAGCTCGTTTTCGGGGAAGGCAACGGCAAGGAAGAAGTTGAATTCCTCGCTTGTGTTAAAGTCGGGATACTGCTCTCTTCTCTTCTGACCGACTCTTACCGCAGAGGCACAGCGATGGTGTCCGTCAGCGATATAAAGATAATCTATAGCCTCAAAAAGAGCGGTAAGCTCAGCGTTGATCTTGTCGCAGTCAATAACCCAGACCGTATTTGAAATACCGTCCTCGGTGACGAAATCGTAAACTGGCTCGTGGCTTTCCTTCCAGCTGCCTATAATTTCTGCAAGAGCGTCATTCCTTCTGTAGGTAAGGAAGATGGGACCCGTATTTGCATCGCAGTAATCAACGTGACGGATACGGTCTGCCTCCTTGTCGGCTCTTGTGAATTCGTGCTTTTTGATGATGTTGTTCATATAGTCGTCGATTGATGCACAGCCTACAAGACCGGTCTGGCTTCTGCCGTTCATAATCTGACGGTAGATATAAAAGCAGCTTTTCTCATCATTTTTACAGATGCCCTTGCTTTCGAGTGAAGCAAGGTTTTCCTTTGCCTTAAGATAAACCTGCTCGCTGTATAAATCAGTACCCTCGGGAAGGTCGATTTCAGCCTTATCAACGTGAAGGAAGGAAAGGGGATTATCCTTTGTCATTTCCTTAGCCTCGGCACTGTTCATAACGTCGTAGGGGAGTGCACCTACCTTATCGGCGTATTCGGGTGTGGGGCGTAAAGCCTTGAAGGATTTGAAAATAGCCATATATGTTTTCTCCTTAATTACATTATTATTTCAATTTTAAATCTTTTATCACCTTTTGTCAATGTATATTTTGTAAGCGGTGAGAAATGCTATAAAAAAGAAAGGATGATTGTCGTGTCAGTTTCAAGGGATGAATACAGCAGGATGGTAAAGCGCAGCTCTCCGCCGTCACCGACACCGAAAAACTGTCTGTGGGCATTTACCGTGGGCGGTTTTATATGCGCCTTTGCCGAGGGCATTTTCAGATGGATGAGCTTTTACGGTCTTGAGGAAAAGGACGGGCGCAGCGTTGCGATGATATGTGTTATTGCCGTAACGGCAGTCCTTACGGGTATAGGCGTTTTTGATAAGATAGCAAAGCATGCGGGGGCAGGTACAATGGTGCCTATATCGGGCTTTGCCAATTCGGTGGTAGCTCCCGCTCTTGAATTCAAGACAGAGGGCAGAATCACGGGTACTGCGGCGCAGATGTTTTCTATTGCGGGACCCGTTATAGTTTTCGGCTGCTCGTCTGCTTCACTTTACGGACTTATATACTATATATTTATGTGAGGTGGATTATGGCGGTACGAAAGGGTAAAACAGTTATACTTGACAGTAAGCCGTCGTTTGTCTCCAACGCCGCCGTTGTGGGCAAAAAAGAGGGTGAGGGGCCTCTCGGTGCGGAGTTTGACAGAATCTTTGAGGATACCACTATGGGTCAGGACTGCTGGGAGAAGGCGGAAAGTGAGCTGATAAGGGCGAGCATTTTTACCGCCATAGAAAAGGCGGGTATAGGCATAAGGGACGTTCAGGCGATTTACTCGGGGGACCTTCTGAGTCAGTGCATCGGCTCCACCTTCGGTATACGTGAGCTTGAGGTACCCTTCTGCGGCATTTACGGAGCCTGCTCGACAATGGCTCTGACGCTGCTTCAGGCGTCCCTTGCCATAGAAAGCGGCGGCTTTGACTGCTGTATCGCAGCTACAAGCTCCCACTTCTGCTCGGCAGAAAAGCAGTTCCGTTATCCGCTTGAATACGGCGGTCAGAGACCTCCCACGGCACAATGGACGGTAACGGGCTCGGGAGCGGTTGTTCTGCGGGACCACCGTAAGGGGCATCCCTACGTTCAGGGTGTGCATCTGGGCACAATACAGGATTTAGGCATCAAGGATGCAAACAATATGGGTGCGGCTATGGCCCCTGTAGATGTTAAAATAGAACCATAAATTAAGCGAAAAGCAACACAAAATCTTACACAAATTTCGACACGAAAGGTGGTGAAAACTCCCTATTTTACTGGGGTTACGGGCGTTTTTGAACTTGCAGATTTAAGAGTAACGGAACTGCTCTAAAACGCTCGTTTACAATTTATTTACAATTAGTTTTTGAAGCAAAAATTAGCACTATTATGACAAATAAGAAAAATGAAAGGATGAATTAAATGAAAATTACATACCGAGAAGTAAATGGTTATCTTATTCCGAATCTTAAATTACCGCCTGAAGAGGCAAATGTCAGGCTCGGAAAATGGGGAATGATGTATAAATCTCATCTCGAAAAACATAAGTCTGCACTTTTTAACTCTCTGCTTATTAAAGGCAAATTGTATCAGCACTGTGCCGAAGTGGAAAAGCAGGCAAATGAAATGTTTGAGCTTTTGATTGAACAGATGAAAGAGGAAGAAGGTGTAACAGAGGAGTTGAAAGAACAAGACCAGATGGAGTGGGTGCAGAGAATGGGTAATATTGAAGCGAGGGTGTGGGAGATAGTGTGTGAAGAATTGATTTATAAATAAATCATAACGATAAAGTGGGAATAAGGGTATTCATATCCATTTTGAATACCCTTATTATACTAATTGCCTTTATATACTCTTTTATCGAGTTCTTCATCTGTCATACGCAATGTCTTGTATTTTTCATCAACAATTTTTTGGTATTGCAATAGAAGTTCTGGGTCATTTTGAGCAAATCTGTGAGCAGTTTGAAAAACTGTTCCATTATCATTTAACAGTTTTTCTCGCGTTTTATCTTTTGGCGGTCTGCTTTTATTACCCTTTTTATCATAGGTCGCATAGCTCTCACAGATATTTTCAACGATTACGCTTCTTAAAAAGTTATCTGTTGTGAAACGATAATGTGTTTGTACTATTTCTTTCGGAACCAACAAATGAACTTTTCCATTTATAACTAATGATTCTCCTGCATACTTTTTCCAAGAGTGTTTTTTATCATCCCAAAAAAATCTTTCTACAGGACAAGGTTGAGTAACAATGTTATATTTCTTACATTGTTGAATTGTAAATTCGCTCAACTCTTTATAAAGAATATTTGTTAATAAATCTGACATCCCATCTTCGGCGTATCCAGGTATATATAAAACCAATTCAAACAATCGATTTATTTTAATGGATGATATGTAATCATCTATTCCTTTGAAAATTTCGTATAGACCGTCTTCTGTGTTGCCCTTGCCATATTTTCGAGCATAACCTAAATGACTGTCGTTTATCTCATTGGCGTGTGTTAATAAATACTTCTTTTTACGTATATCATTTAATGTATAATAAGCATTATGTAATTTGCTGAAAAAATCTGAAGTTTTCTTTTTCGCTATGTTGCAAAAAGCTGAGTCTCCAATTTCTATCAAAACTGGGTCGATAAATAGGCGCACATCTTTTGTTGTCGATGTGTTAACAAAATCAAGATTTTGATGTTTGGGTTCATGATGATTAAATAAATAATCAGAAATATTATTCATAATTAGCATTCTTCCTTTCTAAGAAAAATACCCTCTGAATAATTCAGAGGGCGGTATGGGATGTTACCCAAGGTTGTTGCGTTTGTTACTGTCAGGTTTACTACACGGTGTCGGAATACCGTTTATTTCTCGTACATAGTAGTCGTTATATGAACCGTTATTGATTCTTCTTACAAATCCTGCACGAGTCATATTTTCGCCGGTCACATTATCTCGAAAATTGGTGTTTCTACCGGTGGTATTTTCCCGAGTAACAGTAATGCGCGGTTTCGTCATACTGCATCCTCCTTTTTTCTCGCCGGTAGCACAAAATTTTAGGTTGACAATACCGTTTTTTTGTGATAACATATCAATTGCTACATGGATATGCGTTGGCTCAGCCGGCGTATTCCTATTTGAGTGGATTTAAGTCCACTCTTTTTTTATAAAGATATATTTCTTTATCTTTACGGTTAGTATTATAAGTATATTGGAAGAAAATGTCAATAGGCATTTTACGAAAAATTCGTAAAATCTTTGATTTTTTTAAAAAAATAAGTTTTTTTACTTGAATCTATTGCGTTTTTTTCGTTTTAATGCTATAATTTTGTTAAAAGGAGTGTTAAGTATGCTTATTAAATTCAAAGTAAAAAACTTTCTTTCTTTTGAAAATGAAGAGATTTTTGATATGATTGCTGGTAAAGGTCGCAATTTTAATGAGCGTATTTACAAGGACAGACATTCAAAAATTTTAAAGTTCGCATCTTTGTTCGGCGGAAATGGATCAGGAAAATCAAATTTTGTAAAAGCTGTATCCTTTTCTCGTGACTATATAGTTAGAGGTAATGACAGAACTATTATACAAAAATATTTTAAATTGAATCCTGATTTTAAGAATACTCCTTCAAAATTTGAATACACAATAAAAATACAAGATAAAACATATACATATGGTTTTGAAGTGGTTTTGTCAAAAAATGATAT
>JAZNIJ010000014.1:0-5937 GCA_045577455.1 Eubacteriales bacterium
TGCTTTTTGAGAAAGACAATCAGAACAATGGAGATTGTACTGTAAACGGGAGGTTTGCAAATACATTCTCGCAATCCGCTCGTAAATCTCGTCAACTTATGAAAGGATTTAAAAATGAATATGACGATACGTTTAGAAACAGAAAAAGACTACAGAGCAGTAGAAGAGCTTACCCGTGAGGCATTCTGGAATGTATATAAGCCGGGTGCTGACGAGCATTATTTTGTCAATCAGATGAGAAATCACCCCGATTTTATCCCTGAGCTTGCATTTGTGCTTGAGAAGGGCGGCAAGATTATCGGCAACATTATGTACACCAAGGCGCATCTTGAGGACGAAAAGGGCGAGCGTAAGGAAATCCTCTCCTTCGGACCTCTCTGTGTTGCTCCCGAATATCAGAGGCAGAAGCTCGGTAAGCTTCTAATTGAGCATTCCTTTGAGGCGGCAAGAAAGATGGGCTACGATGTGAACATCATTTTTGGTAACCCCGGAAATTATGTCAGCCGTGGCTTTGTCAGCTGTAAAAAGAAGAATGTCAGCTTTATTGTTGACGGCAACTTCCCTACGGCACTTCTTGTCTGCGAGCTTATTCCCGATGCACTTGACGGCAGAAAGTGGATGTATATTCCGAGTACCGCCGCCGACTGCTGTGAGGACATTGCCGCAGTTGAGGCTTTTGATGCCACCTTCCCCGAAAAGGAAAAGAAGTGGATGCCGAGTCAGGAGGAGTTTTATATCTACAGTCATTCTTCCGTAGTAAGATAAGCGTAAACACTGAATATCGCCGAGAGATTAAATTCCTCGGCGGTATTTTTTGTGGAAATTTTGGGCGAGGTGTGATATAATGAGTTCACCAATAAGATTTACAGGTGAACAAATGACAAAACATATTGCAAATATAATCACAGCTTGCCGTATTATCGGCAGTATTCTGCTGTTGTTCTTCCCTGCATTTTCCGTAGCTTTTTATATCATATATCTCCTGTGCGGTTTTAGTGATATGATAGACGGTACTATTGCAAGAAGGACAAACAGTACAAGTGAGCTCGGAAGCCGGCTGGACACTGTTGCCGACCTCATTTTCATAGCGGTAGCTTTGATTAAAATATTGCCGGCAATCCATATTTCGTTTTGGCTGTGGATTTGGGGCGGTGTAATTGCAGTTATTAAAATCGGCAATATTATTTTGGGATATGCTTCTGAAAGACATTTTGTATCCTTGCATACGGTTATGAATAAGGTGACAGGACTGCTTCTGTTTCTGTTGCCCTTGACAGTATCCTTTGCGGAATTGAAATACACTGCCATAGTTGTATGCTCTGTAGCAACATTTTCCGCAAGTCAGGAAGGTTATTATATTATAAAAGGACGGAAAATTGTTTAGCTTTAAGAATAACCCCCGACTTGCCATAGCAACAGCGAGTTGCTTGTACAAAAATATAATTAGTGATAGAATAACACTGAGGTGATAAAAATGGAAACAAAGGATATTATTCTTGAATTGAGAACTAAAAAAGGCTTATCTCAGGAGGAACTTGCCGAAAAGGTATTCGTAACCCGACAGGCAGTTTCCCGTTGGGAGAACGGTGAAACAGTGCCGAACACGGAAACGCTGAAGCTTTTGTCAAAGCTTTTTGATGTTTCTATCAATACTCTTTTAGGCTCTCCCCGTAAGCTCATCTGTCAGTGCTGCGGTATGCCACTAGAGGACGGAAACATCAGCAAGGAAACAGACGGACTTTTCAATGAGGATTACTGCAAATGGTGCTATGCTGAGGGCGAATATATGTACCACGATATGGACGAGCTGATTGATGTCTGCGTAAAGCACATAGCAAGCGAGGAGTTTCCTGCCGATAAGGCCCGTGCTTATATGAAGGATATGCTGCCGAAGCTTGACTATTGGAAAAAATACAAGTACCTCGGAGGTGCGGAGAAGTTCAACGAATTTAAGGGGCAGCTTATCAGTGAGTTCAATGCTTTACATATTGAAGGTATGCCGAAGGTTGAAAGTCTTAATGCACTCGTTGGTGCATACATTAACCTTGAATACAGGCTCCCGAACGGGCAGACGGTAAAATTCCTTGACGATAATGCAACCTATCTCGGCAATCAACTCCAATGTGAATTCGGTGGTGACCGATGCTTCGGCATTGCCGCCAATATGGAATTTCTGCTTGTCTGCACCTATGATGAGGGCGGCGAAAATCCCGAGCTTGTGGTATATAAAAAAAGATAAAATCTAAATTTTCTTGACAGCCCCTTTGTGCTATGTTATATTATAATTACTCTTTGCACTGCATATAAATCTACAGTACAAACTGATCAGACCGTGACTAGGGTCATGGAGTCGGGTCGCAAAAAGCGACAGTGGAATATTTCATCCACGGGACAGTAGGAGCTACTACTGATTCGTGGGTGTTTTTTTTATACATTTTAAAGCCCCACATAGTGCAAGAATTATTTTATACGGAGGTTTTAAAATGAACTACCAATTCACACGAGAAGACGTAAACTTTTACTCTAACGGAACAAGGTGCAGTGCGTGGCTGTATCTTCCCGAAACGAACAAGAAATGTCCCATCATCGTTATGGCTCACGGCCTTGGCGGTACCCGTGAAATGAGGCTTTATGCCTTTGCAGAGAGATTTGCGAAGGCGGGATATGCCTGCTTCCTTTTCGACTACCGCAACTACGGTGCAAGTGACGGCGACAAAAGACAGCTTATCAATGTAAAAATGCAGCTTCACGACTGGAACACCGCAATAGATTTCATCAAAAAGGACAGCCGTGTTGACGGGGATAAGCTTCTGCTCTTCGGCTCATCCTTCAGCGGCGGTCATGTTACATACCTCACCGCTCACAGAAACGATGTCAAGGGTACCGTTGCACAGTGCCCCTATACCGATACAATGGCAACGATTAAAGAGGTCGGTCTGCCTTATATCATCAGAAGGTCGCCCTATGTTATTGCCGATGTGCTGTCGAGCCTTACGGGCTATCACCCAGTTATGATGAAGCTTTCCACCTACAGCGGCGAGCTTGCGTTTATGCAGGCCGACGAGAAAACCACCAACGACTTTATCGAGGGTGCAGACTTCATAAACGAAGCTCCTGCAAGAACTCTCCTTGAATTTGTGAAGTATTCACCGGGTAAATTCTTCGGCAAGATAAACACACCCATTTATGTTGCCGCCTGTACCAAGGATGACCTTGCACCTGCCGACAAGACCCTTGAGCTTGCCAAGAAGGCTAAAAACTCCGTTTGCAAGAGATACGACTGCGGACATTTTGAGATTTACTGCAACGAGCTTTTCGAGGAAGCGGTTACAGATTACATTGAGTTTTATAATAAAATTTTTGCATAAAGAAATCTCCCCCGACTTTCTTAATTGAAGGTCAGGGGCATTTTTCGTCTTATCCTTGCAACTCTATAGCAACTATGCTATAATGTCACGGACAAATTCAGAATAAACAGGAGTTAAAATGAAAAAACCAATTCAGCTTTCAGATCATTTCGGCTACAAACGGCTTATCCGTTTCACAGTTCCGTCAATTCTTATGATGATTATCACATCAATCTACGGTGTGGTTGACGGATTTTTTATTTCAAACTTTGTGGGTAAAACTCCCTTTGCCGCAGTTAATTTCATTATGCCCTTTCTTATGGTTGTCGGAGCCTTGGGCTTTATGTTCGGTACAGGCGGCAGTGCACTTATAGCCAAAACTATGGGTGAGGGAGACGATGAAAAATCACAGAAGATATTTTCTCTTATCACCTATGCGACTATTTTAAGCGGTGTAGTTATTGCTGTGCTGAGTATTATTTTTCTTCGACCCATTGCTTCATTTTTAGGTGCAGAGGGCTCAATGCTTGATGACTGTGTTACCTACGGCAGAATTATTCTTGTTGCCCTGCCTTTTCTTATGGTACAGTATGCCTTTTCAAGTCTTGTTGTAACTGCTGAAAAGCCTCAGCTGGGACTTATTGTAACTATCATCGCAGGTGTAACTAATTTTATCGGTGATATACTCTTTATGGTTGTGCTTAAGTGGGGTGTACCCGGTGCCGCACTTGCAACTGCTATCGGTCAGATTATAGGCGGTATCATACCACTTATCTATTTCGCTCGCAAAAATCCCAGTAAATTAAAGCTCGGCAAGCCCGAATGGGATAGCAAAGCTCTTGTGAGGACCTGTACCAACGGCTCGTCGGAGCTTCTCAATAACATTTCAATGTCAATTGTCGGTATGCTTTACAACGCACAGCTTTTAAAGTTTGCAGGTGAAAACGGTGTTGCGGCTTACGGTACAATAATGTATGTAAACTTTATCTTTATTGCAATCTTCATAGGTTATGCCGTAGGTGTTGCTCCCGTAATCAGCTTTCATTTCGGTGCAAGAAATCACGATGAACTCAAGGGACTTCTTAAAAGAAGCTCAGTGCTTATTGTTTCAACATCTGTAATTATGTTCCTTGCAGCAGGGCTTTTATCAACTCCTCTTGCAAAAATCTATGTAGGCTATGATGCAGAGCTTCTCAGCATGACCGTTCACGCATTCAGAATTTATGCCTTCTCTTTCCTTTTTGCAGGTGTAGCAATCTTCGGCTCGGCATTCTTCACCGCCCTCAATGACGGACTTACCTCTGCACTTATATCTTTCCTGAGAACTCTTGTTTTCCAATGTGCATCGGTAATGCTTCTGCCCCTTGTATTCGGCCTTGATGGAATATGGATGTCCATTATCGTTGCCGAATTTATGGCTGTTGTTGTAACGGTTATCTTCATACTTACAAAGAGAAAGAAATACGGATATTGATGTATAAGTTAACCCCCTGACCTTCTTGATTGAAAGTCAGGGGGTGAATTGTTTAATTCAATTTCATATCTTATGAGGCTTAGTCGCAACCATCTTCAACAGCTCGCCGACGGTACCTTTTTTCTCCTTATACCTTTCACCTCTGACCACCATAAACTCCGCCTTGCAAAGAGTGATATCCGTACCCTTGCAGGAGAGGATGTCTCTGTCACAGACGAAAAAGTCAGCATCGTTGCCTACTTTTAGCGTACCCGTGTTAAGCTCACCGAGCATTTTGGCGGGGTTCACCGTGTAGGTCCTGAGAGTCTCGTATGGCGTTATCGATTGCTCGGGGAGATAGAAATCCACCATGCCGAGCATCTGCTCATAGGGACTTACTGACTGTACGGGAGAGTCGCTTGAACCGCAGACGCAAACATCGCTGTTCATAAGCTCCTTGAGAGGCAACTGCCTATTTATGATGCTTTCGGGTAAAAACTGCTCATAGCTTTTAAGAAAATGCTTGTCTATCCACGAAAAGCCCGGCTGAACGGTTATGGCAAGAGGAAGCTTTTTGATAAGCTCCACTGCCTTTTTTGACGGAAATTCAAAGTGGTCAATTCTCATCATAGCACCGCTTGTGGGGATACGCTCCTCAAGCTCGCCGTAGATTTCCGTAATCTGATCAATGGCACTTTCTCCGATAGCGTGGCAGGAAAGACGGATGTTTTTGTCAAGAGCCTCGCTGACCTTGGACTTGATTTTTTCCTTTTCGTAGTAGCAATGTCCCTGTGTGCCGTTGTCTTTGTAAGGCTCATTAAATGCCGCACTGTGCGAACCGACAGAGCCGTCAAGCTCCCACACACCGCAACCGCCTGCGCGGAGAGTCTTCTGCTTTTTCTTAAAGGCATCAAGCCTTGAAAAGTCCATATACTGCGGGAAAAGTCTCACATCTATATCCATACGCTCTGCGAGAAAAGCAAGAACTTTCGTAAGAATGTCATTTTCAACATCCTCGTTGCCGTCCATTGCACACACTCTGCTGATACCATAAGAAGCACAGAGATTAGAGAAGTTTGCTATACCCTTTGCAATGATAGAGGGAGTAACATTTGAAGCGATAAGAGTAGTCACCTT
>JAZNIJ010000015.1:0-2986 GCA_045577455.1 Eubacteriales bacterium
GGCAGAATAATGATTCTGAATTTTCCTTTAGAGTTTATTACCGCCTGCCCTCTTTTAACAGCATCAGTTGTCACAAATTTTAATTCGGATATGCGTATTCCGGTGGAACAGATTGTTTGCATAATGTAATAGAGCCTGTAATCTCCTTTTTTCTGTGCCTCTTTTAGTAGCTTTTCATATTCTTTTTTTGACAGCTCTTTAGCCTTGTCAGCAAATATTTTTCTCTGTACCTTGATTGGTTTTACTTTGAAATCCTGCCACCCCATATATTCAAAAAAGCAATTCAAGGATGATATCATCGAATTTACGCTTGCAGGCTTGTAATTATCAATAATATATTTCTTGTATTCCAAGAGGATTTCTCTGTTTATGGCTCGTTTTTCACACCATAACATAAACATTTTTATGTCCCGTATATATTTCTCTATTGTTGCACCTGCTTTTTCTTCATCATATAGTTTACGCCTAAAACTTTCAATTTTTTCTTCAGTAATTTTTTTCATGTAAGTCCCCTCCCAACATAATCATTTTATCATAACAACCGCTGTTTTGAAAATATGTCCGTAAAGAGGTCCTTTGCTTTTGTGTATTTTTCACTAATTACACTATATCATAAATCAGCGTGACATGTGGGACAAGTTTTAGCAACAAAATATTTTTTATTTTTTGTTTCCTCACCATCCTTGTTTCTGCAAAGGTGGCTTCTAATAGGATTTTGTAAAAAGTTGTAGTACGTTTATTTTTTTTCGGAACCCAAGAAAATGATTATAGTCGATAAAATATTATAGAAAGCTGGAGTAAAAATATATATTAAAATGCTTTTCTGATAAATTTTTACCACACTTTATTTATTATCTAAAACAAGACATATCAACCCAAATTTCATTGTTTTTCACAAATGATTGACTAAACCAGTAAAAAATACAAACTATCACCAATTGGTAAATAGTTTGTATTTTTTGGTGCACCCTGGGAGACTTGAACTCCCAAGCCGTTACCGGCACATGGACCTGAACCATGCGCGTCTGCCAATTCCGCCAAGGGTGCATATATTAACTTTTTAGTTGTTTGCATTTACACAAACCGTTTTTTGTTTACTCCCTTAAAAAGAGTTCACGGACTTGAACCTGCATGAAATCGCTTTCACATGGACCTGATGGTCCCGCCCACTCGGTGAAAAATCAAAAATCGCGTAAAATCAGGGGTTTTAGGCTGATAGAAGTCTTGAAAATCTCTAATTTTTTATGTAAATTTCATTCTATGGAATTGGTAGAATGAAATTGAAAATGAAATAGAATTCAAATAAAAACAAATTAGTCGTATCGTAATGATGCGGCTTTTTTAATTACAGAAATGGAGGAAATACAATGCCAAAATTAAACAGCAATTTTACAAACATACTAAATAAACTTATCACAGATAAAAATATTTCTGCAGCGGAATATCGCATACTGTGTTATCTGCTTATGAGAGCAGGAAATCAAGATATATGTTACCCTTCTCTTAATACAATATCCAAAGATATAGACATTAGTTTAAGTACGGTTAAAAGAGCAATTCCTGAACTTGTGGACAAAGGTTATCTTAAAAAGATAAATCGAAAAAGGAAAAATGGTTCTTCTACATCAAATCTCTATAAATTTACAAATAAGGTTTACGGAACAGGCTAAAAATATGGTGGCTCAAATTTGACTGAGGTGGTGTCAGAATGGACTGCAAATAATACTTAGATAATAATACAATAAGGGATATTGCAAAAGAATAATATAAGCAATAAAATACATCGATGATTTAATTGATTGATTCCACTTGTTGGGAAATATAAATTAATTGTTTTTTATTCCAATATCCCTTCAATACAAACTCTCGCAGTGTACCAAGGCTCGACAATGGAGGCTTGAAGTTAAAAAATAGCGGTAAGGTAATTACACAACCTCGAATAGTTTAATCGCTTGTACCCAAGGTTGAAAAAGGCTATTGAGATATTAAAATCGATGTTGTGTTCCCGATTAGAATAAATATATTTTTATCCAATAACCCTATAGGTATAAAAATCATATGTAAAACAAATCGTTGCTAAAATGATAAAACTGCTATACGAAGAACACTGCAATTAGACTGAAAATCAGTCAAAATAAATTGAAGCAGGAAAAAGCACAGGTGCATTTTGATGCCCCTGTGCCTCTAACACCGCACGGCAGAGCCGTTCGGGATGGTGTTGTTGTAGGCGATTTGGTGTCATATCGGGTGCTATATAAGGTGAAACGCAGGATTAAAGCGATAAATATCGGGTGATTTGCAATGTGCAACCCCAAAAAGGAGGATTTTTAATGAGTAAACAAAAAGAAAGCAAACACATAAGTATATGGATTCCCAACAGCTTATTAAAAGAGTGCGATATCAATCAAATTCGGTACGATGTGAAAACTCGTAGTGAGTTTGTTGTACAGGCACTTGAATTTTATAATTTGTATTTATTTAACAGACATATTTCGGAATATGTAAATGTTGAAATCCTAAATCGTATGGAAGCTATGTTGGATAGTCTTGAGAACAGAATTGGAAGACAAATGTTTAAGTTAATAGTTGAATCTGCAAAGACCTGCAGAATATTATTTGATGGACTTGAACACGGAATCGAGGACTATGATGAGCTTCATACGGAATGTGTTAAAGAAGCAAAACGCATCAATGGAGCAATAACATTTCCATCATCAAACAGAGATTTTAAGTAAAATATTTTGAGAAAAAGGAGCGAAAGAAAATGGCAAAAAAACATATAAGTTTTTGGATTGAAGATAAAGATTTAAAAGAGTGTGATGCAAATGTAATTGCATCCGATTACGAAAGCAGAAGTGAATACATTGCCGAGGCTGTTAGGTTCTATAATTTGTACTTACATAACAAAAATAATGAAGAATATATTAATCAATACATCAGAGATAATTTGTCCGGAATGATGAAAAAATTTGAAAATCGTACTGCA
>JAZNIJ010000016.1:0-2631 GCA_045577455.1 Eubacteriales bacterium
TTATTCGCTTTATAAGTTTGCTTTGTGGAAGTTTTGTTTTGATTTCATATACAACTCTTCCCCTTGACCTTACTGAGGGAATAGAAAAACTCCTCAAACCACTAACTGTTTTTAAGATTCATGTTCATGATTTTGCTATGATGATGAGCATTGCTTTGAGATTTATTCCAACTTTTGTTGATGAAACAAATAAAATAATATCTGCACAGAAATCAAGAGGTGCTGATTTTGATTCGGGAGGAATAATAAAAAAAGTAAAAGCATTTGTTCCTATTTTAATACCCCTTTTCATCTCTGCATTTCGCAGAGCAAGTGATTTGGCAGATGCTATGGAATGTAGGTGCTATAACCGTGGAATAGGGCATACAAGAATGAAAGAATTGAAACTGAAAGCGGGAGATTTTGCAATTCTTATTGTTTTTGTTTTATTACTTCCAGCAATTATTTATCTCAATAAGTTTGAATATGTTTTTATTTTGAATTTTTAGAGAGGCGTTTATGAATTTTGCTTTAAAGCTATCATATAAAGGTACAAACTATAGTGGGTGGCAGATTCAGAATAATGTACCCACAATTCAAGGTGAAATTCAAAAAGCTGTAAGCAGAGTTTTTTGCGAAGATTATACCGTTAATGGATGCAGCAGAACTGATGCGGGTGTTCATGCTTTGGAATATGTTTGTGCTTTGCATAATGTTAAGGAGTTCAATGTTGAAAAATTACCATTGGCATTAAACACATATTTACCAGACGACATATCTGTTCTTGATGCAGCTATCGTTCCTGATGATTTTCATCCAAGATTTTCCTCATTGAGCAAGGAATATGTTTATGTTGTTTACAATTCAAAACACGGAAACCCTTTTTCAAATGATGTTTCTTATAGATATAAACGCCCGTTGAATGAAGTTTTATGCAATGAATTTGCTTCAGAGTTTGTTGGAACATTTGATTTCACTTCATTTATGGCTGCCGGTTCAACAATAACTGATGCTGTTAGAACTATTTATTCATTTCAAGTTTATAGAAAAGGGGATTATGTATTTTTCAAAGTCTGTGGAAATGGATTCCTTTATAATATGGTAAGGATTATGGTTGGAACAGTTATCAATTCATATGAAGGGAAAATTAACAAACCTATAAGAGAAATAATTTTAGCAAAAGATAGAAAAAAAGCAGGTCAAACAATGCCTGCAAATGGTTTATTTCTTAACAAAGTTTTTTATGAAAAAGATGTGTTTTCAAACAGAGGGGAGGCATTATTGGATTTCTGATGAGTTCATTTGAGATTTTTAGAAATAATAAAAACAAAGAATACACAGAAAACGATATATCAGAACATTATAAAAAACTGTCTTCCCGATGTGCTGTTTTAAAATGGCTTTCACTAACTGCTTTAATTGTTTTTGTAATTGTTTCTGTAAGTCAAAGAGGAGATGACCTTTCACTTGATAATGTGAGATATATTATAAGACATTTCGGAGAAAAACAAGCATCCCTCATTGAAACTGGAAACGGAGTTAACTACGATTACGATGCCAAAAATCGTGCATATATCATAGGAAACGATTTTGCAATCGTCGGAAACAGCGGTATTGTTGTATTCGATTATGCGGGTGATATTTTATCTAGGGATACATTTGATTTTGATTCTCCTGCTGCTGCAACTTTCGGTAACGAGCTGATTGTGTATAATGTTGGTGGAAATGAAGTTAGATTTTATAATTCATATACCATGCTAAAACGATTGACTTTTGAATCACCAGTTTATAAAGTCTCTGTATCCCAAAATGGAAATTATCTTATTCAAACTGCAACAGAGGGATATCGCTCAGGGGTACAGGTTTATGATAGGGAAAAAGATTTAATTTTCAAACATAATTTTGGTGAGCTTTCTTTGCAGTCATCTTCAATATCTGAAAATGGACAATTTCTTGCTTGCGCTTCTTTTTCGTCTTTGAGCAATATTGTTTCAGCATCGTTGGTAGTTTATAGTATTTCTCAGGTTGAACCAATTGGGCAAATTTCTTTTGACGGTGAGTATCCCTTATCTATAGAGTTTATAAACAATGATTTTATCGTTTTATTTACAAATAAGGGAGTAAGAGGCTACACGCTCGATTTAAATATGGTTTTCTGTAACTATTATGGAAACCGCACACCGCAGAAATATAAGATTTCAGATGATAAAATAATGATCAGTTATACAATGTCGCTTTTTGAACAAACAACAGAAATAGAAATTGTTTCAAAAAAAGGTGAAGTTTTACAAACAATTTGTGTGCCATATTCAGTTGTTGATTTTGAGCTTGAAGGAGACAATGCCTATATTTTGTCAGGGAGTTTAATTGAAACATTTTCTTTAGTTGACAATAGTTTAATAAAATCCAATAAAACAAATAGCAAGTTCTTTTATTTTATGAAAATTGAAAAAAACAAGTTTATGCTTTCAAGCCCTGATAGGGCAGAAATCTTTATTTATGATAATTAAGGAGGAAGTATTATGAGTATCATTTTAGATCTAATAATTCTGATTGTTATAGGTTTTACAATTTTTATGGCTTTAAAAAATGGTTTTGTTAAAACAGTATTAAATTCATTGAGCTTCGTAGCTGCTGCTTTATTATCTATTT
>JAZNIJ010000017.1:0-8675 GCA_045577455.1 Eubacteriales bacterium
GTCTTTCGTCTTTTTTCGTTGTTCAATTTTCAAGGTTCTTGCGCTCCCCTCGCGGACAGCTTCGCTATTCTACCACACTTTTTCCATTTTGTCAATACCTTTTTTCATTTTTTTTCGTTTTTTTTTCGATTTTTTTCTCCACCGTTTTTTTTGCCCCTTTTATCCCTGCTTTTTCCCTCTTTCACCCACTTTTCCGTTTTGAGACTTTTTTGCTTTTTTCTTTATCTCTACC
Organism: Eubacteriales bacterium; assembly: GCA_045577455.1. GTDB lineage: Bacteria > Bacillota > Clostridia > Oscillospirales > CAG-382 > SIG653. The sequence goes on from JAZNIJ010000017.1 coordinate 233, forward strand.
GCTTTTTGAGTTTTTTGCTTTTTTTTAATTTTATTTTTTGTTTTTTCGTTCAGGGTTGGTGTGGTTGTTTGGTTTAACATTTTTTTCTTTCTAACATAGAATAACAACAAACACAACAAAAGGAGTTTTTACATGACCAGTCCTGTTATTTGTATTTTGGGTGGCGACCTGAGGCAACTTACCGTTGCGAAGGAATTTTCCGTTTCCGGTTTCAGAACCGTTCTTTGTGGTTTTGACAAAACTAAAGATGTCCCCGACACTGTTGTTATTGAAAGCGATTATAAACAAGGGATACGAAGCAGTGATTATATCATTCTGCCTCTCCCATATACAAAAGATGGCAAGAACATTTCCTCTCCATTTTCTTCTAATTTGATTCCCATTGATGAAATTGCAAGCATTGGGAAAGACAAAATCTTTTTTGGCGGAATGTTAGGTAACCGCACCTTTGGAAAAGCATCTTTCGATTATTACGAAAACGAGGAGCTCAAAATACTGAACGCCATCCCCACAGCAGAAGGGGCTTTATCCATTGCGCTTAACGAATCCACAGAAACCATCCACGGTTGCAAAACTGCCGTTATTGGTTTTGGACGAATTGGAAAGATACTCGGCATCATGCTTCACAAGCTCAACTCTGATGTTTCCATTTTATATAGAAGCAACAAGGATGATGCCTGGTGCAGCGCCTTTGGGCTTTCTGGTCATAACACAAGAGACATCAAGAAAACCCTCAAAGACAGAAAGATTATATTCAACACAGTACCTCATATTTTGCTGACAAAGGAAATACTTTCATCATTAAGGAAAGATGTTATTATCATCGACCTTGCATCATCTCCCGGCGGAGTTGACCTTGAAGAAGGGAAAAAGCAAGGGATAAACATCATAAAAGCACTCTCGCTCCCAGGAAAGCTATCTCCTGTTACCGCAGGCAAAGCAATTAAAAAGTGTATTTCCAACATTATATATGATAACAACTTATCGGAGGTAAACTGAATGAAGATTCTTTTCGGGATTTGCGGGTCTTTTTGCTGCCACAAAGAAAGCGTTGCCGTTTTGGAAAATCTTTGCTCCGCAGGACATCAAGTTACAACCACAATCTCCCATTCTGCCGCAACATTTGAAACCCGTTTCGGAAAATCGGGAAGTATTATAGAAAAAGCAAAAACAATAACGGGCAACGATCCACTATTAACAATTCCATCAGTTGAAAAAAACGTTACAAGCGGTGGCTTTGACTTGATGTTCATCTGCCCATGCACAGGAAATACCCTTAGCAAAATATCCCAAGGGGTAACAGATGGAGCCGTTACAATGGCAACAAAAGCTATGCTCAGAAACGGCAAGCCAATAGTTATCGCCTTTGCATCCAACGACGGACTATCTGGTAGCTTGAAAAACATCAGCAGCATAATAAACAGAAAAAACTTTTATTTTGTCCCACTCCGTCAGGATGATTATTTAAACAAACCCCGCTCTCTTGTTTGCGATTTTTCCCTCTCCATTCCAACACTCAATAGCGCAATTTCAGGAAAACAGCTTCAACCAATTTTACTTTCACCGCAAAAGAAAGAATAACAAGGAGGCAAAATGACTGTTTACTTAAGCCCCTCAACAAAAGATTATCAGATTTCTACGGTTACAGGGATTTCCGAAAAGGAGACAATGAAGCTATTCTCTGAAGAAATTGCAAAAAATCTCGAAAATCTCGGAATATCTGTTTTCATTTCAAACACACCTCTCTCACCTTCACAATCCGCAACAGACTCCAACTCCAAGGGTGCCGACTTCCACATCGCTCTTTCTTCCCTCAGGTCAACAGACAACGCTGAAAGAGGCGCAAGGATATATTACAGCTCAACAGATGCACAAAGCAAAGATTATGCAGAAGCGGTTGCAGAAAGCTTGAAAGAAATATATCCAACCCCATCAACGGTCGAAGCAATTGCTAACGATTCCTTCATTGAGCTTATTGGCACTGATTCCCCTGCAATAATTATTTCCATAAGCAACCAGAACAACACCGATGATGTGAAATGGTTTTCGGAAAGCATGGGGGATATTGCACAAAACATAGCGGTTTCCGTTGGTAATATACTTGGAATAGAAAACAACACCAAACCTCTTACCGCACTTGGGATTGCAAGCTCACCCTCAGGATATGCCACGATAAGAAAAACTCCATCTCCATCAGCAAGGATAATTGGCAGAGTTCAAAACGGCTCTCCTGTGAGAATAATAGGCATGATAGGTGATTGGTATGCCATAATTGCAAAATCAACAGAAGGTTATGTTCTTTCAGGGGAAATTACCGCAGAAACGCCCGAACAATAGTTTCAAAATACGCTCGATGATTTACTGTTATACCCCTTTTTTATTAAAGGGTATATCACTTTGAAACTTGGTACATTCAAAATGAACTGTTACAGATGCATCTTTTGCATTTATAACAGTTCATTCCTTTTCCACCTACTGACTATTTACTTCAAACAAAAACTCAAAGCTCTGCTCTCATATGTTCAAGAGCGTTTTTTTCTATTCTTGAAACCTGTGCCTGAGAAATACCCACCTCCGTTGCAACTTCTGTTTGAGTTTTCCCCTTAAAAAATCTGAGATTTATAATATCCCTTTCCCTGTCGCCCAGCTTATTCAAAGCATCCCTCAAAGCAATATCGGTTATCCATTTTTCATCCGTATTTTTATTATCGCTTATCTGGTCAAGAAGATAAATAGAATCTGTGCCGTCTGAATAAACAGGTTCAAAAATTGAAACGGGGTCTACTATCGCTTCAAGAGCATTGACAACCGCCTCTATTTTTACTCCAAGATGCTTTGCAATCTCCGCATTAGACGGCTCACGGGACAACTTTATTTGAAGCTCGTCCTTCGCCTGCAGAGCTTTATACGCCAAATCGCGAACAGAACGCGAAACTCTTATTGAATTGTTGTCCCTCAAATATCGCCTTATTTCTCCAACTATCATTGGAACGGCATATGTGGAAAATTTTACATCTAATGATATATCAAAGTTGTCAATTGCTTTAATCAGCCCTATGCACCCTACCTGAAACAAGTCATCTGGGTTTTCACCACGGTTTCCAAATCCCTGTAAAACGCTCAGCACCAGCTTCAGATTCCCCTTTATAAGGGTTTCTCGTGCATTGTTGTCGCCCTGTCTTGCCTTTTCCATTAGCAAAACTTTTTCTTCTTCCGACAAAACCTTTAGTTTTGCTGTGTTAATTCCGCATATTTCGACTTTGTTATACATAAAAACCTCCCTATGCATTGCAAAACTATTTTGCCCAACACAGAGAGGAATATTTCATTAAATTGTAAAATATCTTCCATCGAAATTACTGCAAAATTTTTGAGCTGTTCCGTTTCGCCGAAACAGCCCAATTTCCATTCAAAATCGATAAACAAGTTTTTTGATTTATCCCTTGTCTTCACCGATAACAAGCACAACATCAAGTGATGTGCTTCCACGCCAGATTTCCATAATCAATGTATCACCAACATTACAGTTGCTTAAAATTTCATTTAGACGGTTTGTTGTTGTTACAACTTCCTCATTTACGGAATAAATATAATCCATAGGTTCAAGCCCTGCAATATCACCGCTTCCACCCGCATCAACCGAGCTTATATAAACGCCTATCCAGTCAACACCATAATATCTTGCTTCTGCCTTGCTTGTTATATCTGCGGTTGAGATTCCAAGAGAAGGTCTACCCTTAACATAACCATAAACTATAATATCATCAAGAACCGCCTTAGCAACATCCGCAGGAATTGCAAAACCAAGACCCTCAGAGCTGCCATTCGAGTCTTTGGCAGCCACTATGCCTGCCAAATATCCCTGAGAATCAAAAAGTCCGCCCCCTGAATTTCCCTCATTAAGAGAAGCATCGGTTTGAATCATTTCCATTTTCTCTTTATCAACAGTTACGGTTCTTGAAAGGGAGCTTATTATCCCCATGGAAACCGTTCCCGGGTATTTTCCTAATGCGTTTCCAACAGCAAAAACAAAATCTCCAACTCTTAATGTTGCAGAATTTCCAAACACTGCAGGAACGAGCTTTTCTTCGGACTCTATTTTCAAAACTGCCAAATCGGTTTTTGCATCCTTGCCAACCAATTTTGCCTCTTTGCTACTTCCGTCATAAAGAACAACAGTTATCTTTTTTGCATTGCTTATAACATGACAGTTTGTTGCAATATAACCCGTATCGGAAACAATAATACCGCTTCCCGCTTCTTCCTCGGTATATTCACCATAAAAACCACTTGAATAGCTTGCCGTTGCAACTATTGAAACAATGCTTTTTTCCACCTTTTCAACAGCATCTGCCAACCCATATCTGAGATATTCTTCGGGAGTTTTATATATTTGAGAAATTGCATCAGACACATCAGTTCCCAAAAGCTGTTCATCTTCGGATGAGCTGATTTCAGATGACAATGATATATCTTCTGCTGACACCTCGGAAGAAAATTTATCCGAAGATGCTTCGTTGCCCGAATTGCAAGCACTCATAAGCATTGAGGTGGCAAGCACAAAAATGAAAGATACAATAAAATTTCTTTTCATATGCATTCTCCTTTTCTCTGTTATCTTGAAACAGAATTTCCGCTTTCCTTGTTAAACCTCAGCGAAAATTCCGTATAATCCGAATTACTTGTTACGGAAATTTTTGTTTCATGCTTTGTTGCTATGGTTTCCGCTATGGAAAGACCCAATCCATATCCTCCTTCTTCCCTTGCCCTTGATGCGCTGGCACGGTAGAAACGCTCAAACAAATGGGGGATATCTCTTGGAGAAATTGGCTCTCCTGTATTTTTGAATGATAGGGCACACTTGCCTCCTATTGATTTAAGAGAAACATCAATTGTTCCGTTTTCATTTGAATATTTCTGCGCATTATCAAGAAATATTCCCATAAGCTGCCTTATTTCTGTTTCGTTTCCCTTTATATATATATTTTCCTCAACTTCTTGATTAAGAGTTTTTCCCTTTTCGTAACATTTAATTTCAAAGTTAAGCAAGGATTCCGTCAGCACATCGCTGAGATTGAAAACTCGATGAGTGCATTCTCCCATTTTAACATTTTCATCGTCTGAACGCGCAAGATAAAGCATATCAGAAATAAGCTCCTTCATTCTGTCTGCTTCCGTCCTTGTACATTCAAGCCACTTTTTATGCTCGGGCTTTACATCCGACATATCCGACATCATTATATCTGTGCTTGAAATAATAATTGTAAGAGGTGTTTTCAATTCATGAGAAGCATCGGCGATAAACTGCTTTTGCTGTTGCCATGCTTTTTTTACAGGTCTTATGGAAACATTTGCAAGAATTATGCTGATTATGAAAACAGCAATCAAGGATGCCGCAAGTATAAAGTAAAACCCCTCAACAAATTTTCTCGCATCAGTAATTTCTTCACGAGTATCAAGAAAAGAAACATATGTATGCCTAACGCTGTGTTTTACATTATATCTAAAAGAAATATCCTCAAATGATATAACCCCTTCTCTTTTGGATTTTCTCAACGCCTCTTTTGCATAATTCTCAAGAGTTTCTTTGTTTTTGGATGTTAAATTCTCCTTATAGTTGTATACCGAGATAAGATTTTCAGACATATCCAGCTTAACACAAAATATAGATGTGTTACCCGATGCATTGAATTTCATATCGTTTTCATTTGGTGTTAAAAATTTGTTTTCAGAAGGTTTATCATTATACCCTTGCTTTACCATATCTCTTTCGGGTAAAATGACAAAGGATTCTAATGCAGAGATACTTTCTTCTTTGATATTTTTGGTTAAATTGATATAAAGCGTTGAGAAAAAAACAATAAGAACTATGGTTATTAACAAAAGGTTTGTTAAAACGAATTTAATTTTTAGTTTTTTTAACATACTTATCGGCACCTTCTATTCCACTTTTTCAAGATGGTATCCAACCTTTCTCACTGTTGAAATTGTGAGATTGGATTTTAAAAACGATAGCTTTTTTCTCAAGAAACAAATATACACTTCAACATTATTATCTTCTGCATCTGAATCGTATCCCCAGACCTTGGTGAGAATTTCTTCTTTTTGAATTATGTTTTTGGGGTTTGCCATTAGTAGCTTCATAATTTCAAACTCTTTAAAGCCCAGCTTAACGCTTTTTTCACCTTTAGACAAAACACAGTTTGAAAGCCCCAAAATCACATCATCAACCTGAAGCTCATGAACCATAACCTCGCCCTTGCGCCTTGTGAGAGCGCGAACTCTTGCAAGAAGCTCATCTTTAGCAAAGGGTTTTGTTAAATAATCATCTGCACCGCAATCCAACCCCTTTACTTTATCGCTCAACGCATCGCGAGCCGTAAGAAGCAAAATGGGAACTTCATTTTTCTCTTTTCTCAGACGGCGAACAATTTCAAAACCGTCCATACCGGGAAGCATAATGTCGAGTATAATAACATCATATATACCGCTTTGAGCGTATTCAAAGCCGTCAACGCCATGATACACTGCATCGCATTGATATTTACTTTCTTTCATTATGCGGCAAATGGCGTCTGCTAAATTGCGTTCATCTTCAACAACCAATACTGTCAAATTATGCACCCCCATATTTCTTTTTACAGCTTTAGCGTATCATTACAAACTGAAATAAACCTTAAACATAATAACTTGAATTTGTTTATTTGTCAACATCTTTGTTTTTCTCCTAAAACGGTTTTAAGTCTAAGTTAAGGTTTTTTGGTATAATTGCACAATGAAGGGAGATGCAAAAGGTGGCAATATTTACTTTTAAAAGATATGAAAGAAAATATATATTAACAAAAGAGCAGGGCGATTTACTTATGCAATTGCTGAAAGAAAAAATGAAGCCCGACAAATATTGCAAAGACGGTGGTTTTTACACCATTTACAACATTTATTACGACACTGACAACGAGACGGTTATCAGACTTTCGACCTCAAAGCCATATTACAAAGAAAAGATGCGTCTCAGAACATATTCACTCACAGACGAAAACGCCCCATATTTTCTTGAAATAAAGAAAAAAATAAACAAAGTTGTTTCAAAGCGGAGAATATCCCTCTCAAGAGAACAAGGAGAATTTTTCAACAAAGAATTAAAACTCCCAGATGGGATAGAAGGGCAGAAAGCAGAAGAAATTAACTACTATCTTTCTATGTATAAGCTCAAGCCGAATGTTTTTCTACGCTATGAAAGATATGCACTTTTTGGAATTGAAGATTCTTCCCTCAGAGTTACTTTGGATAAAAACATACTTGCAAGAAGGGATAATCTTTCTTTCACCCTTGGAGACGGTGGCGAATATGTTTTACCTCCAGAAAACTACCTTATGGAAATAAAGTTTGAAAATGCAATGCCTTTATGGCTTTGCCACCTGCTTTCAGATATGAAAATATACTCTACGAGCTTTTCCAAATATGGTAAGGAATATCTCAAAAACTGCAAAAAATTTCCGAAAAAGGATTTGTTTCAAAAAACGCTTTAAATAACTACTTTGAAAATTTATTCAACATAAAATAACAACACAAAAACACAAGGAGCTTCTCATGAGTAAAATTGATGAATTATTCAAACCCATTCTTGAAACAGGCGAAAACACTTTCACGGATTCGCTGATTATAATTGGCTCGGCGCTTCTGCTGGGATTTATCGCAAGTCTTGTTTATATTTTTGCAAACAAGAAAAACGGCTATTCTTCATCCTTGGCTTTATCACTTATTTATTTACCCCCAATAATGGCTGTTGTTATGTTTCTCATAAGCGGAAATACCGCACGAGCTTTGGGAGCCATGGGCGTTTTCTCCATCGTTAGGTTCAGGTCAGCACCCGCAGACCCAAAAGACCTTACATACATTTTCCTTGCGTTGGTTGCAGGCGTTGGCTGCGGAATTGGATACGTTGCTTTTTCCGCCCTTCTTGTTTTGGCTATCGGAATTGCAATTTTTATTTTCAACATCTTCAAATATGCAGCTCCAAAGCCAACAAACATCAAATTGAGAATAACTGTTCCCGAAGACCTTAACTTCAACAACCTTTTCGATGACATCTTTCAGAAATATACAAACAGCGCACGCCTTCACAGAATAAAAACAAAAGAATTCGGCTCGCTCTATGAGCTTCAGTATAATGTTCTTATGAAGCACGACGCATTGCCAAAAGATATGATTGATGAAATCAGATGCCGCAACGGAAACCTTGAAATTTCCTACATAATGTCCGAGTTTGCAGATAAGATTTACGAAAATTAAATAGTTTTATGGGGCTGTTGCAACAATGATGTGACCCCAAAAAGTTAGACTTTTTATAGCGTGGTAGTTTTATGACTGCTACGCTATTTTTATGCAGTCAAGGTGTTGAGACGATATTGTACCGGACTCTTCCACCCAAGTTTTTCTTTAA
>JAZNIJ010000018.1:0-12171 GCA_045577455.1 Eubacteriales bacterium
TACGATCCGACTTACCTTGATCGGAAGGCTTATTTCATAGAGTCCGGTCTTGGCTCCTCCACCTCCGCCTCCGCTGGTAAGGGTGCAGCTTGCTCCCCGGTCGGAATAGACTCTGCTTCCCTGCTTTCCGGGAATGACCGGTATAAGATCTGCTCCACCTGCTTCGTCGAAAGATAATATCTCTCCGGCACATCGGTCTCTAAGATATCCGACAATATACACTCGCTTCCTGTCTTGTGGGATGCCAAAATCCTTGCTGTTAAGCACCTGCCATGCGACATCGTACCCCAGTTCAGAAAGCGCATCAAGGATCGCCGCAAACGTCCTGCCTCTGTCATGCGATAAGAGTCCGGGAACGTTTTCAAGGAGCAGATATGAAGGTCTTTTAGCTTCAGCGATCCGGGCAATCTCAAAGAATAACGTTCCTCTGGCATCGTCAAATCCTCTCCGTTTTCCAGCCATTGAAAAGCTTTGGCAGGGAAATCCGCCTGTAATAAGGTCGATATCCGGCAAAGTGTCCGGATCAATGGTTCTTGCGTCTTCAAAGTATAATTCTCCTTCCGTATCATAAAGTGCCTCGTAGGCCATCCTTGGGTACTTGTCGATCTCGCAGTACCCCACACACTCAAAACCGCCCACGGACGCTAAGCCGGAACGAAAACCGCCGATCCCCGCGAACATATCAAAAAATCGGATTGCCATACGGCATCCGACCATTCTGATTATTTAGTTTTTAACACCTCTTTTTACATTGTTTGTTCAAAATTTTCTGATTCTTCTTCGATTTCAGATTCTTCTGCCAATTCTTCATCGGTGAGCTTTCTGAAATCGTCTTCACTGGGAACGATTGCAAGTGTTCTACCGTTATCCCATTTCATATGAATTTGCCCAGCATCATCTACAAAGTTAACTGTACCTCTTGTACCGGGTGGAACAGGAGCGTAAGGATCATTCATGCTGTTCAACAAAAGGCGAGTACCTTCGGGATACTGCTTCTGCATTCGTTCTGCATATCGTGACATATTCTTAAATGAGCTCATAAAATTTCACCTCTTTTACATTTCGATTCCCATATCTTCAGAGTCATCGGGATCACCAAAATCTTCTGTGCCGTCCAATGCTTTCTACATAGGAATAAGGACTTTTAACAATTCTGAACGATACTCCATATCAGAAATCCTATCAATATATATTCCGAAGGTGTTTAAGAACGGAGTTCCGTCTTCGTATGTAATTGTTACATCACCTGACACACCTTTTTCACATATATATTTTGCAACTTCTTCAATAGAGTTTAGTTCTCTTTCGTCATGATGGGACATACCGATTAATCTCGGATGCTTTTTACCTGTATTCATTAAAATCAACTCCTATTTTTTGTTTGGTTTTACGGGTGATTCATATTTATCACCAACTCCTTTCATATGGGGATATATAAAAAAGCACCGTGTTGTCGTAGTTGTACGAAACACAGTGTCGTTTTTTGTCGAATTTCACGATTTTAAATATTTTCGAAAAATTTTGTGAAGTATTTTGAATTTTTAGTCATATATATATGGAGGTGCATTTAAGATGTTTAAAAAACTTGTATTTTCATTTACTGCTTTTATCTTGAAAAAAGCAACTTGCATGAGAATGAGTGAAAACCCACTACATAAAGAAAATATAGAATTGCTATATTATGCATCTAAAGCAGCAAAGCTTTTACGCAAACCACTCGGAGAACTAACTCCTGAAGAAAAAGAAGAGTGGGCTAAGAGTATTGAGAGTTATAAAAATACTGATGAATTAAATTAATATATAATCAAAAAGAAATTTTAAAAAGGACGGGTTAAAATGTTATACATAGCATATTTACCAAAATCAAAAGGAGAAGATGTAGGAGATAGAAAAGTTAATAATATTTTGTATTGGTATATGTCCAAAACAAATTATGAGTATTCTGTAATTGCAGCACCTGGATATCTTAGCACAACTGAAAACACAATAGATACATTTGTAAAAGAATTAAGTGACATATTAGCGAAAGGTAGTAATAAAACAAAAATCGGTTTTTTGAATGGAATGAACGGTCATCATACTACATCAAGTGGAAAAATAATAATCGAAGAACACTACAAAAAGATGTCTGTATATAATTTCGAACAGATAATTTTGACTATCAAAAAAGAGTTTGACCACAGGAAAATGTTGTGTTTTTTCAAATTTCAAAAAGGATCTCAAGAAAACATAACTATTGAAAAACTAGATGATTTTCTTAATTGTATTTATGTAGGTGCTATACTTATTGGTTCGAGTAACCAAAGCAAAAAAACTTATTTTGAAAAGAACGCCTCAAAAGGTGAAGCAGATATTTTTATGTTTGATGCATCTGGCGATTGTGAAATTAAAAGAAATATTGAAGCTTTATATCCAAATAACCAAAATCCTGATATGAAAGAAAATGATGAATTGTTTAGGGATATAGTTATTGCTAATAGCTTTTATGGTAGTGGACATGAAGATACGCAAACTTTTTTAAAAAACATTCTTAAAGATTTATTAGAAAGTGGATTAGAAAAGTAATTGGTTTTTCTTGTTATATGAGTGCTTGGTATGTAATTAGCACGCAAAAAGCGCGGAAGTTGTTATACCTCACAATAAAGAATATTCCAAAAACAAAAAAATTAAGTATGGTAAGAAAAATGAAGTGGAGTTATGACGAATTAGTGAAACTCGGATTAAACTTCAAGTCGGGGAGTACTAATCAAAAATTTAAAACTATTATTAGCGATAATAACACGAAGGAAATTAATAAACAGATTTTGCCGGAAGATATTGTGAACAGCTTCAAAAATAGTGAGTATAAGACTCTAGTAACATTAGGTGATATAATTTTATATCGAGTTTATGGTCTAGCGCCTTCTGGAAAGGCTGGTGCTAAACAGAATGGTTCATTTGCAACGACGGAATTTGCCGAATCTCGTATAGATGTTAAACTTCGCTTGGCTTTAGATCCACAATGGAAGAACGCCTTGTATATTGAGGAAAAAATAAAAGTTCCTAAAGGTGTTGTTATAAATAAAGGTGTAGTTGGTCCGGTAAAAATGTTGTCTGGAACAATATTAGAGGGCGGTGCAGATCAAATAATTTTACCTAAAAATTGGCCTGAAAGTTGGGTAGTTGGTTATCGATTTGTTACTTCAAAACCATTGTTGGCTTATCCTGAATATACAGTGGAAAATCCGGACAAAACAAGAAAAATCCATTCTGAATAATATAACAATATCATCTTTTACATCAAAAATATATTATATTAATAAAAACGAACAATTTCAAATAACATCAATTAATCTTTTTCTGAAAGATAGATAGGATAAAACGTTTGCAAAATCTATGTATCCTTATCATTTGAATTATTATTTAATAGTTTTATTAAGACACCATCCAATCTACTAAAGGATTGGGTGGTATTTTTCTTTGAAGTCGAAATCGTTCTTCACAATGTATAAAATTTGAAATGTGCATTACGAGGAACAATTTTCCCGACCTCTCAACCGCAAATAAACCACATAGCAATTGAAAAAACTTTTCATTCTTTGATTCTCAAAACAAGTTATAGATTTGTTCGTTAGATTTTTGCTTGAAATAAAGAGAGGTTATCCCCGACAACAAAAAGCACAAAACTTAAATAAAGAATAATAGACAGAAGAGAGTCAAAAAACTTGACTCTCTTCATAATTTACCACTAGCAAATACTAATATGTTATTTTTGCGACACGGCTAAGTTTATCTAGTAAATAAACCTCATCATTAATGGTAGATTTACCTTTATTGATCTTTTTCTTGACAATTTCTTTCCTAATCCCTGTATCGCTAAATATCTGCATTACTATATCTATAATTGAGGCGAATGTACCAATTACTGGGATGAACCCAGCTCCACTCAAAACATAATTAATCCCTTTGATTGCAGTAAAATGCTCTTTGCCTATTTCAGCTATTAAATTATTATATTCTTCGATTTTGTTTTTTTGCTGGCTTTGATCTAATTCAGATAAGTTCAGTAATATTCGTTGCAATGTATGAGTGGTGTTGTATTTTTCTGAATAATCCAATATGTTTTTAACGGAAACAGAATTATCGGATTTTAAAAGATATATTGCATTTCGCTGCTTTTCAAGAAGTTCAGTATATTCTTTAATAGCATCTTGTTGATTTACTGAAATGTATTGATAATTGTTAATAACACTTCCAAGAATATTTGAAACCGCACTATCTGAGTATACTTTCCCTGATTTTCCCTTTACTGCAAATGGGAAGTATGTTGCTTGTAGTGCCGTTGCAATATGAATTGAATTCGAGTTAGCAGTCAATTCAAATTGAATATCAGTGCTTTTCGATGTTTGATCTTGAAAGTGATCAAATAACACATTCGCACCTATACTCGGAAGTTTAAGAGGACTATAACTGGTCAATAACTCATAGCTTTCGCGTTTGGCTTTAATCGGCCATAACAGCCAATCATACAAGAATTGTGATTGTTTATCAGTTTTTTTAGCACACTCAAGACACAAAGTTTCAAATAAGTGTTCATTTCCTTCCCAAGAAGACACATACTTTCTTTCTAAATCACAATAAAACATTGCCATTAATGCGTTTATTCCACGTTTTGAAACAACACAATTTGGATCTATGCAGCATAATCTGTCTAACACTCTCCTGTTATAACGACTTTCTGTATTTGGTAATAGGACAACAAGTTTCTTTCGTTCTACCAATTCGTCTAAGTCTTCTTGTGTTAGATGCTGTTGTAACAGAAAATCATCAATATGACTACCCAAGGGAAAAGACAAATATATTGTGTCATATAGTAAGATATTGCTCCTTATGTTAATGTTTTCATTAGTCCAGACACTAAAGTCCATATAACATTTGGTCTTTTCACTATCAAAAAACTTCAGATCGTTTTTACATACATCGCCTGAATAGATTTTTTCAACATTTTCAAACCAAAATTCAGAATCAGCAATTGAAAAGTCAAAGCTTTTATCAGTACATGCTAAATCAACATCGTTATTAATTAGAATATTTTTAGGGGTTGAAGACTTTTTGATAATAACCTTTGAGAAACCATTTTTTAGGTCGTAAATAAATTGCTTAATATTAGATATTTCATCTACAACTACAGTGTCTGAAACTGTAATTATTACTTGAACACCATTGCAATGTTCAACTTTAATATCTAAAAAATCAACATGAGGAAATTTGCTTATTAATAAACTTTCAAACATTTTATGTGTTAAAAAGATACCTTCGTTATTATAAGCAATATTGGTTAAAGGAGTAATTTCTGCTATGAATGATTTCGGCTGTTGATTGACTAGTTCTACCCTATCTCCGATTCTACGGATATTATGATCGAAGTCTTTTCTAATATCATCAAAAACATTGGGATAATCTATTACATATATATTATATCGTGCATCATCAACCAGATAGATTTTGGTCTTTATGCCGTAATATTTTGTTCGCAATTGTAAATCGGCTCTTTTTATACTGCCGGAATCAAAAAGTTCTTTTTCCATAGCGTTACCTTCCTTATAAAAATGCTTATATTAATTATACCAAAACCACAACAAAATGCAATGAAATAGCAATTATAATCGGAATTAAGTATAAAAAAACGAGGGCCAAGGCGTTAAAAACCTTGACTCTCGTTTTTTCGTGGCGAAATCGCAGGAATTCTTCTATGACGGAACCACCTTTGAAGTAGTAGATGTTCGTGCAATGTCCATTTGGTGGAGTATAGAGGGACCGAACCCCTGATCTCTTGACTGCCTGTCAAGAGATCATCCTAGCCGAGCTAATGCACAATATATTATTGTGTTTTGTTGTTTGGATGTGTTTACCCATCAACTCGCTGTCCCAGTACACACAAAAACGCCCCCCGTTGAGCAGTTTATTGTAGGTATTGATAAAGTGTCATAAAAAGGGCCGGGTAGAATTTTTTTACTCTGCTCGGCGAATTTTATATTTACTCAATAATCGTTTCTCAATCCTAAGATTTTTGCCAACGTATTTGTTATATCAAACGAGTCCAAAGGCTCTAATTCAACAATATTGCGATATTTACGCCTAACCCTGATAACCTTTTCAACATCTCCCTCAAAAATATAGTATGGGCGTGATAACTCAAGAGCATGATTTTTGAATTTCTCAAACGCATCAATTGTTTTGAACCTTACATAATAATGTTTAAAGTCAGCTTTAGAATAAACCACATCATATTGTTCCTTAAGAATATTTAGTATTTTTACTTCTTCTTGGTCTAATGATACATAAATTTCCGGTTGCTCGAATTTAATATCAGGCTCAGAATCCCAGCTAATAGTTATATAGTCCGAAAAAACTATTTCTCTTAAGTCTTCTTTTGCTAAATATTTTCTAAGTACATACACAATGTGTAAAATAGGGGCTTTTATCACAGGACTTTCATGATTGCATAAATCTTTAATATCCCTCAATAATTCTACACAATGATAGTCGCAACATGAACAGAAGAATTTTTTGATACGTGCCGTTATATCTCTGCAGACATATGGGATTTTATGGTTATCCAAAATAGTGCTTAATTCATCGTATAATGCTTTATCCTTTGGGACATCGAGGTTCAATGCTTTGTATGATTGTCCATTGATATACGAGTTCGATTCAGATTTAAATTTACGGAAACAGTAATCTAACACAAAAGTCTGAAACAGCAAATTTTGTATAGATTCATCAACATCATATAACGTATTGCGATGATAAATAGTATTAAGTTCTTCCAATTTTTCATCAGGTAAGTTTTCGAAAATGTACTGTCCTAAAAGTATGTCCTGAGTTGCTTGTGTTATAATCGTATCTTCTTGATCCTTGGAATAACCAGTATCTTCTATAGGATAGATCGATGCTTTAATGTCTTCGATTTTATCCTTTATTTCACCTTCGAGCAAATATAGTTCCGTTAATATTTCATCAATATTAGGACGAAGTTCAGGGTTTTGAATTCTGCATTTCTGTACAATACTATCCAATGGAAATAGAAGTGGATTTTTATCTGCAATTGTTAAAAAATCTTCTCCAGATGGATTCTGTTTGGTAAAAAGCTCATTTATAATTCTTCCTAGAGCATATATATCGCATGCAGTGGTGACATCATCTGTTGCCAATTGTTCTGGGGCGGCATAGCGACGATTGCCTAACCAATCCCTTGTTTTGGTTTTTGTGGAATCCTCAAAATGTGCAATACCAAAATCAGTCAAAACCAACGTGTTTTCATCATCTACAAGTATATTCTCAGGTTTCAAATCCCTATGAATAATACCAGCATTATGATTATGAATAAACCGAAGAGCTTCGCACAACTGAATAATGTAGTCCAACAATACAAATGAATCGTTCTCTTCAGCAATAATAGAACGAAGATTTCTTGAATAATACGGCATAACACAAAACGCTTTGCCTTTTTCCGTAACATAATCAAAAATTTTGATAATATGTTTGTGATTGGCATATTTACAAAACTGACACTCTCGTTCAAATCGAGTAAGTTTCACTTTGTTTTTATCATTTTCTTTATTCAAGAATTTTACAGCATATACGCAAGAATCACCCTTCACTTCAGCTTTCCACACAGTGCCATTTCCGCCGTCATCAATCCATTCCGTAATTGTATAATTATTTGATTCTAACTCTAAATTTGTTCCGACTTGAACTTCCATTGGTGCTCCTTTCCTTGAACCATCGCAAAAAAATTTGGTTTATTAATTATATCATAGGAGTAGGCAGTTTTCAACGGATATAAAAATACCCACTCAAACAGAGTGGGTAAATACAATTGTTCTGAACGATATTGTAAAAAAATACGCAATCAAAATGATTGCGTATTTTATGGTGGAGCATAGGGGAAGCGAACCCCTGACTTCTTGACTGCCAGTCAAGAAGTCATCCCAGCTGAGCTAATGCACCATATATTATTGTGTTTTGTAGCTTGGGGGGTGTTTACCTGTTAACTCGCTCTCCTGAGTTGGCATATGTGTTTGAAAAATTCAACTTCACAATTAATTATTGCATTTTCGAGAAACTTTTTTACTAATGTATTTGTTAACTCCTTCAATAGCGTTAACTTCTCTTTCATTATGATGGGACATGCCGTTTAATCTCGGACACTTTTTATTTATATTCATTAAAACCATCTCTTTTTATTATTGTTTGGTTTATTGGAGATTAATATTTATCACCAACTCCTTTCATAAGAGGATATATGTAACACCGTGTTGTTGTAGTTGCACGAAACACGGTGTCGTTTTTTGTCGAATTTCACGATTTTATATATTTTTGAAAAATTTTGTGAAGTATTTTGTGATTTTAGTCATATATATATGAGAGTATATTTTGATTAATGTTGAAACTAAGTTCGAATTGGCTGTTTGTGTCTTTGTTTCTGAATCAGTTTGGATAAAAGATGGTGCTTTTTGGGATTTATATTAATTGTTGTTTATGAATTTCTAAAGTAATACTAAAATGTATTATTACTGGGAAGGAGAATTATTATGACTGAAGTGCTTTCTAATATTTTTCTTTCATATTGTGCAAAGGATAGTGTAATTGCAGATTTAACGGAGAAGTGTTTGAAAAACTTTTTAGGTGATAGTGTTTACATAACGAGGTATACACGCGATGTTGAATATCGAGGTAGTTTTAAAGAGTTTATGAAGTCAGTGAGTAAGCATAATTTTGTGTTGTGTATTGTTTCGGATAATTATCTGAAATCATATCCTTGTCTTTTTGAAGTAGGTGAAACACTTAGGAATTATGATTATGAATCACGTTTGTTGTTTATTGTTTTAAACGATCAAGATAAAAAGTACTATCTTAACCAAAATCAAAAAGTTGGTGCAGATATATATAGTTCTGAAGGCAGGTTGAACTATATAAAATATTGGGAAAATGAATTAAATCAAATGAAACGAAATCTTGATAGAATTGAAAGTGATATTGCAACAATAAATGAAATGAAACATTTATCAAACGTAAATAAAATTATAAATTATGATTTACCTGAATTCATGGATTTTATTGCGGATAGAAGAGGCATTCCGTTTCAAGAATGTATGTCATCCAATTTTGAAAATATTGTTAAAGCAATTGGTGAAAATTCTAAAAATGTTTTTGAGGACAATTTGGATTATCGCACTTTACTTCGTAATGCAATTGATATGATAGCTGAGATTACGGGTACAGATTATAATCAAATAATAGTACACGGTAAAACTAAAAAACATGGTTATGGGTTGGTAGTGGTTGCTGATTGTATTGCACCGCACAAGCAAAGGTATCGTATTGTTGCTATTGATGGACTTATAGGAAAAACATTTGATTCTGGACAAGTTACCAATGTAAAAGATACATTTAACGAAAAAGAATATTTTTGTGCAGTACCATCAACGAAATCAGAACTAATAGTTCCAATATGCTTTGAGGGCAATAAGGTAGGTGTGATAAATTCCGAAAGCGATGAAGAAAACCATTATACACCGGAAATGATTTTGAAATTGGAGAATTTATCAAGAAACCTTGCTAAGCAACTACGAAAGTTAGGTTATAATACTCGAGTAGATTACAATGATATACCATATATATCGTTGTGAAAGTGCACAAAAACACATTTGCTGAAAATTCTCGGTTTGTTTGTTTTGTAGAAAAAATAAAAATAAATAAAAAAGTGTGAAATGTTTTGCTTTTTTTGACATATATAAATGAACTGGTGTTTGTAAATTAGCGATGTTACGCTATTGTACTTTGTATAATTTTATAGTTTCTTAGAGAAATTATGATTTGTTTGGACAAGTTATCGTTATCAATAAAAATTTTTGTAAATTTGTTTTTTGCGCACAAATATGGAAAATCGTATATCCACATTAAAATAGGAAAGGTGGTGATTTTAGCTCGTGTGGAATTTCGGTTTTCTGTATGATCGTGCTTTTATAGGTTGTGGTGGAAGTTCAGTTCTTTAGTGATTTCACATCTAATTATTGGAATGGCTGGGTTTCTCGTTTTTGCACTGCTAGGAATAAAAGTAATCTTTTGCTTCCAGTAGTTGACAAATAGACCTTTTTTTTGATATAGTAATTATAATGTGGAGGTGTATATATGGCATTGAATGCGGAAGATAAAGTCAAACCCAAAAAATATTATGTTGGAAAAGCAATAATATCTGCGCTTAGTTTGATTTTATTTTTAAACGATGACCTTTTTCCTAACGCAAAGATGCTTGTCACATCAAGTGTTATTATTCTGGCACCATATGTTATGGATTTTTTGACATTTCGCGATGATACTAAAGAATCGAAAAAAGATCCTTTTATTTGTGGATTAAGAGTTCTTAGTGGCTTTGCAATCTTTATCATTAGTTTGGGGATTTTTCTAGGAATTCTTGTATTCTTGGATGTTTTGCAGACACCGGAAAACGGTGATTTGCTTTGCCTAGCGTTCAAACCAGATGGAAGGTTAGCAATACTCAATAAAACTTTCTTATCTAAATTGTTATGTGTTGATCGTATACTTACTTACCATGTAGTAGTTTTTGTGGGTTCAACACTATTGGCTCTTGTTAATACTCATTTTTTAAAAAATAGAAAATGAAAAAACATAATGGACAAGCGGTGCGTTATTCAAATATAGAACTGAGATAAAGTTGGTTTCGCTTATTATGATGAAATTAAAAGAAGAACCAGTTGAATAAAAAAGAACGTGATAGGTCATAAAATTAAAGGAGGAAAATTAGATGTACTTTAGTCCAACTATTATTATCGGCTTAGGGGTGTTAGCTGTTGTTGCACTTGTGATTGCGATCAACTTAAACTACTATAATAAGCCAAATCTTAAATTTCATAACGATGAAATAGATGTTTCTGATGTTAAGTTTGAGTACAGAAATATCTTGATGGATAATTAAGCAATATGAAAAATACAAATACCAAAGAGCAAAAGGAAAAATATTTTGACCTATTTGATAGAGTATGGGCAGATACTGTGATTCCGACAATTAAAGAATTTGGAGATAAATATAGAAAATTTGTATACTTTAATAAGCTGTCCAAACTTAAAGCAAAAAAATGTTTTCATAAAGAAGCACAAACTTTTGTTCATTCGTACATGGTAAATGAGACCAAAAATATCGATAGACACAAGATTGCTTCGTGTATGTTAAAAGCAATTTTAGTTGCAAAGCCTTTTAAATGTTCTTTTTTACAAAAAACTACTCAGTTCTTTAAAAGAGAAAAAATTGATGATGAATGTTCTTTGATAAATCAATACATAGCACTTAATGTTGCAGTCCTTATTTTGGAAGGGTATATTGCTTCTGATAAAAATAAAGAAATAAAACATCGTATTTATACTCCGGAACCATTTAAAGGAAATAAAGATTACTTAAAAGATGTGTGTCTAGATCTCTATTACACTAAACCTAGAAGGATAAATACCATAACATATGCCAATATATTTTTCTTGTGGGAAAAATACAGTTGCAGAAAAGTTCAGTGTAATAATTTGGAAACATTGCTAATGTCATGTCTCGATGGTTCTGATGAAGAAAAGCAAAAAAAAATCCATGATACTAAAATGAGTTCCTGATATTTAAGAAATATGATGTAACAGCAGTCCGATATCTAAAAAAGTAGATGTCGGATTGCTGTTTCTTTAGTTATAGCCAATAGTTTTGTTGATTAATATTGTTTGTTTTCAGTCAATATATTTCTATAAATAAATGTGACTTCAGAAATGTTCGTTTCGTTATCTGCTGAAAATTTTAAGTTGGGCTTGTAACAATTATATAAATTGATTGAAATGAAAAATATAATGATTAATTCAATTAACAAGCCCAATAGTACAGAAGACATATGATCACCTCTCTTTTTTGTTATATAAACAAACTTGTTTTAAAGTTCTTCTAATATAATATTGCTGTATATTATGCGGTTTATTAAAATTTTATTGTTTTCAAAGAATATTTTTGTTTTTGAAATGTTTATGTCACTAAATAACCGAATAGAACTTTAATAGTTGGTTTGGCTTTATTGTGTAGAAATACCATACCTTTTTGTTTGGGTATGGTCTTAGTTTAACATTAACAGGTGCCATTGC
>JAZNIJ010000019.1:0-6197 GCA_045577455.1 Eubacteriales bacterium
ACCATAAGGAGCGCAAGGAAAAGCGAAAGTCCTTTTTTCATAAATTTGTTTCCTCCTAAAACTGAACACAAACAACCTACGCGTATATATATAACTATAATTGCATTTTTCGTCTGTTTTCAGATTATAATATTTTTCCATTTTAAAAATGGTTATACAAATTAGTATAATATCATTTTAGAAGAAAAAAAGCAAGATTTTTAATTAAAATTCAATGCAAAAATCATAAAAAAATAACCCCCTATTTTTGTTAAATGTAACAAAAAAGCTCCGACCTGTGCAAAAGCACAAATCGAAGCATTTTAATGGTTAATAATTATTTTTTATCGCCTTTCTTTTCGTAACCAAAGGTTGAAGCGAAAAGGTCAATTTTAAAGGCTTTAATTACTGAGCTGAAAAGTC
Organism: Eubacteriales bacterium; assembly: GCA_045577455.1. GTDB lineage: Bacteria > Bacillota > Clostridia > Oscillospirales > CAG-382 > SIG653. The sequence continues at coordinate 403 of JAZNIJ010000019.1, forward strand.
TCGAGCCCTGAACAGGCATAAGTCGGTTGAATCTGCCCATTGCATTACCGTCAAAGCCAACAACAATATATGACTTTTTACGAAGAATACCCTTAAGGATTTTGTTAACTGCCTTGTGGCAAGGAGTTGAAACCATATTGATAAGGTCCATACCATTTGTTTCACCCTGATTTCTGAAAATATCTGTCTTTGTGAAGCCTGGACAAACAAGACCTATGTAAGCTTCTCCTCTGAGCTCTTCTCTCATTGCCTCTGTCAAGCCCTTAACAGCAGCCTTACTTGCAGAATACATAGATGTTCCGCCGAGAGCCATAAGCGCTGCTGATGATGCAACGTTAATAATTGCGGGAGTTTCACTTTTCATAAGAAGAGGAAGCATAATTTTTGAAGAATATGCAGCTGAATAGAAATCTATATTAATTGATTCGTCAATCTCTTCTTTTGTATAGTTCATAAGTCTGTCAAAACGAGGAAGAACACCTGCATTGTTAATAAGAACATCAGGATTAATATTGTTTTCAACGAGCCAATCATGGAAGCTCTGCCAATTATCATAGCTTGAAACGTCAAAGAGCTTGTATGAAAAAAGCTTTGCATAATCGCCAAGCTCTTCGATGAAGTTAAGCATTTTCTTTTCGCTTCTTGCAACACCGATTACTTTACAGTTGTGCTCTTTCATAAGTCTTTCAGCAAGCATTTTACCGATACCGCTTGATGCACCTGTGATAATTACGGTTTTGTTATCAATCCACTTTGACATCTATATACACCCCAAAATTAAAATTTGAATTTAACAAAAAAAGAATACCACAAATATTTAATATTTTCAACAGTTATGTACTGTTTTTATTTTGTCTGCACAGAAATAATTCAAGCTTCTTTTGATTTATAATATTTTTGAGCAATGAAATATACAGGTAAACCAATCAGTGTAGCCGCAATGCTTCCGATTGATAATTTTGTTGCTTCTGCACCTGACCAGAAAATCTGGCTTAATACAACATAAACACCACTGATAATTGCAAGAATCGGAATAACGGGATAGAGCGGCACTTTATACTTTCTTTCGAGCTCCGGATGCATTTTTCTCCATTTCATAACCGCCGCAAAGGTAAGTGTATAGAATATCCAGCAAGAGAATACAGCAAGGTTTGTAAGCATATCAAATGTTCCGCCGATACAGAACAAGCAACTCAGAAAGCCTATTAAAATAATTGAGTTTGCAGGAACATGTTTTGAGTTGATTTTACTTAAGGTTTTACTGAAAGGAAGTGTTTTTTGTTCTGCTAACTGATAACAAACGCGAGAGCCCGACATCAAAAAGCCGTTTGCCGCACCGATAACTGAAATGATAATACCTACTTTTATTAAAGTACCACCAAAATTACCAAAGATTTTTACCGCAATTGCTGATGCAGGTGACTCTAAATGCATAAGCTCATCCGCAGGAAGTACTTGGATATATGCAATATTTATTACGATATATACAAGCATAATAATTGAAACTCCGCCAACAATCGCACGAGGTAAATCACGCCCGGGGTTTTTCATTTCACCTGCTATCGCACCAACATTTGTCCAACCCTCAAAGGCAAATAAAACTGCCAAAAGTGTTGAACCTAAAACAGCACCGGTCTGCTTACCCTCTGCTACTAAAGGTGTAATAACAGGGTTTCCGCCTTCACCAAGAATAAAACCGAATATCATAAGCAAAAACAAGGGTATAAGCTTGCTTACAGTAAACACAATCTGGAATCTTGAGGCTGATTTTGAGCCTAAAACATTAAACACAACAAGTATTACAATTGAAGCCATAGCAATAGGAAGAGAATACTCTTGCCCAACGTAAGAAGAAAGCTCGTTACCTACTGTAACACCATAGCTTGCCAAAAACGCAGGATAAAAAATTAAGGTTTGCATCCAACCGGAAAGGAAGCCTATTTTTTCGTTATAAACATCTGTAAGATACGCAACCATACCACCTGTACGTGGTATAAGAATAGCAATTTCCGCAACTGTTAAAGCGGCAAAAATACTCGCAAGACCGCCAACAACCCAAGCAACCATACCCATACCGGGTGCCCCTCCTGTTGCCTGATAAATAGCGTAAGGCTTAAAGAAAACACCTGCACCAATTACACAGCCCACAACAATTGACATCGCAGACATAACGCCCAGATTCTTTTTTAGTGTTCTTTCTGTTCCCATCAAAAATCCTCTTTTCGTAATTTTGATACTTTAATATTGCCAAGCAAAGAAAAAAGCATTGCGAAAATGCAATGCAAAAGAACGTAACACAAAAAAGTGTTTTATAGCTTCTGTCCTTTTGCCTGAGAGATTAGCGACGCACGCTTTGCACCTTCGGCACCTGATTAAACAGGGTTCTCCAGAATGTTATCCGTTTGCAGTCTGTGTACCTGAGAGCGTTACTCCTTCGGAAAAGCTTAAAGCTTTATTTCCTGCAAATTTCACTTAACAAATATTAACTTGCGTTTAATAGTACATAATTTAGCCTTGTTTGTCAATATGATTGATCTATTACTTTGTATATATAAAAAATCATTAAGTGAAGCCGACATACTCCCGTTCAATATTCCACGCTCAATTCTATCTAACATCTGTCCGAAATCACCATTAAGAACCTGCTCTAACTTTGCCATTGCTTATCCTCCTATTCTATACGCCATTGTTTAGTTATATCTACAAATAGGAATTTAATCGATACTTATATTCCTATAATTTCTCTGATTTCTTTTGCATCAACATCATTCAGACTGCAATTCTGCGAAACGGAGATGCATGCCGCAGCACCTGCAGCCTCACCAATTCCTATGCAGATAGGCATTACCCTGAAATTTGAATGAGCCATATGTGTGCCTGAAATATTTCTTCCACAAAACAAAAGATTTTCTTTGGTTTCGGGTAATAGGCAACGGTAAGGAATCGTATATCCTTGTTCCTGCGAAAAATGTTTCTGTATTCCCGTTTCGTCCAGACCTGCCCCGGTAATATTATGCACATCAAAATTGAAATAAGCATCTCTTACAACATAATCATCAAAGATTTTAGCTTCGAGAATATCCTGCTCATTCAAGGTGTATTTACCTTTGAAATGTCTTGTTTCACGGATTCCCATAAGGGATGCGGAGCTGATAACATAACAATTCTCGTAACCGGGAACAAATTCACGCAGATATCTGACTATATCATCCATCTGTCTGCGGCATTTGAGCGTAGCACTTGTCAGATCATCTGCATTTGTGCCGTCAATATCAATTGCATTTGTCATATTGCATGTAACAACACCGGGAAGGGTTGATTCATATGTGAGAATATGCCCTGCAGGATAGGGTATGTGTTCTTTTGCAAGTGCCTGCAACTCGCCGTTGGGGGTTTCATAGGTTGATTCAAACGAGCCTAAAAATACAGCTCGGCTGTAATCCACACCACCGACTTTAAACATAAGTGTTGCAGGTTGCATTTTATTATCGCTTTCTCTGCCGAGAACAAATTCAGCACCTGCTCTTGCGGCAATATCACCATCACCCGTAGCATCAATTATGATTTTCGCATAAATATCCGTTCTGCCTGATTTATTGACAACAGATGCTCCGAGAATTTTATCACCTTCGCAGATTGCATCCTCAGCGAAGGTATAAAGCATCACTTTGCAACCAACCTCACAAAGCATTCCAAGATAAAGTGTTTTCAATTTTTCCGGGTCAATCAGATTGGTGATTTCGTTTTTGAATTCACCTTCATTATTTTCAGATGTTCTTTTCAGGATTTCATAATAGAGAGGGCTACCGCAGCTTCCGGTCCAATGACTCATAAGACCTGAAGTTGAAATTCCGCCTATATCGCCGCTTTGTTCAACAATAATAACCTTTGCACCATTTTTGGCAGCAGTATATGCCGCCGCAAATCCCGAAGGTCCGCTTCCGAGAACGAGAACATCAGTATGTAATTCAAATTTTTCAATCATATTTTACGCCCTCCGAAATCTCATTTATCAAACCCATTATACCATACACTCCGCCATATTTCCACAGTTTCATATATGCAAAAAACTTTACTGCATAATACAAAGAAAGGGAGCTGACTAAAAAAGTCAGCTCCACTTATGTTTTATCTTATTATTTAGACTTCATCTACTTCATAAAATCATAATTTTTTAACAGATAGAATTTTATATTCCCAATCCGGCTCAAGAGGCATTTTACGTTTTCTGATTTCGCAAGGGTAATCTCTCCATTCACACTCAACCCATGCCTCAAGTCTTATATCCCACAAAGCATCTACTTCTTTGTATTTACCTTTGTTACGATTTATCAGTTTTGGTTTGATTGCATATTGAACACCTTTGATACCTTTGCTTCGTTGTTCCCTTATATCCCTTTGTGCTGTTTCCCATGTGATATATTTTTTCATCTCAAGAGTTGCATTTTTCGGATAAATCGGTTTTGTTTTTCTTGGAAATATCTCCACAACAATTCTTTTAAAATCCCATTTACAATCCCAATTTTTTTGCCCTTGCAACTCAATAACATCTATCCATTTATCTTTTGTATTTATTGATTTTACAATGTCTCTTGTAATAAAAACTGCTGCAGAATCACCATTTGCTAAATATGAAATATATTCAGGACTATACTTAATTTTTTGATTATTACGCTTCATTTTATAAACCTTTCATTTATACATTTTAATCAATTTTCATTATTATTCATTAGTTTTAAAATAAAAAATCCCAAACCTCCCCTTAAACAATTTGCTACAATGCTGCATATCGTCTTATGCATTGGTCGCTCGGAAACGCTTGTGCTATCAGATTGATATTCACACAGTTGTTTCTCTTGTTTAAGCTCAGCTTGAGTTTTTCTTAAACATTAAATTTTCTAATCCCATAATAACATAAAGAATAATATATGTCAATAATTACTATCTTAAATTCAACATAAAAACAGCAGGTAGGCAATGCCTACCTGCTATTTTTGGTCGAGATGACGGGATTTGAACCCACAAAGGCCCTCTTGCGGTTCCCAAAATTGTTTGCTCGTTATTCACTTCGCACAATTTTGACCGCTACGCGTTTCCGCCACAAAACTACGCAAATCGTTTTTTCGTTTCACTCAAAAAGCTCATAGCTCCGTTGTGGCTCCAATCCCCTTAAAAGCTAACGCTTTTCGGGGACCCCGTATTCTCCCTGTTTCGTCCACCGGATGCGGTCGCGTGTGTTGCCCTACGTCCCGAATACGTTCGGGAATAGTAAAGGTAGTAAGTTCAATTCTTCATTAAGGTAAAAAACAAGAGATAGGCATCAGCCTATCTCTTGTTTTTGGTCGAGATGACGGGATTTGAACCCACAAAGGCCCTCTTGCGGTACCCAAAATCGTTGGTCGCTCCTGCTCGTCGCTAACGATTTTGACCGCTACGCCTATGAACACTCCCTGTATCATCCACCGGATGCGGTCGTGTTCATAGCCCCACGTCCCGAATACGTTCGGGAATAGTAAGGCTTGTGAATTCAATTCATCATTATGGTAAAAAACAAGAGATAGGCTGACGCCTATCTCTTGTTTTTGGTCGAGATGACGGGATTTGAACCCACAACCTCTACGTCCCGAACGTAGCGCTCTACCAAATTGAGCCACATCTCGTTATTAAATTTTTGTTTTTCTGTTTGTGGGATGTTATGTGGTCATTAGGTTTTTTGAAGTGTTTTTCAAAAATTCTGAAACGCTTTAATCCCAAGTGTATCAAGGCTTGTAGCGGTTTTTGAGTTTTTGTCGAAC
>JAZNIJ010000020.1:0-20619 GCA_045577455.1 Eubacteriales bacterium
GTTGAAGAATTGGAGCATTGTTGCGATTTTAAAGCTTTTTAAAAAGAAAATGAAGATTATATGGTAAAAGAAAACCTATTTGAGCATTAGGATGGGTTAATAAAACAACATGGCTTCAAGATAATTCAAATTATTTGTTCAGCAGAAGTTATGCTTATGATATCTTAAATATATAAAACTGTAGGAGTTGCTTATGAAAATTTCAACAGAAATATATTCAATTGCAAAAATCGTTGGAATGGAAAAAGCTGTTGAACTATGTGCAAAATCGGGGTTTGATGCGTGGGATTTTTCTATGTTTGATATGCGTCATCTCGATTGGAGCGCAAAGCTGATAAATAAAAATCCATTAAATGGAAAAGATTATCTCGAGTTTTCAAGAAAATTAAAAAAAATAGGTCTTGATAACGGAATTGTTTGCAATCAGTCCCATGCTCCTTTTCCGTCCCTCGCTGGTGATATTCGTCCTTGTTTAGAACGTGCAATAGAATGTACAGCCGAAGCAGGGGGAGAAATATGCATAATTCACCCCGATAATAATAAAACGGCAGAGCAGAATGCAGAAATGTATTTTGAACTTCTTCCTTTTGCAAAAAAATATGGCGTTAAAATTGCAACGGAAAATATGTGGAATTGGGATAATGTAAATAAACACTCGTCTTTTGCTGCTTGTTCAACAGGAGAAGATTTTAAAAAACATATTGATGCTGTTAATGATAACCATTTCGCTGCATGTCTTGATATAGGTCATTCAGAAATGCGTGGCTCGGGAGACGGTGCAGTTAATATGATAAAAACTCTCGGTAACAGAATTCAAGCACTTCATATCCACGATAATGACCTTTTGCACGATAGCCATCAGATTCCTTTTTCTATGAATATAGATTTTACTGCAATTGTTAAAGCCCTTAAAGAAATAAACTATACCGGCTATTTCACATTGGAAGCAGATTCATTTTTATCAAATTACGATAAAGACAATGTTTTTGAAGGTGTTGTTAAATTGAAAGAAAGTGCAAGTAAGTTGGCAGTGATGTTTGAAAGCATTTGATGTTTTCGGAAACTTAAAGTTATGAAATCGTTGCTTGCATCTGAAAAACAAACAACGTACAGTATATATTATTAAATATAAACTTGATAAATCTTGCGATTTTTTGTTCGCAAGATTTTTTGTCGAAAAAATGTAAATTTTGCACCAAACTATTGAAATTTTAAGAAAAATATTGTATAATATGCTATATGAAAATATAATTGGATTTTTTTCAATCGAGAGGAGGTAACGATATGGCAAAAATGTTCATTACACCATCAAAAATTACGGGTATAATAAAAGCACCACCGTCAAAATCAATGGCGCACAAAGCATTGTTTTGTGCAGCGCTTTCTGGTGGAGAATGTCGTATATCAAACGCGGGCGTGAGTGACGATGTAAAGGCAACCATATCGTGTCTCACTCAGCTTGGTGTGCTTATAGAACACGATGGTAATGATATAATTGTTAACGGAAAAAATATCAATTCATTCAATACATCAAAGCATATAGACTTTCATTGTAAACAAAGTGGAGCAACCTTGAGATATACGGTTATTCTTGCGGCTGTTTTGGGTGTTGATGCATCTTTTTACGGAAATGGAACCCTGCCTCAGCGTTCAGTTGCCGAATTTGAACAGCTTTTTAAAGATAGTGGCGTTGAGATATATAAGAATGGAAGTGAAATAATATCTGTTCGTGGAAAACTGAATGTTGATAAATTAACTGTTTCAACTGCAGGCACACCTCAATTTCTTGCAGGAATAATGATGGCCTTGCCCGTAAGGGGGCGTAAAGCAGAGATCATACTATCAAACACTGTTTCTTTCAGAGAATATATAGGCCCTATATCGTATGTTCAAAGTGTATTTGGCGTTGAAACTGTTTTTGATTCTGAAAGAAACGCCATAGTAATTTCTGAAAACGGATATCAACCATCTGATTTTGTTATAGAAGGGGACTATGCTCTCGCATCACCATATCTTGTTGCCGGTGCTTTGGGAGATGGAATCACAGTTGATAATTTGTTTTCCGCATCTTCTCAGACAAATAGACGAATAATAAACATACTTTTAGATTTTGGAGCTAACGTAATTCAAGCAGAAAATTTTGTTTCTGTTTCGAGAAACAGAATATCGCCCGTTGATGTTGATTGTGCTGATATTCCTCATCTTGTTCCTATACTTGCTGTTCTTGCTTGTTTTGCAAATGGTAAAAGTCGGTTAGAAAATTGTGGAATAACATTTTACAGAGAAAGTGACCGTTTGCATCAGGTTTGCGATGCTTTAACTGCTTTGGGAGCTGATGTGGAGGCAGTCGGTGACGATATATATATAACGGGCAATGGTGGTCTTGATGGTGGAGATGCAACAGATTTTGGAGACCATAGAATTGCTATGGCGTTATCAATTGCCGCTGCTTTTTCAAGTGGAGACAGCTGTATAGAGTCGAACGATTCCGTAAAAAAATCGTATCCCGCTTTCTTCAGTGATTTTACAAAGGTCGGGGGAAAAAGAAAGCTACCCAAAAAAGAAGTATATGATTTTGATGAAGAAAATGACGCCAAAAGCACTGTTGGGAAAATTTACTTTGATTAAAAAAGCATAATTCCTTTCCATACGGTTATACTATTAGCGAACCCCGAAAGGGTTTCAGCTTCAAACTGTTTGATTTGGATTTGAAATCGATTTTGAATTTGTTTGGAAAATAGTAAACTATCAGAGAGGAAAGCTTTATGGAATCTTTAGAAAACAACAAAAGAAGCTCCAAAAGAAATAATAAGTCAAAGGGCGAAGAAACTATTGGAATATACGGAATAGTTAAGCCGGGTGGATACTATTTTCCCGGTAAAATATCATCCGGATGCTTCGACGGGAACGGGCTTATCGTTGATAGTAGGCGAAGAACCCCAAAAGAAGAATCAGAAGACATTGATGGGGAGTTCATAAATGAAAAATATGACCCCAACGGAATGTATACAGGTGTAAACACAGACGGTGGCGTGCCTGTTCAGGATGCAGACGATCTTTAAATCATTTCAAATCGGGCAAAATGTAATCTAACAACCGTAACGGTTTTCGTTAATGATAAAATGCATTTTTTAAAGGTGATATATATAATTTGCCTTAGCTGTTTATCATAATGATGTAATTATTATTACCTTTTGTCGAAAGGCCTTGGCGAGAAAAATCGTCAGGGCTTTTCTGTCTGTAACGGTTTTTTTAAAAAAATGTAATTTTTTTTTGAAAAGGGTTGTATTTTACCTTTAAATGGTATAGAATAAGTGACAGTAACAAATAACAAAATTTTTATAAATTCGGAGGAATTTTAAATGTCAGTAAAAGTTGCTATTAATGGTTTTGGTCGTATCGGTCGTCTCGCTTTCAGACAGATGTTCGGTGCAGAGGGTTATGAAGTTGTTGCTATCAACGATCTCACAAGCCCAAAAATGCTTGCACATCTTTTGAAGTATGACACAGCTCAGGGTAAGTATGCTCTTGCAGATACTGTTTCTTACACAGAAAACACAGACGAAAACGGCAAAGTTGTTGGCGGTTCTATCACTGTTGACGGCAAAGAAATTACAATTTATGCAAAAGCAAACGCAGCAGAGCTTCCTTGGGGCGAACTCGGTGTTGATGTAGTTCTTGAATGTACAGGTTTCTACACAAGCAAAGCAAAAGCAGCTGCACACATCGAAGCTGGTGCAAAGAAAGTTGTTATTTCTGCTCCTGCAGGTAATGACCTTCCTACAATCGTTTTCGGTGTAAACGAAGGAACTCTCAAAGCTGAAGATACAATCATTTCCGCTGCTTCTTGTACAACAAACTGTCTTGCTCCTATGGCAAAGGCACTTAATGAATATGCTCCTATCCAGAGCGGTATTATGTCCACAATCCACGCATACACAGGCGACCAGATGATTCTTGACGGTCCTCACAGAAAGGGCGACCTTAGAAGAGCTCGTGCAGGCGCTGCTAACATCGTTCCTAACTCAACAGGCGCTGCTAAAGCAATCGGTCTTGTTATTCCTGAACTTAACGGCAAACTCATCGGCTCTGCACAGAGAGTTCCCACACCTACTGGCTCAACAACAATTCTCGTTGCTGTTGTTAAAGGCGACTATGTAACAAAAGAAGGCATCAATGCAGCTATGAAAGCAGCTAAGAGTGCATCCTTCGACTATAACGAGGACGAAATTGTTTCTTCCGATATCATCGGTAGCACCTATGGTTCTATCTTTGATGCAACTCAGACAATGGTAGCAAAGATTGATGACGATACATTCCAGGTACAGGTTGTTTCTTGGTATGATAACGAAAACTCCTACACCAGCCAGATGGTTAGAACAATCAAATACTTTGCAGAACTTGCATAATTAGTAGGTTTATCTGTTAATAAAACTTTTATATCGGGTACGGCTTTCGCTGTACCCGATATTTTTCATTAAGATTAAAACTTTTCTTTATATAAATTCTTTTTTAATATTTAGATTTTGCTTGAAATAAGAATTACATACAAAATACAAAAGCTAACACTTACAGACAAAAATTCAAAAAAACTAACAATTTATTTGTAATAAAAATAAAAATGATGTAATTTAACAGTATAGTGGTTGACAGGAGAAAATCTATGATGTATAATCTTATACAGTAAAGAATTGTGAGGACAAGCTGCGTATGGAACTCAGGCAAGAAACTGTTAAAAGAATAGTATTTGTGGGCATAGTTGCTTTAACTTTTGTTTTTTTTATTATTGCCTGCGTTTTAGATATAATTTCAGATGAAGAATTTATTCCCGAAGTATTGGATACGATGGGTGAAGGGCAAAGTGAAGTTGATGAATCAACGAACGGAGATGTTATTTTTTCCTCGTCGTTAGACGATGAAAAAAACAGCGAAGATGATTCAAACCAAAATAGTGAAAATAATTCTCAGCTTTCGGAAAACGGAGTTGATGAAAGCAGTGAAACTTCAAATGAAATCTTCGATTCTTCAGAATCTCCATCCGATAACAGATATCTTCAAAATGTAACTAAAGATATCTTAAACGGCGTTTGTATCAATTCTCCTCATTGCATTGCTTATAATGTAACAAATAATACTATAATTGCAGAAAAAAACGCATATGAAAAATGCTTCCCTGCAAGTGTAACCAAAATGTTAACAGCCGCTGTAGCTTTGGAATATGTGCCGATAGATACGGTGTTTACTGTTGGAACTGAAATACAATTGGTTGGTTATAATTCAAGCATGGCGTATGTCAGCGAAGGCGAAAGATATACATTGAAAAATCTGTTATATGCTTTACTTTTACCATCAGGAAATGATGCTGCATATACAATAGCTGTTAATACATCAAGATATCTTTATGGTCAAAACCTCTCTGAAAGCGAAGCTGTTGAGAAATTTATGACCCTTTGCAACGATAAAGCTGTTGAAATCGGTGCATATAATACAAATTTCACAGGTCCAGACGGATATCATAATGATAATCATTATACAACTGCATACGATATGTTGCTTATTTGCTTGTATGCAACTTCTTTTGATGAAATAACAGAGGCGTGTGGAACTTACAGATACTATTGTAAATCTGAAGAAGGAGTTGCAAAAGGATGGTTAAACTCCAATCCTTTGTTAAATGAAAACGGTCAATATTATTGCAATCTTGTAACAGGATTAAAAACGGGTTCAACCGATGAAGCCGGAAAATGCCTTGCAACTATGGCAGAGAAAAATGGAGAAAAGATAATTATTGTTGTTCTTTCTGCTCCGGATGTTGATATGAGAAACTCCGATACATTGGAAATAATCTATGCAGAGCTTGGTTAATACTCTGTATTATATAAAAATTAGTATCTTAATTGAGCGGTGTATCTAAAAAATCGAGGAACATAAAAAGCAACATACTTTGTAACGGGTAAAATATATGAAAGTAATAACTCTTGTTGAAAATCACACTTGTCAAAAGGGAATAGCAGCAGAGCATGGGTTATCTCTTTATATTGAAACAAATTCAAAAAAAATATTGTTTGATATGGGGCAAAACCAATTATTTAAAAAAAATGCTTTGTCCTTGAATGTTGACATATCTTCTGTTGATGTTGCAATATTATCTCATGGGCATTATGACCATGGTGGCGGTGCGTTGCATTTTCTGGAACTGAATGAAACATCGCCATTATATATAAATAAAAATTCTTTTTGTGATTTTTTTTCTAAAAATGGATATATAGGTTTAGATAAAGAGTTATTATCTAATCCACGTGTTGTTCAAACGGAGCGTGAAATTCAGATCTATCCTTTCGCAACTTTATATATGGGTGAGGATGTTTTGCAAAAAGAAAAATCCTTTTCTATTGGTCTCAAAAAATCCGTTGGCGATGAAATTGTTGATGATGACTTTATTCATGAACAGTATTTGTTGATTGAAGAAAGCGGAAAAAGAATACTTTTTAGCGGATGTTCTCATAGAGGGATACTAAATATAATAGAACATTTTAAGCCAGATGTTTTTTTTGGTGGTTTTCACCTTAATTCTCTCGGATATGAAAGTGATGAACTGATGTATGTTTCTGAAAAACTGTCAAAGTATAATACGGTTTTTTATACCTGTCATTGCACGGGAATAGAAGCATATTCGTTTCTTAAAAAAAATCTGAAGTCTAAGTTGAACTATTTAAATTGCGGAAAATGCGTTGAACTTTAATATATCTCAGCTTATAAGATGGGTGTTTATAAATTGTCTTTCGAATATTTCTTAAAAAGATAAAAAACAGCAATCACTAAAATGTGGTTGCTTTTTTATATAAGGAAAAATATATAGTTAGCATAAATTTTACTTTTTATACTTGACAAAAGTATATATATGTGATATTATGTTGTAGCACTTTAGTGTACTAAAATATTTTGGAGGCAAACATGAAAAGAAATTTAGCATTACTCTTAACACTTGTTATGTGTATCTTCTGCTTTACTGCTTGCGGTGGCGGAGAAGCATCAAGCGAAGCAACATCCGATGCAGCATCAGGCGCAGCATCTGAAGCAGTATCCGATGGAACATCAGAAGCAGCATCAGAGGGCGAAACAGTAGATTTACCTGGTTGGGATTATATCACAGGTAAAGGCAAAATCGTTATCGGTCTTGATGACACATTTGCACCTATGGGCTTCAGAGATGAAGCAGGTACTCTTGTAGGTTTTGATATTGACCTTGCAAACGCTGTTGGCGAAGTTCTTGGTGTTGAAGTTGAATTCAAGCCAATCGACTGGAATTCAAAAGAAATGGAACTTACTTCCAAGAATATCGACTGCATCTGGAACGGAATGTCCGCAACTCCCGAAAGACAGGAATCCATGTCTCTCACAAACAAATATCTCAATAACAGAATCGTTATTATGACTCTCAAAGATGATGTTAAAATTGCATCCGCAGCTGACCTTGCAAACTACAATGTTGGAACACAGGCAGACAGCGCAGCTCTTGAAGTTATGATGGCAAACGAAGCAAGCTCTTCTTACGAAAGCAAAATCACAGAATATCCTACATATGACGAAGCTATTCTTGATATGGAAGCAGGCAGAATCGATTGTATCGTTGTTGACGAAGTTCTTGGCGAGTACAAAAACTCAAAGAGAGAAACAAAGCTTTCTTTGTGTGAATTCAATTTCGGTGATGATTTCTATGCAATCGGTTGCCGTAAAGAAGACACAGGCGTTTCCGCTAAAATCAATGAAGCAATTGCAAAATTGATTGAAAACGGAAAAGCTGCTGAAATCAGCAACAAATGGTTTGGTAAAGATATCGTTATTAACCAGGGTTATTAATAAAGCATTTAAAAACTAAAAGCGAGGGGCAGTTTATGAGAGAAAACTTTGATTATATTGTCAGGATATTTCCGGCACTTTATGAAGGGCTTAAAGTATCTTTGCATATTTTCATTTTTACAATCGTTTTCTCGATTCCGTTAGGACTGCCCCTTGCTTTAGGTAGTATAACAAAAATATTACCTATAAGATGGTTATGCCGTCTTTATATCCTTGTTTTCAGAGGAACTCCTCTGATGCTTCAGCTTTTCTTTTTCTATTTTTTCCTTCCCATAACTTGCGGAATAACACTTGATGCTATACCCACTGCTATTTTGACTTTCGTTTTGAATTATGCTGCATATTTTGCAGAGATTTATCGTGGCGGTATAGAAAGCATTGATAACGGTCAACATCAAGCAGCTAAATCTTTAGGAATATCAAAAATCAGAACAATGTTTGGTATAATAATTCCTCAGGCAGTTAAACGAGTTTTGCCACCAATCGCCAATGAAACAATAACTCTTGTAAAAGATACATCTCTCGTTTATGTAATTGGTGTTGGCGAACTTATGAAAGCAGCAAAAGGTGCTGTAAACCGTGACCAAAAGCTATGGGCATATGCAATTGCGGCGTTGATATATTTACTTCTCACCCTTTTGCTGACAATGCTTTTTAAAGCTCTTGAAAAATACTTTTCAAGAAATGAGGAACAGGGGAGACAAAAACATGGAAAGAAACATTTTGAAAAATTCTTCAATAAATTCATTTCAAGAAAAAGAAAATGAATCAACAATCAATAGCTTCAACAATAATGTTGAAAATGTTCTTATAATGGAGAACATACATAAAAATTATGAAGATAATCATGTTGTTAAGGGCGTTGACCTTTATATAAATAAAGGGGAAACAATCTCTATAATTGGCCCTTCGGGTTCTGGAAAAAGTACACTTTTAAGATGTATCAATAACCTTGAAAGAATCCAGCATGGAAGAATAATAATTGGTGGAGAAGAACTTTGTTATACAGATACAAAGGGTAAGGTTATATATGCTCCCGATAGCGTATGCAGACGCATATGTCTTAAGACGGGTATGATTTTCCAACATTTTAATCTGTTTCCACATATGACTTGTTTGAAAAATATATATTATTCTCCTGTTCATGTTAAAGGAGTTCCCAAAAAAGTTGCTATTGAAAAGGCAAGAGAGCTTTTAAATATGGTAGGTTTGGGAGATAAAGAGCAAGCATATCCCGACCAACTTTCAGGCGGTCAAAAGCAAAGAGTTGCAATTGCAAGGGGGCTAGCAATGGAACCCGACCTTATGCTTTTTGATGAGCCAACAAGTGCCCTTGATCCTGAAATAACAGGCGAAGTTTTATCAGTTATGCGCGACCTTGCAAAAAATAAAGTTACTATGATAGTTGTTTCTCATGAAATGGGTTTTGCTAAGGAAGTTGCAGATAGAGTTGTCTTTATGGATGATGGAATTATTGTTGAACAAGGCGACCCTATATCTATTTTTGAAAATCCTCAAAGCGAGCGTTTGAAAACTTTTCTTGGCTCAATGCTTAGAGCTTAATTCTTGTTTTTAACGGTCGAATATTAAATATAAAAAACGGTGCATTTTCTTTTGAACGAGAATGCACCGTTTGTATTGTATTAGTTTATGTTTGCTAATAATTATATATAATATGGAAACTATCTTGCTTTAATAAGAGTAACAGCAATGTTATCCTTGTCACTATTTTCAATGATTCTGCAAAAAAGTATAACAAAGTTTTTTAGCTGATATGAGTTTTAATTGTTTACATAATTCTTTAGATAAAATTGAAAAGATAAAAAATTTTTTCGTTGTTTGAACGAATTTTTCCTGTATTGAAAAGTAATGCAGCTTTTGTATTCTTATTTTATAATATCATTTTTTCAAGAGTAAGTTTAGTAAAATGTACAAAAAATATATATAAATTGCAATTTAAGGATATGATTTTTTTAAATTCTCTTTTTTAATTTTATTGTTGTAATTAACTAAAAAATAAAAACTAAATATACTTAAATATGTTGACTTAAGTAATTCATTGTGGTAAAATTAGTTCAAACGATTTAAAAAAATCGGAGTGGAGCGATATGTGCAAAAAAATCTTGTCATTTATACTTACTCTTTTTATTGTTTTTTCTACTTTATCTTCATTTTTTACAGAATTGACCCATGCTTTGAATACAGATTCAATTTCTCCTATTATCAGTGGCACAACAGCAAATAAATATTTCAGAGCAAAACCTGCTGTTTTTGAAACGGGTGATGGTTATGCTGTAATTTGGGCAACTAATTTTGTTGGCATTAGCTATATCACTTATACTTATAATGGGGTTAAGTATACTGTTTATGACCAAAAAAATGGTATCGCTCGTACAGATGATACTGTTCATGTCGTTAAAGTGCCTCATGAGCATCTTTCAAATAATACCTATACAGTTTTTACAAAAGAAGTAACAAAGCAGACAGATGTATCATTTACTTTTGGAGTTACCGTTTCTGCTGGTCCCATCTATTTGAAGGGATATAGCGGAAATGATGATGTTAAATTTCTTTTTTTAACAGATGTTCATGCGAATCTTCAAGATGCCAAAAAAGTGTCAAAGTTTTTCACAGAAGATCCGGATATGATTGTCTTTAATGGCGACATTGTTGGTGAGATTCAAACAAAAGATCAAATGGTAGAAACAGTTTTTGCAATCCCGGGTGAAATCAGTGGGGGAAGATATCCTGTTATTTATTGCAGAGGTAATCATGAAACAAGAGGGCGTTATGCTTCTATGCTTCTTGATTATTTTCCAACTAAAACAGGAGAGTTTTATTTTGATTTTGAATATGGTCCGCTTCATGGAATCGTTATAGATACAGGTGAGGATAAGGATGATGGGCATGTAGAATATGGTGGACTTGTAAATTATAAAGAGTATCACGAAAAGCAGGAAGTATGGCTTCGCACATTACGAAAGAGCAATTCAGCCATGTATACATTTGGAATATATCATATACCAAATATATCAAATCTGGCAAATGGCATTAACCTGACTGATTCAATGTCTCATCTTGGAATTCAATTTGCAATATCGGGGCATAATCATGTTTATTCATATATTGCTTCAGGAACTTATAATAATATCTTTTATTCAACATATATATGTGGTGGCCCTGTTTCTTCGGGATATGTAGGAACTTTTATAACATTCACAGGAAATAATGTTAAAATTAAATCTATTAACACTTCCGGTACAGTTGTTCAGGATAGAATTTCTCCACTTTCAAACTATTTAGGCGAAATACCTTCTTCTGCAACATCAGAAAATGGTCTTAATCAACAAACAACTGTAAATACAACTTCCGGCATTAAATTTACCGCTTATCCTTCCGTATTTGAAACGGGGGGAGATTGGTATAATATCCTTTGGGCAACTGATGTATCATCTGTTGGGTATGTTCAGTACACATATAACGGGAAAACTTATCAGGTGTTTGATGAAGCAGGCGGTTACAGGCGTTCATATGATACTGTTCATACTGTTAGAGTTCCAAAGGAACATTTGAAAAATAACAAGTATTCAGTTGCATCTTTTCATATGGATGTTCACGAACCTTATACTTTTAAGCGTGGTGCATCGATTGTAAGCCAAACATTTATTTTTGAAGACAGAAGTAATGATAAAGCTTTAAGCATTGTAGCTATTCCCGATATCAAGGCAACTTCTGCAAACTGCGAAAGAATAACCAAAGCCAAAAATGCTGTAAACGCTTTGGGTACTTCGCCTGCATTGATTGTTTTTGGTGGAGATAATGCAGAAGGAATTGAAACCAAAGAACGATTTGTTGGTTTTCTTTCTGCTGCAAGTACCATATCGGGTGGTATTCATCCAATTGTCTTTTCGCGAGGCAATGCAGAATGTCGTGGTGCATTCGCGTCTAATTTAATCAGATATTTACCAACTGTAACAGGGGAGTTCTATTTCTCTTTTGAAATGGGTGGATATACATTTGTTAATTTAGATACTGGTGAAGACAAGCAGGATTCACATATAGAATACGGTGGCCATGTTTTCTTCGCTTCTCAAAGAGAAAAGCAAACACAATTTATCAATTCTCTTGAAAAGGGTAAAATCGTAGTTTTAAATCATATTTCAATCCTTGGAAATTATTTTGATTGTAATTGGGAAGCTATTCTTGATGAGAAGGGTGCAATTCTTAATATTTCTGGTCATAACAGAAGTTTTAGTATAAATAACAGGGCTGTATATAATGTTGTTTGTGGAGGATATAATGTTTCAACTAACGAAACAGTTGCAACATCTTTCATATTGTCCGATAACTATGCTTTCATAACGGCAGCAAACAACAATGGAAAAACTATCTATACAGATACGGTTGATTTAACAATCGGAAAATCACTTTCCATAAAGTCAACAGAGCCACCATTGGTTGATGGCAAATATATTATATCATCTCCAGAGCATCTTATGTGGCTTTCGTTAAATACAAAATCAACAAATAGTTTTTCTGATAAAACATTTGTTTTAAATAACGATATAGACCTTATGCTTTTCCCTTTTAATCCAATAGGTGGTAATGATGCTGTTTTAAGAGATGATAATACAACAAGCAATGCTTTTTCAGGGACTTTTGATGGAAATGGATATTCTATAAAGAATCTTAATATCAGAAGCAACAATAACAATGTTGGATTGTTCGGATTCCTTCGTAACGGAACTGTGAAAAATTTAACTATTGAAAGTGGCGTTGTTAAAGGAAGTTCATATACAGGAGGTATCGCCGGATTTAATTATGGCGGTATCATTGAAGAATGTTATAATTTTTCTACTGTATACTCACTTTCGGGATATAAAATCGGTGGACTTGTTGGATTCAATGCATATGCTGCAAGTATTAAACGCTCAGCAAACTTTGGAAATGTTTTAGCATATGGTAAAGATGGTATTGTTGGCGGTATTGCAGGTCAATCGTTTACCCTTATGAATAATAATATTTCTGATTCTTATAATCGCGGAAATGTTTTTGGGCAGACGGGAAGTGTATCTGCCGGTGGTATTCTTGGATTTGGCGGAAATACAAAGTGTACCATTGTAAACTGCTATAATGCAGCGTCTGTAAATTCTCTTGGCGGTGGCGGAAATATTATGTCTCATTATAATAATGCAGGACAAATATATTTTGAAAATGTGTATTTCTCTTCGGGATATAACGGCATTTCAACAGCATTTAATAAAACAAACGACTGGTCAACTTCCGTAGGAAAGGGAAATATTTCACCAACAGAGCGGTCAAAAATGCAAAGTAATAACATGGCTGAAATATTAAATAAAGATGTGTTTATTTATATTGAGGGATTAAATGATAACTATCCTGTACATCTTTCTTTCGCCAAAACTCTTTTTAAGATAGTGTTAGTAGAAGACAGCGGATTAAAAATAGAAAATGGTGTTATTTTAGGAGAAAAAGCTGGTTGTGATAAAGGCCTATTTAGAAAAAAAATTGCAAATAAAGATGGTATAACAATATCTTATGTTGGCACAGGTGGTGTTGTTGAGTTAAGAAATAACGATTTATTGCTTGATAGCGCAGTGATTATGATTAAAGGCGATATAGATGGCGATGGTGCTGTATCATCAACCGATTATTTAAACATCAAAAGTGCTTTTGTTGGCAATATTTCTCTTGAGGGAGTTTATTTTATGGCAGCCGATATCGACGAAAATAATACAATAGACACAACTGATTATATGAGAATAAAATCATATTTCTTTGGTGAATATCAATTGTTCAATTAAGGTTAAAGGTATAATATATGAAGAAAGTCGGAAAAGTAATTTTGATATTTGTAATCAGCATAATATTATTGATTACAATTATAGTAATTGCTTTAAATGTTGCAAAGCATTTCATATACAGTGAATATTATGATTGCAAAACCTATATATGTGAAAATCCAGGGCTTGGTGACGGTTTTGTATGTCAAGGTATATTTGCGTATGAAAAAGAAGATAAAATCATTATCTCGGGTTATATGACAAACAGTGGAGCAAGCCGTATATACGTTACAGATTCCGATAACAATGATTATTATGTTTCAACATATAAAAACGGTGAAAAGTTTACAGGTCACTTGGGTGGAATTTGTTATGCCGATAATACCGTTTATGCTGCCAGTGAAAAGAGAGTATATTCATTTTCTATAGATGCATTGCTTAAAGCAGAAAACGGAGATATCGTTGAAATAGGAGAAGGAGTTGAAGTAAATAATAATGCTTCTTTTATCTATTCAGATGATACATTTATTTATGTTGGAGAATTTAATGATGGCGGAAAATATAAAACTTTCCATACATACGAAACAAATGAAGGGGAACATAATGCAATTATCTCTGTATACTCGAAAGATAATTTGAAAAATCCCGTAAGGATTTATTCAATCAGAGATAGAGTTCAGGGCGTATGCTTCACTCCTAACGGTAAAGTTGTGCTTTCGACATCTTTTGGTTTATCAAGCAGTTATTATTATGTGTATAATAAAGCTGAAGCAGTTGATTCTGGTTTTACTTTGGATGGTGTGCCTGTTTATTATCTTGATAACTGTGTAAAAAAGATAAAAGGACCTGCTATGGCAGAAGGACTTGATTATTACGATGGTAGAGTTATAACTTTAACCGAAAGTGCATCAAACAAGTATATTTTCGGAAAACTCTTTTTTGCAAATGATATAATTGGTTTGTCTATATAATTTTTGAAACATTATATCTGAATTAACAGAGAAGGTAAATATATGAGAATTGCAACTCAAACGAGTTATTTAGGTCAGCTTTTAGGTGATGTTGAAGCAATAAGGATTTTGGCAAGAGTGGGATATCAAGGAATTGATTATTCTATGTTTTATATGAACGATGCAAACTGTCCTTTGCATGGTGATGATTATATGGAACATATAAAGAAAATTAAAGCAGTTGCAAATGAACATAATATTCCATTCACTCAAGGTCATGCATATTTTCCTTTTTATATAGAAAATAATCAAGAATTCAATAAATATGCTATGGAATATAGCATTCGATCAATAAAAATTGCTTCTTTTCTCGGAATAAAAGAATTAACAATGCATCCTGTACAATTCTCGGAAAATCAAGATGAACGCAATTTGGAGTTTTTTGCATCATTTATTCCATATCTTAAAGATTGTAATGTTAAAATTGCAATAGAAAATGTTTTTGGAAACAATAGGTCAAAATTATGCAGTGATCCTCAAACGCTTAATATGTATGTTGACGAACTTAACAAACTTGGAAATTATTTTGTTGCTTTGGTTGATGTCGGTCATGCGGAATATGTTGGGTTGAAAGCCGCTGATTTTATAAGGGATGTTGGTCATGACAGACTAAAGGGACTTCATATTCAAGATAGCAACGGTATAAGAGACCTTCACCAGCTTCCGTTCACTCAAAAGTTTAATTGGAATGATATTATGAAAGCCCTTGCAGATATTGATTATACAGGTGATTTGACCTTTGAAGCCGATAAGTTTTTAAGATTGTTTCCTGCAGAGATGGTGGAAGATGCATCTCGATTTATGTTTAAGGTTGGGGAACAGCTTGTAAGAATGTTTGAAAGGTTCAAATCGGAAAGCAGAAATAGTTGAAAGCTTATTATATAATAATCTTTTTGAGGCAAAAAAGTGTAATTTTCCAAACTTGAAACTTTTTGAAATGCATTATTCGTTAAAAAAATAAAACGGTGATTTATACACCGTTTTATCTGAAAAATACTATTTTTTCCATTGGGAAAGTTTTCCTTTTGTAACTAAATAGCTTTCTTTTGCTATTAGTGCCATCGGAGTATCGGAATATGAATCAGAATAAAATTTTTCAACAGTTTCATTTGGATAATATTTTCTGAATCTAATAACTTTTTCTTCCCCTGAACAGTTTACTCCTGTAAATTTACCTGTTTTAGGATTGATATCAGAAGCAATGTAGTTTTTAATACCAAGGCGTTTGCAGGCGGGCTCAATTAAAAATAGTGGTGAGGCAGAAATAACCAAATCATCTTCTTTTTGCACATTTTGATACCAACCGTATGATTTGTGAATATTCTTATCCCAAAATTTTTCAACCAACTCCTCGGTATTTTTAATATGCTTAAGGTATGAAAAAACTATCTCTTTAAACCCTGTTATAGTTTTTTTACCTCTTTTCCAGCTTATATATCCAAACAACATACTAAATAAGTTTTTAGCAATATAGGGCTTTTTTTTTAGACAGTAGAAAAAAAAGTCCGTCGAGCAATCTGTGATATTTATTGTTTTATCAAAATCGTATACGTTCATTTATTTTTCCTTTCGAGGTGTTTTATGATTAAAGTCAGTATTGAATTTCCATCTATTGCATTTTAAAATCTAAGGAATTCAAAAATTCTTTAGCATTGGTGTTGTATATACATCCTGTGCATAAGTATGCATATAAGAGTGGTTGCTGGTGTGCCGTTAAGCTCGCTTATAAAATTACAGCCCTTAAAAAGTTATTTAAATAAAGATAGTAAAGAAGGATTAAGCTATGAAAAAAAGAGCAGAAGAATTAAATATCAAAATTGGAAAAATGGAGAAAGGTCCACGCAATAAAATAACAGATGTCCCAGGTGTTACCGTTGGTCATTGCACTATAAGAAATGAGTTGAATAAAACAGGCGTAACGGTGATTATGCCGCACCAGGAAAATATATTCAATAAAAAGCCAATTGCAGGGGCATATGTACTTAATGGATTTGGTAAAACAACAGGACTTATACAGGTATCAGAGCTTGGAAATATTGAAACACCAATTGCATTAACTTCAACATTGAATGTTGGCTTGGTAATGGATGCTATTGTTGAATACACTTTGAAAAATGCAACCGAAGAAATAACTTCTGTGAACCCTGTTGTTATGGAATGTAATGACGGTAGAATAAATTCACCATTTAACAGGGCAGTTAAAGTCGAACATGTTTTCAGCGCAATTGAATCTGCATCGGAAGATTTTGATGAAGGTGATGTGGGCGCGGGAACAGGAATGATTTGCTACGGGTTAAAGGGTGGCATTGGCTCTGCTTCAAGGAAAATACCATTAGGTAATGGTTATACCGTTGGAGTGCTTGTTCAAACAAATTTCGGTTCTCTTGATGACCTTATGGTTTGTGGAAAAAATATAGGGAACGAAATCAAACATCTTGGAGAAAATAAAGAAGAAAAGGGTTCTGTTATTGTTGTAATGGCAACAGACCTTCCTTTGTCTTCAAGACAAATTGTCAGAGCAATAAAAAGAATACCCGTTGGGCTTGCCAGAACCGGCTCTTTCACAGGTCATGGAAGCGGAGAGGTATTTCTTGGATTTTCAACAACAAACATAGTTAATATGAATGAAAAAGAAGATATAGTTTCATTTGGTGCTTTAAACGAAGATAAAATGAATATAGTTTTCAGAGCTGTGGCAGAAGCAACAGAAGAAGCTGTTATAAATTCAATGCTTATGGCTGATAGTGTTGTTGAAAGAAACGGAAAAACCGTCAAATCCCTTAACGAATTTATTGAACTTTTGAAATAGTAATCGTCTTTTTTTATATGTATAATTAAATATAAAAATCAAATTTTATCTAATTTTATAATTATTTTTTTTAAGTCTCCCTTATAGGGAGACTTTTTATTCTTTTAGCAGAGTATCTAGATCTGTTTTCTTTGGTTCTTTGTTTTTCTTCTTATCAAACATATATGAGAAATATTTGTTTCCGCAAAATAAATCAAAAATATATGAGAAACAGCTCATAAAAGCAACAGCAAACATTGAGCCATCAGGAACGGATAAGTATCTTCTAAGTATCATAGTAACAAAGCCACATCCGATTCCAAAGAATATTTTACCAAAATCTGTAATTGGAGATGCAGTTGGCAGTGAAGCGACAAATATTGCCGCAAAAACAACGCCACCAGAGAAAACTTCGGCAGCCGCACAGTATATGGCTTCGCAGTTTCCAACAGGAAGAAAGAAAGAAATAAGAAATACTGTTGATATAAAAGCTATGGGGATATGATAAGTTATATATTTTTTGTATAACAGAAATATAAAGGCAACGGTGAGAAGAAGAATTGATACTTCTCCCATATTTCCACTTTCTCTTCCTAAAAATGTGTTGAGAATGGTGGAATTTGTTATACTGTCAGTTCCGTTTTGAAAAGTATCGAGCACAGAATTAACATAGGTTACATTATTTGTAAATTGAAAAGCACTGAATTTTTCAAAAGGTGGGGTATATCCGTGATTAACAAAATTAAAGAATGATGATAAAATCAAGGAAGAAGCAGCAACTGGGTTAATAATATTATATCCCATGTTCAGCTTAATTGAGATATTCATCATGAAAGAAACAATAAAACCACTTAACATTGCTGTCCAAATTGGAACTGAAACAGGAAGAATCAATGCACCAAGTATCCCTGAAAGTATTGAATTCGTTGGGATTACATTTTTCATTTTGTTGTTTAGCTTGCAAATCGATAGTTCAGTTGCAATAGATACAGCAATTGATGAAACTAATAGAAGCAAAGTTTTAGTTCCGAATATAAAGGTTGACCATATAATAGCTGGAATCAATGCAATTATCACATAACTTTGCAAATGAACAGATTTTTCTTGTGATGTTTTAAATGGGGACATATTATCTCCTTAAACATATGTGTATAATATATTATTGCTCAACTTGAAAAAAGCATACAGAGCAATAATTATTCACTTTCTTCGCCTATTTTTGATGGCTTGGCTTGGGAATTAAAGATTATTTTTGATAAAGGAATATTAGATGGGCAAATGTATGAACAACATCCGCAACCTATACAATGTTCAGCACCAAGAGCGGTATTTCTATCATTTTGGGAATTGAGTATATTATTATATATGTGCATTGGCTTTAAAAGCATTGGACAAACTTGCAGACATTTTCCACAGTGAATACATTTATGTTCAATAGTTGCTTTTACTGAAATAGCTGTGAGAGAATTATAATTCATAATTGTTGAATCATAATTAACTTCAAAACCGGACATAAAGCCGTTTGCGATAATTGAAGCATCTTCTTTTGTTAAGCCACCGCAAAATTCAATAATATCAGAGACCTTTGTGCCAAATGGAACGAAAAT
Organism: Eubacteriales bacterium; assembly: GCA_045577455.1. Taxonomy (GTDB): domain Bacteria; phylum Bacillota; class Clostridia; order Oscillospirales; family CAG-382; genus SIG653. The sequence goes on from JAZNIJ010000020.1 coordinate 19,070, forward strand.
GTTCTTATTGTTCTTAACTCCTCCGGAAATTGTAATCAGTTTTTTTGTTTGAGGAATACCATAAACAAGCCCGTCGTAAAGGTTAACAACTGCTTCAGGAGAAACAATGAGTGTTCTTCCTTCTTTAATAATGTTGTCGTTCTGATATTCTCGCCTTGTTAAAGCGTGAAGTAGAATTTTTTCATTGGAAGATGGGTATTTATTTTCAATAACTCTTAATAAGATTAGTTTTTTGTCAGAAATGTTTTTATCAAGATTGGGAAATTGGTAATCAAGCGTCTCGTCAATGGCAATAATTCCTAATCTTGCTTTGGTAAAGTGAATGAGAACTTTTAATCCGTAAATCAATTTTTCAAACTGCTCAGCTACAATTCTTATGTTGATTGCAGAACAAGGGTCTGGGTTAGTGCAGTTGATAATAACATTCTCAATTTTTCCTGTTGCAATTCTGAGCTTTTTAAAAAGTGGTATTCCATTATCTAAAATACAAAGCTCTCTACAAGTGGATTCAATTTCTGAGCTTTTGATTTCATTAAGGTGTTTTTTTATGGGCGGAGTGGCAAAAATAGTTTCTTTAAAATCATTTTTAACGACAATAGTGTTGTTGTTAAAACTTTCAATAATGCCTGATACGCTGGAAACAATAGGTAATAAATTATTGTTGTCAGGAAAGGCAACACTTTGACCGGATTTTATCTTTTCTCCGACATTAACATATAGCTTGTAATCAGAGGGAATATCTAAATAAATATGAGAGGGGGAGGAGAAATTTTCAGTAGACAAATTTTTGAGTTTTTCCCCAATTTTGAAAGATAAACCACCTGAAATTGGTAACATATATATTCCTCTCCTTCTTTATAAAACAATATACATTAGTTTAACTTAATTATATAACATTTATCGACTTTTTTCAATAGTTTTTTTCCTTTTTCTATTGCATATTCTGAAAATATGTGTATAATAAAGAGGGATATGTTCCCAATAAATTATTTTCTGTGAAAGGCAATACGACGTATCTAACGGCGTGGTACATATTATGGCGGAAATGAAAGATCGCTTTCAGATTAAAGTTTTTATATTGTATCTTCTGAAAAATATACATGAGCCACTGGAATATCGAATAATCAATGATATGGTTATGCAAGATGGTTTTGTTTCGGGGAGGGATTTTCCAATTTGTTTTTGCGAACTCCTTGATTCCGGTCAAATTGTCGAAGAGCGATATGAGGGCAAAATGTATTATCGAATATCCGAGTTAGGTGCTCAATCAGTTACAAGCGTGGAATTTAACTTGTATGATTCCGTTAAAGAAAAAGCATTACGTTCTGCCCATCGTCTTTTAGCTTTTTATAAAACAGGAAATCGCTTTGAATCAGAAATTACTCCCCATGGTGAGGGATATATGGTAAAATGTTATATAGAAGATAAAGATAAAACTCTTCTCGATTTAAATGTATATTTAACTGATGATAAATATGCTGAAAATTTAAAGGAAAACTTTATGGAGAGAGCAGAAGTAATTTATAAAGGAGTGCTTGCACTTCTTTCGG
>JAZNIJ010000021.1:0-3390 GCA_045577455.1 Eubacteriales bacterium
AATTTCTGCACATACCTTTGAGTTGAAAACAGTTACACTCAGCTCAATATCTGTTTCCAAGAACCCCAACAAAACAACATACACAGTTGGTGATACTCTTGATACAACAGGTCTTACAATCAAAGCAAACTACAGCGATAACACAAGCAAAACATTAACAACCGGCTTTACAGTATCTCCATCAGGTGTTCTTTCCACAGCAGGTACAAAGACAATCACCGTTACCTTCGAAGGAAAAACAACAACATTTAATGTAACTGTAAACGAAAAAGTTAACGATGAAGAAATGCTTGTAATCAAAGAAAACTCCAAGTTTGAAAAATCAGAATCTTATGTTAAGAATGTTTCTCTTGGAATTCAGGCATCTGCAGTTGTTTCTCAGTTTGACAATGTAAATGTTGCAGTTTTCGATAGAAACGGAAACAAAGTTGCAAACAATGCACTTTGCGGAACAGGTTACATAGTTAAGCTCATCGCTGGCAATGAAATAATTGATGCACTTGAAATTGTAATTACAGGTGATGTTGATGGTAACTCAAAGGTAGACACAACAGACTACCTCAGAATTAAAGCAAAATTCAATGGCACATATGACCTCACAGGTGCTGAATTTGCTGCAGGTGATGTTTGCGAAGATGAAAAAATCGACACAACAGACTACCTTAGAATCAAGGGCGCTTTCCTTGGTACATATGATTTACAGTAAAATATTGTAAAGAAATATTGTAATTAAAGATTTGGTTTTAATCTCCCGATGCTTGTCATTGGGAGATTTTACCTCAGGATAATTCAAAAACGAAAATTTTTCATTTAATATTTGTACATTCCACGCAGTTTATTCTAAAATGGAGGTAAAAAATGAAAATTAAGTTTTCGAAAATAATGGTATCATTTTTAATAATCTTTTCTATGCTTATTACCTTGATACCAAGCATTTCAACAGAAGTAAGCGCAGGTCTTGACCCACAGAGAATTGTTGATTTTCTTTATTCAAAATGGGGAAATCCTGAAAGAAGAAGTTACTGCCTCGGTTTTGTAAACGAGAGCTTTATGGAAGTTTACGGAACACCATTTTCTTCTGCTTGCTGTGCATCAAGATATGGTGATATGTTTATAGATTCAACAGGATGGGATATTCCTATTGGAGCAGACGTATTCTTTGGCGGAAGTAGTGTTACTTGTAACGGTCAGGATGCTGGCCACGTTGCTATCTATGTTGGTGATGGATATATTTTCCACGATTGGGATGCAACTTGCGAAAGAACAACAATCCAGTATGTTTTAGACTGTGGATATTATTATCGTGGTTGGGGTTGGCATGGAGATTTCGACTTTTCAACAGAAAAACGCCAGCTCGATGGTGTTGACCCAATTGACATCGGTTCGGATTTCTATGCTCATATCAGACATCCTGCATCGGGACTTTATCTCACCGATAGGGATTATAATGTAAGCGCACAACCCGGCGTTTTTGACCCTTCACAGACATGGCATTTTGTTCGTCAGAGCAATGGTTCATATTCTATTGGTATTGATGGCTCAGGTTGTTATATGGATGTTGCGGGCGCAGATTATTCCGACGGTACTAATATACATATGTATCAGGGCAACGGCAGTAATGCACAGAATTTCTTTATATACTTTATACATGGAAACTATTATTTCAAAACAGTACCTGAAGATAAGTGCCTTGATGTAGATTTTGCTTCTAATAACCTACAGCTTTGGGGAAATACTTCAGGCGTATTTTCATCTGAATTTGAAAAAAATGCTCGTTCATTTGAAATTCTTAAGCTACAGATAGATGGCTCTTTGTGGAACGCAAATTTAGGTCAGCAGTATGAGTGTTTCATCAGAAACTGGCATACAGGTCATTTGCTCACAGCAGAAGGCGACAATGCTATCTTCAGAGACCCTGCATTTGCAGATAACCAGAAATGGATTGTAACCCGTAACGAATACGGTGGACACGAAATTAAATCCGTTGCAACAGGTAAGGCACTTGACGTTGCAGGTAGTGCAATTGAACACGGATTAGATATCAACCTTTACGCCCCTAACGGTTCAAAAGCACAGAATTTCTTCTTTATTGATACAGGCGAAGCAAGATTCTATATTAAGCCATCATATTCACACCTTGTTATGGATATGGATGCAAATAATATGGAAATTCACACCTGCCATTACGGAACAGGCGGCTCACAGCTTGTGGCTCAGGTATTTGAGCTTATTACTGTAAATCATGTTAAAGATAATCTTGAAATCCAAGCTCCTGAATATCTTGGTGAAAGATTCACAGCTAAAATTTCTTCACCATTGTTTAATACCTACCTTACAGACAACAACGGCGTTTCCATGGCAGGTGCAAACAATAGCAATAACCAGATTTGGACATTTACATATGATGCAAAATGGCAGGCATATAAAATTATCGGCTCATCAGGAAAAGCATTGGATGTTCAGGCAGGCGGTTGGGCAAGTGGAACACCTCTCCAGATGTTTGATTCCAACGATTCAGCAGCTCAGAGATTCCGTTTTTATACAACAGGAAACGGCTATTATATAAGCCCTGCAAACACACAGAAAATTTTGGATATTGATTTTGTAGGTGGCTCTCTTGTTCAAATTTACGGAAACACACCTCAAGACCATAGATTGTTCGGTATCACTCTTGTAACATTTAATGGCAAATCTCCTGTTAACCTTGGCGAAACCTTCACAACACATATTAAAAATAAAGCATCAGGTCTTTACCTCACAGGTGCATCCGGAGGCGTTCTGAGTTGTACAGGAAAATAATCAAAATGGGTATTCAAGCGTCAGGCAGACGGCTCATATGAAATTATGAGCAAAGACTATAATAAGGTTATCGAAACTGAAGCAGGTTGCGTTGCAAACGGAACAAACATTCAGCTTTACGATGCAAACGGAACTTTGGCACAGAGATTCTTTATCTATGATACAGGAAATGGTTACCTCCTCAGAAGCGCAAAGGGTCTCGGATGTATTGATATGGATGCAAACTCCAAAGAAGTTCATATCTATAGAAATGATAGTGGTGTTGCAACAGCAGCTCAGGCATTTGAATTTGAATCCGTTAAGCTCACATCAATCTCTGTTTCCAAGAACCCCAACAAAACAACATACACAGCTGGCGATACTCTTGATACAACAGGACTTACAATCAAAGCAAACTACAGCGATAACACAAGCAAAACATTAACAAGCGGATTTACAGTATCTCCATCAGGTGTTCTTTCCACAGCAGGAACAAAAACAATAACTGTTACCTATCAGGGAAAAAGCGCAACTTTTAATGTTACTGTAAACGCAAAGGTAACGCTCAGCTCAATCTCTGTTTCCAAGAACCCCAACAAAACAACATACACA
>JAZNIJ010000022.1:0-19550 GCA_045577455.1 Eubacteriales bacterium
ATGGGGTTGTGGAAAATCAAAAAACAGTAATTCCCTTTGAGTATGATAAAATAGTTGTAGATGGAAAATACTTTATTTGTATAAAAGAAGATAAAAACAGCCCTATGTTTGATATATATGATAATCAATATAACAAGACAGGCGAAAATATAAATTACGAATTTATCCCATATTGTCCGGACTACGGAAAATATTGTACCCTTCCCGAAGGATATTTCAGAGTATATACAATTAAAGATCATTATATGTTGCACGGAATAGTTGACTATACCGGAAAGGTTATTATTGAACCAATTTATACTAACCCAATTCGTCTTTTGGAATATAAGTCTTTAGGAAAATTTGATTTACTGTGTGAATATGTTACATCTTTTTTGCTTTTTTAAAAAACAACACTCTGAATACAATTGACGGCTCAAACCGATATTTTAGATACAGAGAATGGTTCACCTCATTTTTCACATTAAATCCAAAAGGATGCAGACTGATACAGTGGATAGTTCGTTCCACATTTTACATTAAACAAAGACCTATGCTTTCCCATTTTGAGAGCATAGGTTTTTAATCTATAGAAATAACGCATTAGATATATCTTTGTTTCAATAAGAATTACATTATTGATTAAACAGTTATAGTTGCCTTTTTTTCATTTATATGGTATAATCAGTCTGAAAGTAATGAAGTAATGAAACTATGATTCTTTCTAAAAAAGGACTTTTAAAAAGGTAAATATATGAAATTTTTTATTGTTGACTGTTTTGCAGAAAAAAAATATCAAGGTAATGAACTATTGGTTGTTATTGCCGACAGACCTGTGAGCGACGAGGAACAACAGGCAATTGCGCGTGAAATCAATTTTTCAGAAACAACTTTTATTTTATCAGGAAAAAAGGATAACGGCGGATATGATGTGAGAATCTGGACTCCTAATGTGGGTGAAGTCCCCTTTGCAGGCCATCCCTCGTTAGGAACAGCATATGTTATTTATAAATATTTAGAAAAAAAACAGTGCCCTGAAATAAAACTAAATCTGAAAAGTGGAACAATTCCGTTGCGTGTTGAAAACAACAGACTTATTATGAAACAAAATCAGCCAGAATTCGGAATAACAATAAATAAAAATATCATCGCAGAGATATATGGAATTAACGCCAATGACATCAGAGATGATTTTCCTATTGAGTGGGTTTCCACTGGTCTTGAAGCCGTTGTCATTCCTCTAAAAAAACGAGATTGTTTGAAAAACCTTGTGTGCAATCGTAAAAAATTCAATCAATATATCACCCATTACCCCAAATGCAACTGTAATCACCTTTTCTTTGTAGATATGGGAGATAATACTTTTGCCGCAAGATGTTTAATGGAAGATTTTGTTGAAGACCCTGCAACCGGAAGTGCAAATGGAGGTTTAGCAGGATACTTTATGAAACACAATTACTTTCAAAGCGATAAAGTAAGCTATACTGTAATTCAAGGTGAAGACATGGGAAGAAAAAGCGTTCTTCAAATCCATGCTGAAAAAAGAGATAATCAATATATTATTGAAGTAGGCGGCAGTGTGCATATAGTTGCTTACGGCGAGTGGGAATAGAATACAGTTGACAGTTTTCTGACCTATTTACAAATGACACAACAGGGATACAATTAACGGTTACCCCATATTTTACACTTTTTATATTGAAAAACCTATGCTTTCCCATTTTGAGAGAGCATAGGTTTTATTATTTATATATTTTTAATTATCACTTAGCAACCCTTGAACAAGATTCAAATGCTTTTTCAAGCGTTCAAAGAGAATAAAAAACTTAAAAAAATAATATTTAATCATTATTGGATTGACCTGAAAAAGAATTTGTTGTATACTTATAATACAGAAGCACTAAGAAAGGAGTGTGAAATATGTCCTCATATAGTGAGCTTATCAAAAATTTTGAAAAAATCAGAGCATATATGCGAGATTTTTACGTTTACGGTTTTAAAAGCCGTGATGAATATCAGTCTAAGAGTGCCCGTTCTTATGATGACGAGCGTCGTCGTTTGGAAAGCTGGCTCGGTGACCATATGAGCTTTGTTCGCACTCCCGAAGGTAAAAACGTTTTTATTTCCATTGACAGCCGAACTATAAGGCACAATCCCCTTTACAACGCATTGAAAGCAAAGAGCTTTACCGATGGCGACATCACGTTACATTTCATCATTTTTGACATTTTACATAATCCGTCTGTCAAACGCACTGTTTCTGAGCTACTCGCGGAGATAGATGAGAAATATTTATCTGGATTTGAAAGACCTATGATGTTTGACGAATCTACAGTTCGTAAAAAGCTAAAGGAATACTGTGAAGCAGGCATTATTACAACGGAAAAAGAAGGTCGAAAGGTATATTATCGCAGAACAGACAGCACCGACATTTCTGACCTCAATGATGTTCTTCACTACTTTTCGGAAGTTGCTCCCTGCGGAGTGGTCGGCTCGTTCATTCTCGACAAGGAGGAATCCGACACCGATACCTTTACATTCAAGCATCATTACATAACCGGTGCCATCGACAGCGGTGTTCTTGCCTCGCTTTTCACGGCAATGAGAGAAAAACGTGTTGTAACAATATCGAATATGAGCCGCCGCAGTGATCTGCCGAGGCGAAACCGCATTATTCCCCTTCGCGTGTTCATCAGCGCACAAAGCGGCAGACAGCATTTGTTTGCATATTTGCCCGAATATAATATATTTCATTCCTATCGGGTGGATTACCTTTCCAATGTAAAGCTTGAAGAGCCAACTCCCCGCTTTGACGAGCTTCGGGGAGAGCTTGACAGAATGCAGAGCAAGATGTGGGGTGTCAGCGTAAAAAGAAACAAATGGGGCACAGAGCATCTTGAACACGTGGAATTTACAATTAAAATAGAAGACAATGAAGAATATATTGTAGGGCGGCTTGAACGAGAAAAACGCATTGGAACCGTTGAAAAGCTGGACGAAAACACCTACCGTTTTTCCGCCGATGTTTATGATTCCGCCGAAATGATACCGTGGATCAGAACCTTTATCTGCCGTATCGTGAAAATGAACTTTTCCAATCGAAGCATTGAGAACCAATTCAAAAAGGATTTGGAAGCCATGTATTCCATGTACGGTATAAGCCGGGAGGTGAGCGAATGATATTCAGTGAGCTTTACTCTGCCTATTACAATACGGTTGCCGCCATAATATCGGGTATACTTGACGGAGAGCGTTCCGAAAAGGAACTGCAAAAAATCGTAGCCCGACATGCATTCGGTGAAAGTGTGTTGACCATATTACCATCCCTCAAAGCCGAAAAATGGCAGCTCGTACATTCCGATATGTCAACATCACTTAAGCACAAGCCGACAATGCCACTGACTACCCTTCAAAAGAGGTGGCTGAAAGCCATTTCACTTGATCCGCGCATAAGGTTATTTGGTGTAGAATTCCCAAAGCTTGATGATGTAGAGCCGCTTTTCACCTGTGCGGATTATCGCGTCTATGATAAATACGGTGACGGAGACCCATTTGAAGATGAAGAATACATAAGGCAATTCCGAATTATTTTAGAGGCGATACGTAAAAAATCTCAAATTAAGTTTGAAATGGTCAACCGTAAGGGCAAGACAATGTTTGTCAGATGCCGACCCGTGCGGCTTGAATACTCCGAAAAGGATGATAAATTCAGATTGATTACAGCCGGCTGGCGTGCTGTTTCAACCGTGAATCTTGCCAAAATCAGGTCTTGCAATCATTACACAGGAGAAAGACGATCTGTAGGCGAGGAAAAAGCGGTGATTTACAACACCGTTACCGTTAAGATACGCGACGAGCGAAATGCAATGGAACGGTTTATGCTCCACTTTGCCCATTTTGAAAAGCAAGCCGAAAAGCTTGACAGAAAAAATTATATTGTAAAAATCAAATATGCTCACGATGACGAACCTGAAATGGTTATAAGAATCCTTTCCTTCGGACCGATGGTAGAGGTAATTGGCTCGGAAGCTTTCAAAAATTTGGTCATCGAAAAGCTGAAAAAACAATTAAACTGCGGACTCAAATAAGAGTTCGCAGCTTTTTTTCCGTGAAAAACGATGGTTGGAATGGTAAAATATCCTTGCAAGGTTACTTCAAGACAGTGTTTGAGTAATTCCTTCACGTCGGTGCACGAGGATATTCCAAAGTGTATGCCGGAAGAATTCTTGCCCTTTGAGCTTGTGAAGCTCAATATTCGCGGGTTCGAATCCCGCCGTACGTCGTAAAACGTATCGCCAGTGGCTTGGAGTATTTGTCCTTTGGACACCAAAAAACGGTACACGAAATCGTGTGCAAGAACGTTTTTATTCTGACATTCGTTATCATTCGGCAAAGCGGAAGTGCTTCGGTGCTTCTTGCCAAGCAATGCAAAAGCATGGCTTGCCTGAGAATGGATACCGTGTTGTCCCAAACAGTGCCAAAAGATTTCTTTCCGCACTGTGCAGGAGGCACTCAAATTTTCAGCCGCCGCTTTTGCATGAGTGATAGCGGAAGAACTTTACTACCTTTAAGGAGGATTACATACTATGAAAACAATTATTATCAATGAAAATCAGAAGGGTTTTCTCTTCAAAAACGGAAAGTATACAAAATTGCTCGATGCGGGTAAATATTACTTGTTTGGTGGCAAGGAGATTGAAATTTCGGATTTGGAACAACCCATAGTGTGCGGCAAATGTGCTCTTGAAACCTTGCTTGCAGATAAGTCGGTTTCCGACCGTGTATCTGTGGTTGAAGTGGGCGACGAGGAGCTTGCTCTCCACTATGTAAACGGTAAGTTTTCTTCTGTGTTACCTCGCGGAAAATACGCATTTTGGTCTGTCACGGCTCGTCACGAATTCAAAATTGTTGATATATCTACCCCAACAGTTGATGAATCCATCCCCGAGTACATATTTTCAAAGATTCCTCAAAGCTACTACATCAAAATCGAGGTTACCGAATATCAGAAGGCACGTCTCTACTTCAATCAGAAGCTTGAACGTATTTTAGATGCAGGCACCTACTATTTCTGGAAAACTCCAATTCAAATAAATGTGGGCTTTGTTGATACCCGTTTAACTCAAATGGATATCACGGGTCAGGAGATACTTACTGCAGATAAGGTTTCTCTTCGCATCAACTTTGTTTGCAACTACCGCGTGACCGACTATGTTAAAATTCTGACAGAAATCGATAATTTTATGGAGCAAATACACGTTGCGGCACAGCTTGCTCTGCGTGAATACGTGGGCAAATACAAGTTAGATGAGATTCTTGAAAACAAAACACAGATGTCTGAGTTTGTTTTTGCCAAACTGAAATCCAAGGAGAAGGAGCTGTTTGTGGAAATTACCAATGCAGATGTTAAGGACATTATCCTTCCGGGTGAAATTCGTGAGATTATGAACACCGTCCTTGTGGCTGAAAAACGCGCACAGGCAAACGTGATAACTCGCCGTGAGGAGGTTGCATCCACTCGTTCATTGCTGAACACAGCAAAGCTGATGGACGAAAATCAAACCCTTTACAAGCTCAAGGAGCTTGAATACATTGAGCGTATTTTTGAAAATGTGGGCAACATTTCTTTGAACGGCAACGGCAACATCCTTTCTCAGCTTACTGCAATTCTGAACGGAAACAACGCATGAATCCAATGCGGTCGGGTGCATCCGCACATCAAAAACAAACGCCCGACCGTACAATATGAAAGGAAAAAGATATGATAGAGATTATAGGGAAATTTAACACTGCCAAGTGTTTTGCCACCACCGTTGAAGACGGTGCGTGTGAGCAGATAAAGCTTGTATGTGATACCGAGGCGTTTGCTTCTTCAAAAATCAGAATAATGCCCGATGTTCATGCAGGCAAAGGTTGTACCATTGGTACAACAATGACGATTACCGACAAAATCGTTCCTTCCATGGTCGGTGTGGATATCGGTTGCGGAATGTACACCGTGTATCTCGGCAACATTGATATTGATTTCGGGAAGGTGGATGAAGCGGCGCATTTCATCCCCTGCGGCAGAAACGTTTGGGATGGCAGACAGGAGCGTTTTGATCTTACACAGCTTCGCTGTTACAGAAATCTCAAGGATTCCAAGCGTCTTGAACGCTCTCTCGGAACTCTTGGCGGCGGTAACCACTTTATCGAAATCGATATAGACGAAAACGGCGGCAAGTACCTTGTTATCCACTCGGGAAGCCGTAATTTAGGTACGCAGGTGGCGGAGTTTTATCAGCAGATCGCCGTTGACTTAAACGTAGGCAAAGAGGAGTATTTCAAACAGCGTGAAGAAATTATCCGCACCTACAAGGAGCAAGGCAGACGTAACGAGATTCAGACAACGCTCAAGCTGCTTGAGAAGGAGTTCAAGGCAAAGGACCCTACCCTTCCTCGCGACCTTTGCTTCCTCTACGGCTCATTTATGGATGATTACCTCCACGACGTGGATATTTGTCAGAAGTTTGCAGAAAGAAACCGCGCCAAAATGGCAGAGATCATTCTTAAGCGTTGCGGTTGGACAGCCGTGGAAACTTTTCAGACAATTCATAATTACATAGATGTGAATGAAATGATACTCCGTAAGGGAGCAGTCTCTGCAAAGGCGGGTGAGAAGCTTTTGATTCCCATCAATATGCGTGACGGCTCACTCATCTGTATCGGCAAGGGCAACGAGGATTGGAACTGCTCCGCACCTCACGGTGCAGGACGTTTGATGTCCCGCTCTGCCGCCTTCGAGCGTCTCACCATGGCAGAGTACGAAGCAGAAATGGCTGGTATATACTCCACCTGCGTCGTTCCCGACACCCTTGATGAGTCGCCCATGGCATATAAGAGCATGGACGAGATCGTTGAGAATATCGAGCCAACCGCCCACATCGTTTGCAGAATCAAGCCCATATATAACTTTAAGGCGGCAGAGTAATGTCATCGTTTTAGGGGAAGAGACAAAATAATTATCGCATAGAATGTCAAATCATTAGTTGAATATCCGACCTCTCACATCAATCGTATTAAATGCAAAGACTTGTATGCCCTCGATATGTTGTAATATCCTATGCGTACAAGTCTTTCATTTGTATGTGTAGCGAACTCGTCCATCTCAAATATGCCTTGATATACAGTTTCTGTTCGTCAGACCGAGATTTTTCCCGTGGTTGCACTTCTCAGTTTCCACATTCGGCTTTTTTCAGATTCTACCTCACAATAGACACCCTTGCCTTCGGCTAACAGCTCCTACTGCCAAGTCTGTAGTGGACTTTCACCACCAAGTTGTAACGCATGCCGAGCACACAACAAAAACCTATGCTTTCCCATTTTGAGAGAGCATAGGTTTTATTTTTAGGTTTTAAGATATATGTTTTTTTGCTTATTAAAAGTTGCATTTTTGTGCGATTGCTTCGGTAGTTGCGCTTTCTTCATGCTCGGAATGAGATAGTGCCTCCTTTTTCCCCCATCAAAAATAACAAATGATGCATTTTATATAGCGCCATTTTTTCCAAGCATATCTTTAAAAAACTTAATTTTTAAGTTATTTTACATCCTTCAATGTCAGACCGATTTTACCTTTGGCAACATCAACGGAGATAACTTTAGTTTGAACTATATCCCCTATTTTAAGAACCTCTGACGGATGCTTTATATACTTATTACAAAGCTGTGAAATATGTGCAAGTCCTGACTGATGGACACCAATATCAATGAAAACACCGAAATCTACAACATTTCTTACAGTTCCGCTAAGCACCATACCGACCTGAAGGTCTTTAATATCAAGAACATCGGTTTTTAGCAAAGGTTTAGGAAGCTCATCACGAGGGTCTCTGCCGGGTTTAGCAAGCTCAGATAAAATATCGGAAATTGTTGGTATACCCATATTCAATTCTTCAGCAAGAGTCCATACACCGATTTTTGCCGCAGTTTCTCTGATGCCTGCAAGTCCGCCTGATTTAAGCTGTTCCATTCCGTAACCGCAACGGTCTAAAATTGCCTGTGCCACTTCATAAGATTCAGGGTGAACGGCTGTATTATCAAGTGGGTTTTCGCTTTCTGCAACTCGAAGGAAGCCAGCGCACTGTTCAAACGCTTTTGCGCCCAACTTTGGAACTTTCAAAAGCTCTTTTCTTGACTTAAACGCTCCGTTTTCTTCTCTGTATTTAACTATATTTTTGCAAACAGCGCTGGAAAGTCCTGAAACTCGGGAAAGCAACGCAGGAGAAGCGGTATTTAAATCTGCGCCAACAGAGTTTACGCAATCTTCAACAACACCGTCAAGAGTTTCCGAAAGGCGTTTCTGAGGCATATCATGCTGATACTGACCAACGCCAAGTGCCTTTGGGTCGATTTTAACAAGCTCTGCAAGGGGGTCTTGCAAGCGTCTTGCAATGGAAACAGCACTTCTTAAAGTAAGGTCAAAATCGGGGAATTCATCTGCCGCTAACTTTGAAGCGGAATAAACAGAAGCACCTGATTCATCAACCATAACATATGCAGCTCCACAATCGGGAAGCTCTTTCAAAACCTCGGCTGTGAATGCTTCGGTTTCTCTTGAAGCAGTTCCGTTACCAATTGCAATTGCCTTCACCTTATGCTTAACAATGAGCTTTTTAATAAATGCCTTTGCTTCGTCAATTTTTGTTTGGGAATGAGTTGGGTAAATAACCCCTGTATCAAGAACTCTCCCTGTATCATCAACAACTGCAACCTTACAACCTGTTCTGTAACCGGGGTCAAGACCTATTGTTACATATCCCTTTACAGGTGGTTGCATAAGAAGCTGTTTAAGGTTCACCTTGAAAACCTTCATGGATTCTTCGCACGCTTTATCCTTAAGGTCGCTTCTGATTTCAGAAGAAATTGAGCTGAAAATAAGTCTTGTATATGCGTCCTCAACTGCTTCATTTACAGCATTTGCAGAAGGTGAATCGTTAAGAATTACCATCTGACGGATTTTTGCCAACGCTTTTTCCTTGTCAACCTCAATTGAAACCTTTAAAAACTCCTCGTTTTCGCCACGGTTTATTGCAAGGGTTCTATGTGTTGGAATTGTTTTCAGTGGCTCTCTGTAGTCATAATACATTGTGTATACAGATTCTTTTTCTGCATCTGCCGCCTTTGTTACCATTTCCCCATCCGACCACAAAAGGGCGCGAAGCACTTTTCTTATTTCCGCATTATCGGAAATATTTTCAGCAATAATATGTAAAGCGCCTTCCAAAGCGGCTTCTGCTGTTTCTACCTCTAACTCGGGGTTAATATACTCTGCCGCCATTTCAATTGGCAACGCTGTTTCTGTTTGAGCGTAAATAAGGTTTGCAAGGGGTTCAAGCCCTCTCGCTCTTGCAACTGATGCCTTTGTTTTACGCTTCGGACGGAAAGGAAGATAAATATCGTTAATTTCTGCTAAGGTTGTTGCTTTGTTAAGTGCTTCGTTAATCTCGTCGGTGAGCTTTTCCTGTGCTTCAATAAGCCCTCTCACTTCCTCGCGACGAGCTTCCAATGTGCGTAAATATTCAAGCTGTTCGGCTATCTCACGAATTTTCTGGTCGTCCATAGAGCCATGAAGCTCTTTTCTGTATCTTGCTATAAATGGAATTGTGTTTCCCTCGTCAAGAAGCTCAATTATATTTGAAACATATTTTTCGTTAACACCAAATTTTACCGAAAGCTCTTTTGAAAAATCCATTTTAAATCACCTGTCTTTTTTTAGTTTTCAATTATATATTTATGGATATCATAAACTGCCGCAGATACTTTATTGATAAATGACTGTGTATTATACCCGATATAGTCTGTAAGCACAACAAGTGCATATGGTCTCTCACCGCAATACACTATTGCCATATCGTTGGAGGCATTTATATCCATACCGTATTTATGGGCAACCTGATATATATATTTTCCGTTTTCGTCCTTAGGCAAGCCATTTCTTATAAACTTGTTTTCGTTTGCCTGTTTCAAAAGCTCAACAAACCACACATATATCTCATTGCCGCTTTTTGCCTTTGCGTAAAGGTCCTGCAAGCATTTTGCAGGGGCTATGGCGTTCATCTGGTTAAGCCCATCTTTATATATATCCGTACCGTAATTCTTTTTGCAATAGCTCCTGAACTCACTGAGTGAGCAAGCATTATTCATAAGCAAGGAAAACGCAACGTTGTCACTGTAATAAATGAGATACTCTATAAGCAATCTTACTGAGAGCTTTGCACCCAAATCGTAATCCTTGGAAATCTGAACCGTTCCTGCCCTATCGTAGCTATATGTTATCTCCTTGTCAAAACTCAGCTTCCCTCTCTCAATTTTATCAAGGAGCGCCATCATAAACGGTGCTTTTATGGAGCTTGCGCCTCCAAACCATCTGTCTGCATTATATGTTATTTCAAACCCTGTTTCAAGGTCTATATAATACACAGCGCAGGAATATGGCGCATCGTCTAAAAGGTTTTCTAACTTGTTTGTAAGATTATCGGGAATCATATCGGGAATTTTTAAAGATGACGACGGTACATCAGTTATCTTATAACTGCCCGTAGACATAATTTTATTGACATTTCTTGTTGTTATGTCACGAAAATCGTCAATTTCCAAGCGTTTTGTCGGTTCTTTGGCATCCTCGGAACTTTCTTCTCCATTTACTTCCTGTAATGCATTACTTGATTCTGAATTAAGATTTTCTTCAGAAACGCCCTCTGTAACAGAAGTGTCATTATTTTCTGCCCCCGCTGACAGAGAAATGGAGAGAATTGCAAAAATTGTTAAAATACAAATCAACCGTTTCATACAATCACCTTTTATCAAGACATATTTATTCCCCTAAAAAATACCCCATTAAATCGCAACCCTTTTCAATTCTCAGCTTTCTGTTTCTTGCTGTTTTTTCGCTGAAAACAAAACCGCCATCTTTAATTTTATTTCTGCTGTCATACACAAAGAACGGAACCATTCCCCTTGTATGAGTGCGTTTTGGCACAGGGGTTGCATGGTCTGGAAGCACAAGGAGCTTGAACTCCTCCCCTGCCTTTTTAAGCTCATCGATAATATAGCCAATAACGAGGTCATCAATAAGCTCAATTGATTTAACCTTCAATTCTGCATCCCCCTGATGCCCACATTCGTCGGGGGCTTCTATATGAACATAAACAAGGTCTTTTCCCTTTCCAAGGAGCTGCTTAACAGCTTCTTTTGCTTTTGCTGAATAATTTGTTGCAAAATTTCCCGTTGCACCTTCAACCTTTGGCACTTCCATACCTGCACACACGCCAATTCCCTTAATAAGGTCAACGGCACAGACAACAGCACCCTTTAATCCGAATTTTTCTTCAAACGCAGGAAGAAACGCTTTTTTCCCGGGGCTCCACGGCCAAAGAGAATTTGCTTTTTTAAGCCCTTTTCTTGCTCTTTCAACATTGATAGGATGATTATTGAGAATTTCAAAGCTCTTTTTCATCATCTCCGTCATTGGCTGACTTTCGCTCTTATACGGTAAGTAATTCTTAATGCACCTTCCCAAAATATCGTGGGGACGGGAAAAATCCGTAAATTCAAAGCAATTCTTCCATATCATACAATGTCTGTAGCTGACACCTGTATAAAAGCGTCTGTACTCTGTTCCAAGCTCTTTTTGAATTGCTTCAATTAACACCCTCGCTTCGTCTGTTGAAATTTCGCCCGACGAATGGTCTAACATTATTTTCTCTTCGTAGGGTTCGCCATTATCGGAAAGTGCAACCAAATTAACTCTCACCGCAGTATCCTCGGGCTTCATATCAATACCCATACTTGCGGCTTCGAGGGGAGAACGACCACGGGAATATACCAATGGGTCATACCCTAACAAAGCAAGGTTTGCCGTATCGCTTTCGGGGGTCATTTCAGGTGGTACTGTAAGGCACATACCAACCTTTCCTGATTCAGCCAATTTATTCATATTTTTCTTATCTGCTTTAGCCATTGGAGAAACATTTCCAAGCTCTTTTAGCTGATAATCTGCCATCCCATCGGGAACAACTACTACATATTTCATATGATAAACCAAGGGTTAATACCCTATCCTTCCATGTTGCTATGTTTACAATGCTTTTTTTACAGTGTTTTGATGTGTTTTTAAACTTATTAACACTGTTTTTTCTATTTTTCCTCTATATCAGGAAATTTTCATCTTATACAAATGCTTCACTCTCTGTTGGAGTTTCACTCACTGTAGGAGCTTCACTCTCTGTTGGAGTTTCACTCTCTGTTGGAGTTTCACTCTCTGTTGGAGTTTCACTCTCTGTTGGAGCTTCACTCTCTGTTGGAGTTTCACTCTCTGTTGGAGTTTCACTTTCTGTTGGAGCTTCACTCTCTGTTGAAGTTTCACTTTCTGTTGGAGCTTCACTTTCTGTTGGAGTTTCACTTTCTGTTGGAGCTTCACTCTCTGTTGGAGTTTCACTCTCTGTTGGAGCTTCGCTCTCTGTTGGTAAGCCATTTTGAGGAGGGGTTACAACCTGAGAGTTAGCATTTCCTGATGGGCTTTTTGACCCAAACATAATGAGATACTCATCAACAGACAAATTATTATTATAAATATAAGTTGCAGCTTCCACGCCTAAATAACGGATATGCCATTCTTCGGGCATATAACCCGTTATCCATCTATTGTCCTCGGTATAATGGATAACAAATCCGTAAATATGGGCATTATCCAAAAGCCATTCATACTCTTTGGACTGTCCGAAGTCTCCGAAATAACCGTTACCTGCCTGAACATCAAGTGCAAGCCCTGTATGATGCTCTGAAAAGCCGGGGCGCGCGCTGTATGTGTCTGCACCTGCAGGGTCTTTTTTATAATAGTTATCATACAGATTTTTCTGGTATGCGTATGTTCTGTAACCGGACATACCCAAAATTGAATATTGAAGTGCCTTTGCATCTGCTGAGAGCTTTTCAAATGCTTCTGCCGCCTCTTTAACAAGCTGAACTCCGTTTTTAGCAGAACAAGAGGAGCTTAAAGTTACAAGGTTTGATGGTTTATAATTTTCATCCACATATGAATACTTATTTACAAGAATAAACAACCCATCATTTGGATTTGCTTTATATGTGTTTGTATAAAATGGGTTATCAAGACCCATATTAACATAGGTTACAACCTGTTCTTTGGTGAAATCACTATGCTTTTCACCATACTCGGCATATCTTTTAAGGTTTTCATTTTTATACCATCCGACAGGTGAATATTTTTTTCTTGCGTTTTCAAGGTCGGGAGAATATGGTTCATCACCCGAAGCGTCTCCGCTTTCCGATGGCTGTTCCCCTGATGCATCAGGTTCACCCGATGTATAAGGTTCATCAGAAGCATTGCTGTTATTTTCAGACGATGTATTTAAAGAAGTATCATCAATAACACCGCTGTTAGTTGTTGAAGCAAAGCTACTGTCTTCAAAATCCGTTTTGGAATTTTTTCCTCCGCAAGCGGCAAAGGTTACGCCGCCAATAGTGGCAATTAAAACAAGAATCACAAAAAACGGTGTTAATTTCATCTTTTTATGCTTCTTCCTTTTTTTCTTTTTCATTATTATTTCCTTTCATCCATTGGGACATACTTTCTGTGTTTTGCAACATTTTTATATGCAGGGCGGATTATTTTACCCATATTAACAATTTCTTCTATTCTGTGTGCGCTCCAGCCGGAAATTCTTGCTATTGCAAAAAGCGGAGTGAACAACTCCTGAGGAAGCCCCAACATTCTGTATACAAAGCCACTGTAAAAGTCAACATTGGCACAAACGCCCTTAAATATCTTTCTTCTGCTCATAATTGCTTCAAGTGCAAGGCGTTCTATCCTGCTATAAAGCTGAAATTCCGCTGTGCTTCCGTGTTCTTCTGCAAGACGCTCAACAAACCCTTTGAAAACCTTTGCACGAGGGTCTGAAAGTGAATAAACAGCGTGTCCAACACCGTATATCAAGCCGCTTTTGTCAAACGCTTTTTTATCAAGAATATCAAGAAGGTATGCTTTGATTTCGTCTTCATCTTCCCAATCTTTGATATTCTCTTTAATATCATCGAACATTTTAACAACCTTAATATTCGCACCGCCATGGCGAGGGCCTTTAAGTGAACCAAGAGCCGCGGCGATTGCAGAATATGTATCTGTTCCTGTTGAAGTTACAACGTGGGTTGTGAATGCAGAGTTGTTACCGCCACCGTGGTCAGCGTGAAGCACAAGACAGAGGTCAAGGGTTTTTGCTTCCAAATCTGTAAACTTACCATCGGGACGAAGAAGGTTAAGAATATTCTGTGCTGTTGTATATTCAGGATTTGGTGTTCTTATGAGAAGGTCGCCAAAATCGTGGTAATGCTTAAATGCCTGATAGCTGTACAGCGCAAGCATTGGGAAAGTTGCAATAAGCTGCAAGCTCTGCCTTAAAACATTTTCAACCGATGTATCGTCTGCGTTTGCATCGTAAGAATACAATGTTAAAACACTTCTTGCAAGAGAATTCATAACATCACGGCTGGGAGCTTTCAAAATAACATCGCGAACAAAACCCGTTGGCAATATTCTGTATTCATTAAGCAACTGATGGAAGCCGGCAAGGTCTTCTTTCGTTGGCAAAACACCAAACAAAAGGAGATATGTTGTTTCTTCAAAACCAAAGGTGTTATTTGTTCTGTATGCCTCCACCATTTCTTCTATGTCAATACCACGGTAAAAGAGCTTACCTTCGCAGGGAACATATTCTGCATCAACTATGGAATATGAATGTACTTCTGCAATTTCAGTAAGTCCTGTAAGAACGCCCTGACCGTTGATATCTCTAAGCCCGCGCTTTACATGATATTTTTCGTAAAGAGACGGGTCTATATACCCAATTTCCTTGGCAGTTTGTGCCAAACGCAATATTTCGGGTGTTATTTTTGAAAATTTAGGATCTATTTTGCTCATTTTTCCTCCATTTATAGTCCAAAACCAAGCCCCAACGCTGCTCCCGCAACGATGAAGAAAATTGGATGAACCTTTTTAAATTTCATTATAAGAATAACAAATGCAACAAATGCAATTGCTTCAACTTTATTTATAGCTTTAAGTATATTATTTGTGGCTTTAAAAATCTCATCATTCCAGACCATGGCAAGGAAAACACTTGCCATAGCTCCGCAAATCAACCCCGGAGTTGATGCCCTTATACCCGCAAAGGATGCTTCTACATATTTATTTGTTTTGAATTTTTCATAAACACGGGCAACTATCAAAACAGCAATAACAGACGGTATAACCATAGAAATTGGAGTTATAACTCCACCTAAAATGCCAATAGCACGGCTTTCAAACTCATTCGAAAGCGCTTTAAATCCCGCATAGGTTGCTATATTTATGCCAATTGGACCTGGAGTTGATTCTGAAATTGCAATAAAATCAAGAAGCTCCTGCTTAGTGAACCATCCCCATTTTTCGCTTATTTCTTTAAGAAATGGAATTGTTGCAAGTCCACCGCCTATGGCGAAAGCTCCTGTTTTTAAAAACTCCAAAATAAGGTGCAAAATTGTTGAAGCACCGCTTGAAATTGTCATTGCAGTTGTTTTAACAGCACCGATTGTAAGCGAAAGAAGAAATTTCATTTTTTATCACTCCTTTTGCTTATTATCCAGAATCTTCCAAGAGATACTGCCAACACTACGAGAACAACCCATAGAGCCGAAACGCCCATATATATTGCAAAGAAAGCACCTATGGCAACAATAACCCCATATATATTTTTTATGTTTTTCTTTATAAGATTTATAAGGGTTGTGAAAACCAAAGCACAAACTGCAATACTTATACCCTTGAATGCGCTTTGAACATATGGGTTTCCATAAAAAAAGGAAATCATATTTGCAATTATTGTTATTATGATTATTGAGGGGGTTATAACTCCCAATGTTGAAAATATTGCACCAGCAACACCCTTTTTATTATATCCAACAAAGGTTGCCGCGTTAACCGCTATAACACCCGGTGTGCATTGTGAAATGGCATAATAATCCAAAAGCTCCTCGGATGTTATCCATCCTTTTTTCTTTACCATTTCCCTTTCCAAAATCGGAAGCATTGCATACCCACCGCCAAAAGTCATTACCCCAACCTTGGCATAGGTGAGAAACAAGTCAAGAAGCATGTTCAAATGCTTTCACCTCTTTTTAAAATTATATCTAAGTTTCTTTAAAGATACCAATAAACAAAATTTGTTTTTTTAATAGAAAATACTATATAAACAAGAATAGTTTTTTAAATGAAAAACATACTCATAAACAAGAATGATTTTTTAAATAAAAAATATACTCATAAACAAGAAATGTTTTTCTGATAAAAAGCATTGCTTTATTTTCTTTAAAGTTAAAAAGCATATACTTCCACTTATCCAGCATACTTTTAGATATACTATTGTACACCATTTTATTGGATTTTTCAATGGTATTTTAAAAAATTACATTATTTTTTTCATTTTGTATACAGATACCTTGACATTAAAGCCATAAGATTGTATAATATAGTCAAAATTTATAATAAAAATGCTTTATTTCAAAAGTTTATTTTTATACACAATTATTTTCTATAATATTTATGGAGAAAAAAATGAAAAATACAATTAAAATCAACAGCAACAATGTTAAAATGATTGCTCACAGAGGGCTTTCGGGGCTTGAAAAAGAAAACACCTGCAGAGCATTTGTTGCCGCAGGAAACAGAGAAAAATACTATGGAATTGAAACTGATGTGCATAGAACCTCAGACGGAAAATATGTTGTTATTCACGATGAACATACAAAACGCCTTGCAGGGGTTGATATGACCATATGTGAAAGCACATTTGAACAACTCAGAAACATTATACTTACAGACATAGACGGAAGCAGAGACAAGGCAGACTTAAGAATACCCTCATTGGAGGAATATCTTGAAATATGCAAGAAATACGGCAAAATTGCCATCCTTGAACTTAAGGATAATTTTTGCGACAGCGATGTTGATGAAATAATCGAGATAATTAAAGGCCTTGATTATTTTGAAAACACAATTTTTATTTCCTTTTTCAAAAATCCACTTATTTACATACGAAAGCTGTATCCGAACCATAAATTGCAGTTTTTGTCAGGCGAATTCAACAACGAAATTTTTGAGCTACTCAAAGAAAACAAATTGGACTTTGACTGTTATTTCCCCATATTAAACGAAAGAAATATGAAGCTGTTAAAGGGTGCAGGCATTGAAGTCAACGCCTGGACTTGCGACACTGAAGAAGAAGCGAAACGGCTTATTTCCATTGGAGTTGACTATATTACAACAAATATACTTGAATAAAATCAGAATAGTATTACAATAAACATTTTGGAATATTAAAAAACGCTTATCCCCCTTGATAAAGGTGAATAAGCGTTTTTTATCTAATTTGTCTTCAATTCACAAGTTATATATGTTTTTTTCAGAAACTCTGCTGTTTAGGTACTGCTTGTTACATCTACCGACTTTTGGGGGCTTCCCGTTGCTTTAACTGTCCAGCCGTTTTTGTTTGTGAAGTATACATATGTTAATGATTCACACTTATTAAAAGCGAGCTTTCCTTTGGTTATAACGCTTTCGGGAATGGTTATGCTTGAAAGTGAAGAACATTCTTCAAAAGCACATTTTTCAATTGTTACCAAGCTATTTGGAATCAGACAGAGAACCGTCCCCTGTTATAGAATCAGACAGAGAACCGTCCCCTGTTATAGAGAACCGTCCCCTGTTATTATATATTAAACACTACCATTACAAATGAAAGACTTGAACGCAAAGGATATTATGATATATCCAAAGCATACAAGTCTTCGCACTCAATATGATTGAACCGCCGTGTACGGAACCGTATGCACGGTGGTGTGAGAGGACAGCTAATCAATTAATGGTTAGCTTCCTACTCGATTATTATACTTTTATACAAACAACTAAATCCTTTTCTACCGCAAACCACAAGCTAAATTATTTTTGATATCAAAAAGCAAAAAACTGTGATGCAATAAAGCATAGACATAACACTAAACCCATTTTCTATCATACTGGTCTCGTTCTTCGGGCGTCAAAGTACCATCTAGTTGTTTCTTCAAAAAATTGCCATGTGCTTCCACCTGAGATTGAGTCGACTCAGTACTCGTCAAAGAAGAGCTTTGTGTCGGGCGATCATCAAACTTAAATTTACATGAATCATAACTCGAACTATATCCGCCAGAGGAATAACCATTCGAATAGCTCGACGAAGGTGATTTTGTTGAGGTTTGACTTGTTGTTGAAGATGTAGATTCCTTATTTATATTACTAGTGGTTTTTTTAGATTTCTTCGCGCTATTTACCGATGTGATATATTTCAACAATACAAGTTTATATATTAAAGATGTTCCAAAAATTACAAGCTGCATAAGTAAATAATATGGATAAGATGAATACACATCATCTTTATAAAAACTATCGAAAACAGTGTACATTCCCCATAGTATCAAAGCTACCGGAATATAAATTGCCAACTGCGTTATACAAAGCGCAAGACTATCGAAAAAATCTTTCCCACCACAAAGAGAAGTTACTATCATCAATATATTGATTGCAACTAAGAATATACATCCGGTTTGTGAATCTAAGATATACTCTTCGTTAACCACAAAAGAGAAAACACATGCATATAACAAACCTATGATGATTCCAAGAATGCCTTTGCGTTTAGGAGTTTCTTTCTTAAACAGTCTAATAAATGACCAAAAAACGAATAAAGCGGACGCACCTAAAACAATCCATTCCATAACGCTAATGTGATCGAAAAATGCAATAAACTTTAACAATTCCACAAATAAACACCTCCTATATTTATAACAAGTTACATTATACAACAATATTTAACAAAAAGCAATAGTAAAATTATAAATTGCAATATATTTATAAATTGCAATATAATATAAATTAAACGAAATTTTCCAAAGACTAGGAAGACGGGAGACGGTTTCCTGTCTCGTAATGGAAAAACGTCAAAGGAGACAGAGAACTGTCCCCTGTCCGACAACAACAAAATATTTGAGCTACTCAAAGAAAACAAATTGGACTTTGACTGTTATTTCCCCATATTAAACGAAAGAAATATGAAGCAGTTAAAGGGTGCAGGCATTGAAGTCAACGCCTGGACTTGCGACACTGAAGAAGAAGCGAAACGGCTTATTTCCATTGGAGTTGACTATATTACAACAAATATACTTGAATAAAAAAATCTCCCATTGATGCCTGTCTGTTGTGCATATTCTACCACATAGCACACTCAAATAAGTCATAACCACCGGCCGTGCCGGTGGCTTGCACAAGCCCCCTTGGGGCATGTCACAGGCAGAGCCTATAGGCTCGACGAAATAGTCTGCCAACCGCACGACTTTCACAGGCATGCCCCTAAAGGGGCTTTTTTATTTGCCCTCTTTTACCGGCTGACCCGTAAACGGGTCGATATATTCAGTTATACTCAGTTGTTCCGCTTCATTATCTTCTTTCA
>JAZNIJ010000023.1:0-7362 GCA_045577455.1 Eubacteriales bacterium
ATATAATTCTGCAGTAAAAAATCTTATATGTGCAGGACGTTGCACATCTGTAACCGAAACTATGTGGGATATTATGCGTGTTATTCCTTGTTGTGCCGTAACAGGACAAGCGGCAGGAACCGCGGCAGCTATGACTGATGACTTTTCTGCACTCAATGTAAAAGAACTTCAGGAGGAACTAAAACGCAATGCTGTGGTTCTTCATGAAAACGAAATTCTGAAAAAATAATTTTTTGTCCCTGAACACTGTTCATTAGGACCTACTAACGAAACCCTAGTATCTATGCGGGTTTGCAGAGTTGCGGTTCAATTTTATTTGCAATGAAAAATGCAAATAACAACTCAATTTCGAAAGGTGGTAGGTATTTATCGTAAATACTCATTGTGAGCGATGAGAAGTTTTTTCGCTTACAAAAGAATAAAAACAAGTAAGTTTTTGTGCAGACTATAGTTTCTATAGTCTGCAATTTTTTTACTTTTGAACAGTTAAGATTAAAATACCATTCAGTATATCATCTACCAACTATAGGTTAGATTGATAAAATAAATTTTAAGAGGTGTAAGAACATGAAAAAACTATTATCTATTATTTTGGTATTAGGCATTATGATGTCGATGTGTACTTTTGTTTCAGCGGAAACAGATAAGGTAACTGTAACTCTTGACGGAGAAGAAGTAACATTCCCCGATGCACAGCCCTTTGTTGACGTAAGAGACAGAACGTTGGTACCTATCCGTTTTGTTTCCGAAGCAATGGGAGCGAAGGTGGATTGGGAAAACGACACAAGAACTGTTGTAATCCAGAAGGACGAAGATAATATCCGTTATACAATCGGTCAGCCTATGGCTTACCTTAACGGAGAAATGCTTACTTTTGACTCCTACGGAATCTTAAAGGAGAGCAGAACTTTCGTTCCATTAAGATTCATCGCAGAAATGCTTTCATGTGATGTTGATTGGAATGATTCAACAAAAACAGTTGTAATTAAGTCTGCAGGCGAAGCTGTTAAATTCCCTGAACCTCAGATTACAGTTCATTATCCTGAAAGCAAGGATGACAAGAGAATGTTCTGGATTACTCTTGATAACTACAGAGAGTTCCAGCGCAACTGTCCGTACTATGAATTTAAGATTGAATTCACAAACCCTGTAGAGTTTAATACATATGAACAGGATGAAGGTGCGATTAACGGTTGGCAGAAGTATGACAGAACAAACTTCTATCCGCTTACTGCATCGTATAACACTATTCTTTCGGTAGGCAGAGCCTTCTACACTACAAGAGCAAATAAAGCGACATTTGTGCCGAAAGACGGAGACAAGCTTGAATTCAAGCTTACAGTGATCAGAAAGTGCAGTAATGAAACACGTGAATACACTTTCACGGAAACCCTTAAGCTTCCGTATCCTTTAATTGAAGTGGAGGAGTAATTTATGAAAAATAAAATATTTAAGGTAATGGCTGTCATTATGGCAGCCATTTTTATTTTAGGTGCTATTTCAGTTTCAGCAGCGCCAAGTTATGTAAAAGTCAATAAGGATTACAAAAGAAAAGCTTTTGATGGGTATATACAAATTAAGCTAATTGATTCGAATGGTCAATCACAGATTTATAATGTTGCTCAAAAGGTTACATATAATGGCAAGAAGATTAAAAATATAGAAGAAATTGTCAATGATATTTCATATAACGGAAAATATTGTTATGGGCTTGAAAATCTTCCTGAAGAGGAGATTTTCCGTTATACTCTCAATTCAAACGGAGAAATTTCTATGATTGATACCTACGAAGAACTGCTTGGAGACATGAATGACACTTTAATTAAACATAACGATAGTAAACTTTCAATGAAGTATTCGAAAGATGCTGGTATTCTTTCGGCGGATGACTCTTTGAAATTTTATATGAAAGGTGACTCATTGGTGTATTCCTATTATACCGACATAGAGGAAAAAGAAGAATTTTGGAGAGTAGGGGTCTTTTTGTATTGTCTGCACAAACTGGTGCAGTTCACCCGAAGGGGGTTTCTTCTTAACTTGATAATATAGAAACAATTTACGCACTTAATTATTTCGAATGGTTAAAAGTATAAAAAATATATTGACAAAGTATAACTTATATATTAAAATGTGGAAAAAGGGGTAAAAAAATACCCCTTCGCAATGGGGTGCGACCCATTACAAAAAAGGTTTATGTCAAAAGAAAACAATTCAAACAAGGGGTATTTTTTATGTCTACAGAAAATTATATCACCGAAACGGGAAGAAGTCAAGAATACAAAATTTTACAAAAGGCATCAATTAAGAAACAAGAGAACAAAGAGATTATATCTTGGCTTTATAAGATAGGAGAAGCGGAGCGGGCAAAACATTTAGAAGAGTGTGCGACATGGCTTGGGGTATCTACAATAAATGGTATTACGAAAGTAATCAAATCGAATTTCTGCAGGGAGCGGATATGTAAGATATGTGCATGGCGCAGACAAAGCAAATTTATTTCTCAAATGTTGCCAATTATAGAGATATTAAAAAGTAAGGGATATACTTTTATATTTGCGACACTTACCATGCAGAATTGCAAAAAAGACGAGTTATCTAACAGTATAGATAATTTATTGCAAGGGTATCAATTGCTATCAAAAAGGCGGGAAATTCAAAGAAGTTGGAAGGGTATATGTAGAATTTAGAGATTACATACAACGATTTAAACAATGATTTTCACCCGCATATACACATGTTAATTGCAGTAGATAAAAATTACAATAAGCATTATATATCACAAGAGAAATTATCTTCTTTATGGCAAGAGTGTATTAAAACAGATTATATTCCTATTGTGGATATAAGATAAGTGAGTATGCTGTAGATGGAGTTGCATATTTCAGTCAAATAAATGTTATAAATGGTTTTGTAGATGGTAGCTTTGGTCCGCTCAAAAATGCTACACGCGCAGAAGTGGCTATGGTATTTTATAAGTTCATAACAAGTGTTGAATAGCTTTAAAAATACTTATCAATATGCACACCATCAGTTATATACTTTTGGTGTGCATTAATGATTGAGCGTACATTAAATTCGGCGTGTGGACTCTTAAAACGTGATGAAGAAAGTATTAGAACACTTACCGAAGCACTTATAATTTTTGGTATTATGATGAGCTTTGCAGGATCATCAAGACCTGCATCCGATAGTGAACATCATCTTTCGCATTTCTTTGAAATTGTAAGAATTATAAATGACGATGATTATTTTCCACATGGTATAGATGTTGCATATTCAACGATTGTGACAGCAAAACTTCGTGAGAAAATAATAAGTCCCCATATTCCAGATAAAATATATCGCATTAGTAGAGAAGAATATATTAAAAAATGAATGAAATATATAAATCCGTTGCTGATGGATGCGTAAGATTGCAAGATAGATTGGAAAGTTATAGCCAAGATAAAATGTTGATATACAAAGAAAAAGAGGAACAACTCAAAACTATTTTATCGCAGATGCCTTCTTCAGATGAAATAGAAAAGATACTTTCTCTCGTTGGATTGAATATGAATGAATTTTATAAATTATATGATGAAAAGAAAATACAAGATGCAATTTTGTATGCAAAGGATTTGAAAGATCGCTATACTGTTCTCTGGTTATATTATGATATTTTCGGAGATGAATTGGCTGTAAATAAATATTGAATTTTTAACGGCGTAGAAAATTATGTATCCCAAAATTGGTATAAGACCGACAATTGACGGCCGAAGATGACCTCTTAAAGTAAGAGAATCTCTTAAAGATCAGACAATGAATATGGCAAAATCGGCTTAAAAGTTGTTTGAAGAAAACCTTAAATATTCTGATGTGATACCCGTACAGATGGTAATTGCCGACCCTACAATCGGCAGAGCTGCTGATGCGGCTGCCTGTGCGGAAAAGTTTAAAATCGAGGGTGTAGAAATCACTCTTACGGTTACGCATTAGGAGTTATTCACTTTATAAACTCTGGTGCTTGTTATCTTGATGCAAACGGTGCTGCAAAGGACGAAAACGGCAACGGCGTTATGAAGCCTTGGTACGAAGTAACACAGGCAGACCAGGACACTATAATTGAAAACACGTAGATGTTTTAAAAGATATAGAAGAGATCTGATGGTTTTGTTATGAATAACAAAATTTAATTGGAAACAGCTGCCTTAGAATATGCATAGCTAATCTTAAGATAATGCACCAAGAACATTTATATGACTTAATAGAGAAATGCGTATAGGATGTGATATGATGTTTTTTAGAAATTATTCTAAACCGGGAAAGGGCGTTGAAAAAGAGATCCAAATCTGCCAAGATACATGATTTATTTTGAAATACTTCCACGTTATTTATGGAGACTGTTTAAGTTGAATCTTTTGTATTTGTTGGCATTATTGCCTTTTTTTGTAGTGACTATGATTGTTATGGATTTGGTGTCCCGGCAAATTGTGATCCGTATAATAAGCAATTTGTCTGTTGATACATTTATAAGATATGATTTTTTGATTAATAGCATATTAAGTTTTTTGTTTACTGTTTTTTTGGGACAGGGACCAATAACCGCAGGAATGACATACATAGTGAGGGAATTTGGAAACGAAAAACCATGTTGGCTTATCAGTGATTTTTTTGAAAGAATCAAATTGAATTTCAAACAAGGAATGATCGTGTGGTTTTTTGATTTGATTATTGTGTGTGGTGGAACTATTGCAGTTTTATCTTGTTTTGTATTGAAAAAATATTTGTTTGCCAACATAATGATTATCAATATTATGATATACATTTTAGCCCACATTTATATTTATCAGATAATGATAACATATAAATTGAAATCAAGACATATTTTCAAGAATGCGATTTTGCTAGTGCTTAGTAAATTACCACAAAGTATCTTGTTTTTAATGTCTTTGTTATTTGTTTATGTGGTGTTGCCGATTTTGGTAACTTTATATGGTAATGGCATTCTATTTACAATAATAATTATAATTGAAATTGCTTTTATGCCTGCCTTAACTGCTTTTACAGTAAATTTTTGTATTTATCCGATTTTAAAAAAGTTATGCGAGTGAGAAAAATATATAAGTTAACTTTGGAGTTAAGCAACCTGAAAAGGTGAGCTTTTCATACAGGAAAGAATCTGCGTGTTTTGTTTGTTCAAATTGAAGTTTTTCCACCCTTTTTTCATTATAGAAGAAATTGAAGATGCGCAGATTCTTTCAATAATATATGTGTAAAGGTGATATGAAATATGACAAGATATGAAAGTGCAAAAGAAATGTATGCTAAATTTGGTGTTGACACTGATTTGGCTATTCAAAAGCTAAAAAATATACCTGTATCCCTTCATTGTTGGCAGGGAGATGATGTTAAAGGCTTTGATACGGACGGTCCATTAACAGGTGGAATACAGACCACAGGAAACTATCCGGGAAGAGCAAGAACTCCAAATGAATTGATGCAGGATATGGACAAGGTTATGTCCCTTTGTCCGGGTAAAAAGAAACTGAATGTTCATGCTTGCTATGCAATTTTTGAAGACGGGGAATTTGCAGACCGTGATAAGCTTGAACCTAAACATTTTCAAAAATGGGTGGACTTTGTCAAAGAAAGAAATATGGGTATTGACTTTAACCCAACATTCTTTTCACATCCTAAAGTAAAGGACGACTTAACTCTATCAAGTCCTGATGAAGAAACAAGAAAGTTCTGGATTGAACATGGCAAGGCTTGCATAAGAATATCTCAGTATTTTGCTGAGCAAACAGGTGTTCCTTGCGTTATGAACATTTGGACGGGAGATGGATATAAGGATATTCCTGCCGATAGACTTGGTCCGAGAATGAGATATAAAGAGTCTATCGAAGAAATTTTATCAGAGCCTTTTGACAAAAAACTTGTTAAGCCTTGCGTAGAATCAAAGGTATTTGGTATTGGTGTTGAAGCCTTTACATCAGGCAGTGCTGAATTTGCTCTTACCTTTGCGGCAACACACCATGGATGTTTACCACTTATGGATAACGGGCATTATCACCCAACCGAAATGGTTTCGGATAAAATCCCTGCATTACTTTGTTTCTTCCCCGAGATTGCTCTGCATATAACAAGACCAATTCGTTGGGATAGCGATCATGTAGTGTTATTTGATGATGAAACAAGAGAAATGGCAAAAGAAATAGTAAGATGTGATGCGCTTGACAGAGTTTATATGGCTCTCGATTACTTTGATGCAAGTATAAACAGAATTTCTGCTTGGACGATGGGCTTCAGAAATTGGCAAAAAGCACTTCTCAATGCACTTTGTACACCAAATGAATTGCTGACAAAACTGCAGAACACTAATGAACTCACAGAACTTCAGGTTGTTCAGGACGAAATGAAAACAATGCCATTTGGTGACATTTGGGATGAGTATTGCAGACAATGTAGTGTCAAATGTGATAGGGAATGGTTTGACGATGTAAAAGATTACGAGATTCAAGTTTTAAATAAGAGATAAACTATGACTTTTAAATGGAGGGAATAATTATGTATCCAAAAATTGGTATAAGACCTACAATTGATGGCAGAAGAGGTCCTCTTGAAGAGGTCCTCTTAAGGTAAGGGAATCTCTAGAAGAACAGACAATGAATATGGCAAAATCGGCTAAAAAATTGTTTGAAGAAAACCTTAAGTATTCCGACGGAACACCCGTACAGGTTGTAATTGCCGACACGACAATTGGAAGAGTAGCAGAGGCTGCTGCCTGTGCAGAAAAGTTTAAATGAGAGGGTGTAGAAATCACTCTCACAGTTACACCTTGTTGGTGCTATGGCTCCGAAACAATGGATATGGAAAAAACTACAATAAAGGGTGTATGGGGATTTAACGGTACAGAAAGACCAGGTGCAGTTTATCTTGCTGCAGTTCTTGCCGGTCATGCATAGAAAGGTCTCCCTGCATTTGGTATATACGGTCACGATGTTCAGGATGCTACAGACACCTCAATCCCCGAAGATGTAGAAGAAAAACTTCTCAGATTTGGTCGTGCAGCAGTAGCAGCGGCATCTGTGAGAGGCAAAAGCTACTTGCAGATTGGTTCTATCTGTATGGGTATTGCAGGTTCTATCATAGATACAGCATTTATCGAAGATTACTTTGGTATGAGAGTTGAGTCTGTTGATGAGGTAGAAGTTATCAGAAGAATGTCCGAGGGTATCTATGACCAAGCTGAATTCCAGAAAGCTCTCAAATGGGCAAAAGAAAAGTGCAAGATGGGCTTTGACAAGAACCCCGAAGATATGCAGCTTTCTCCCGAAAAGAAGGAAAAGTCGGAGGCCAAGCGGTCTTAGGAAGACAAGTGTT
>JAZNIJ010000024.1:0-13916 GCA_045577455.1 Eubacteriales bacterium
AACCCATATTGGGGAGAATAAAGTTAATGAACTTTTGGAAAAATATGATTATATAGATAGAGATAAGGTTCAGCTTCACTTTATTGGTACTCTTCAAAGAAATAAGGTTAAATATATTGTTGATAAGGTTGACATGATTCAATCTGTTGACAGTTTAAAGCTGGCTGAAGAGATTGAAAAGCAATGTTCAAAACGCAACATTATTATGCCAATTTTAATAGAAGTAAATGTTGGATACGAAGAATCAAAATCGGGTGTACTTCCGGAAGATGTATATGACCTTATATCAGCAATATCAAAAATGGAGCATTTGAAGATAAAAGGAATGATGAGTATTCCCCCGTCAACATCTGATTCTAAGATTATTTTAAAAAATTTCAAAAAAATGTATGAATTATACCTTGACATTAAGGATAAAATGTTAGATAATGTAAGTATGGATATATTGTCTATTGGAATGTCATCCGACTATAAAGAAGCAGTTGAATGCGGTTCAAATATGGTTAGGATTGGCTCTCTTGTTTTTGGAAAAAGAAATTATACTTTATAAAACAATTTTTAGGAGGATTATTAAAATGTCAGAAGAAAAAAAGGGATTATTTAAAAGTTTAGTGGAAAAGGTGTCTAATTGGTTTTCTCCAGATGAAGACGAAGACGAATACGACGAAGAGTATGAAGACGTTTCCCAAGAAGTGGAGGAAGAAACAGTGGTAAAAGCAGAAAAAACTCAACCCAAAGCAACAAAAAAAGAATCAGCTCCCCGCAAGAACGATGACGCAAAGTCAATCAATATAAGAATCATTAAACCCGGTGATGATAAGAGTGCTATTACAACCATACTCGATAGTCTTAAGGGGAACCAGGTTGTTGTAGTGAACTTCGAAGAAACAAGAAGTGATATTCGCGCAAGTTTTGCAGATGCTTTTGCAGGTGCTACATATGTACTTGGTGCAAAATATACAAAACTTTCCGAAAATACTTTTGTTCTTGCTCCAAACAATGTAGCAGTTTCTCCTCTTATTGCTGAAATGGCTGAAGTTGCTTCAACTGATTCAGATTCTCCCAAATCATATTTTGGCAGTTTCTAAATTGCTCTCATACCGATTATTATACGGAGTTATTTTTTCTTAAGTATGAAAAATATTTATTTATTGATTTCAGGTACTGTTTCACTATATTTATCAATTCTTTTGGTTTTGATGATGATACGAATGTTTATGTCTTTTTTGGTTTCAGATGAGATGTCAAAACCCAAAATGTTTATCTATGGTGCAACCGAGCCGGTTATTTATCCGGTTAGATACTTTTTAATGAAATTTGAATTTTTTCAATCTATACCAATTGATTTTTCTGTTACAATAACATCATTCATCCTTTGGATTGTAACAATGTCTATTTGAATTATCGTTTGCTGAGGTTTTATATGTTAGCTCCACATGAATTGAACAAATCATTTCAAAAATCAATGATGGGATATAACCCATCCGATGTAGACAAGCATATCGCATTCATCATCGAAAAATACACAGAAGTTTATAATGCCAATATGGAATTGGAAAAAAAGCTAAATATGGTGCTGTCTAAACTTGAAGAATTAAAATCAGAAGAAAGCTCCATACGCTCATCCCTTGTTAAATCCCAAAATATTGGTGAAAAAATTATAAGGGATGCTAAAGAGCGCGCAGAGATTATTCTTAGCTCTGTTGAAGAAAGCTCCAATGAAGTTATAGCTCGTTTCAGAAATCAACTCAATGCGGAAAAAAATGAACTTTTACGAATGAGGGCTTCAATTTTAGAATTTCGTAAAGAAATTTTTGAAATGTATAAAGCTCACATAAGTGAGTTACAAAACCTTCCTATTGGTGAATTGGAAGAACTTGTTTTGCCCGAGAATTCGGAAATAATCAATTCTGTTTATAGAGATTCTGCTGAAAAGATAAAGAAATATGATGAATCTAAAAAAGAAGATTCATCTGTTTCTACATCCAAAAATCACAATACGGATGAAATAGGCAATATCTTAAACAAAGAAAATTCCAAATAAAATTCCAATAAGAAGGGAAATTTTAAATTAAATGATTTGGATTTCAACTTTAGTTGTTGTTCTTTCCGTTATCCTTGATCAAATAACTAAAATAATTGCAGAAAGCAGCTTAAAAGGAACAGATGGTGTTATTGTTATACCAAAAGTTTTATCGTTTTCCTATTTAGAAAATAGAGGGGCTGCATTCGGTATTTTCTCTGATAGTCGTTGGGTATTTATGGTCTTCTCAACTGTTGCCATTGTTACGATGATATACTTAATCTTCTCTATGAGAAAAAAACACCCGATATTTTTGATTTCTCTTTCAATGCTTGTTGGAGGAGGAATCGGTAATATGATAGACAGAATTTTCAGAGGATATGTTATTGATTTTTTCAAAGTACTTTTTGTAGATTTCGCTGTTTTTAATGTTGCAGATTGTTTTGTTACCGTTGGAGCAATTATACTTGCCATATATATGATGTTCATTTATAAAGATTCCAACAATAACAAAGAGTGTATCGAAGTGTGTGGAAACGATATTTCCTCCGAAAATACCGATGGTGCAATTATAAAATCCAGTGAAAACACAAATATTAAAGAGCAAAAGGATAATAACTAACAAAGCAAATAAAGTTAGATTTAATTATGGAGAATTTAAAAGATAATTCCGAAAATATTGTTGGCTCTGACAACGATACCTATACTTTTGTTGCAGAAAGCAAAGATAATGACATTCGTGTTGATATTTTCCTTTCTGAAAAAACGGAAAAAACCCGTTCTTTTATTCAGAAGTTAGCTGATGATGGGTATTTGTTAGTTAACAACAAAAAACAAAAGAAAAATTATAAGCTGAGCAACGGTGATATCATTAAGATAACCATCCCT
The DNA here is from genome assembly GCA_045577455.1 of Eubacteriales bacterium. Lineage (GTDB taxonomy): Bacteria > Bacillota > Clostridia > Oscillospirales > CAG-382 > SIG653. The sequence continues at coordinate 2,912 of JAZNIJ010000024.1, forward strand.
TTCCCAAAAGAATGTGAAGTTTTGGCAGAAAATATTCCTCTTGATATAGTTTATGAAGATGAATATCTTCTTGTTGTTGATAAACCTAAAGGAATGGTTGTTCACCCTGCTCCCGGAAATTACAACGGTACATTAGTTAATGCATTGATGTATCATTGTGGAGAATCTCTTTCCGGAATAAACGGATATATCCGCCCAGGTATTGTTCACCGTATAGATATGGACACATCAGGATTGCTAATTGTTGCTAAAAACGATGATGCACATCGCGGACTTGCAGAACAAATATCTAAACATAGTTTCACAAGAATGTATGAAGCGGTTGTTGTTGGTAATTTGAAAGAAGATAAATTTCAAATAAATCTTCCAATTGGCAGACACCCAATAAACAGAAAAAAAATGGCAGTTACATACGAGAATTCCAGAAACGCAATCTCAAATGTTGAAGTAATTAAACGGTATGGAAAGTACACACACATAAGAGTTTTTCTTGAAACAGGCAGAACACATCAAATAAGGGTTCATCTCTCGCATATAGGCCATCCCGTTCTCGGAGATGAGGTATATAGTCCCGAATTAACAAAATTTAAAGGTTTAAAGGGGCAATGCCTTCTAGCAAGGTATATTCAATTTATACATCCTATTTATGGCAATACCCTATCTTTTGAGGCAGAAATGCCCGAGTATTTTAAAAATGTTATTTCTTTTATTGAAAAAACAACCATATAAATATATTTAAATTGAAAGGATTTTCTTATGACAAATCAAAGGATAACTGAGCTTAAAAAAATCGCTTTGAATGCAAGAATTTTATCGGTTGACGCTATATATCGTGCTCAATCAGGACATCCGGGCGGATCTCTTTCTGCAACGGATATCATAACTTATTTATATTTTGAAAAGCTCAATGTAGACCCTAATAATCCTTCAATGAAAAATAGAGATAGATTTGTGCTGTCCAAAGGTCATTCCTGCCCTGCACTTTACTCTGTTTTGGCGTTAAAAGGTTTTTTTGATAAAGAAGAATTAAAAAATCTTCGTCAGCTCGGTGCAATGCTTCAAGGGCATCCATGTATGAACGGAGTTCCTGGCGTTGATATGTCAACAGGGTCTTTAGGTCAAGGCATATCTGCTGCTTGCGGAATTGCATTGAGCGAAAAAAGAGGCAATCTTAGTTTCAGAACATATGCAATTATAGGAGACGGAGAATCACAAGAAGGTCAAGTTTGGGAAGCTGCTATGTTTGCATCACACTACTCCCTTTCAAAGCTCACAGTTTATCTTGATTTTAATAAATTGCAGATAGACGGAGAAATTAAAAAAGTTATGAATCCCGGTTGTTTTAAAGATAAATTTACATCTTTTGGCTGGGATGTATATACTATTAACGGACATTCTTTTGAAGAACTTGAGAAAGCAACAAACAACGCTGAAAAAACAGATAAACCATCCCTAATTATTTGTGAAACCATTAAAGGAAAGGGTGTTTCATTTATGGAAAATAATGCAGGATGGCATGGAAAAGCACCCAAAAAAGAAGAATATGAAGTTGCGATGAATGAGCTTTATTCGCTTCTTGATTCAATGAATAACTAATCAAAGGGAAAGGAAAACAAAGCTATGGAAAAAATCGCAACTCGTGTTGCATATGGCAACGCATTAAGAGACCTCGGAGATAAATACAATTTCTATGTAATGGATGCTGACCTTTCGTCTTCAACACAAACTGCAACTTTTGCTAAATCATTTCCCGAGAGATTTATAAATTGTGGTATTGCAGAGGGCAATATGGCTTCAGTAGCTGCAGGTATTGCATCAACAGGCGTTCCTGTTTTCATATCCTCGTTCGCAATGTTTGCAACAGGACGAGCATATGAACAAATAAGAAACTCCATTGCATACCCTAAGCTCAATGTTAAAGTATGTGCATCTCACGCAGGATTATCTGTTGGTGAAGATGGTGCAACTCATCAATGTATTGAAGATATTTCTTTAATGCGTTCAATCCCTGGAATGACTGTTATCTCTCCTGCAGATGCAACAGAAGCGTATGCCGCAGTTGAAGCTATATTAAATTATAATGGTCCTGTTTATTTTCGTCTTGCAAGACTTGCAACTCCTCTATTTTTTGATAAAAACGACTACAAATTTGAAATTGGTAAAGCTATACCGCTTAAAGATGGCAAAGATACAACAATCTTTGCAACAGGTATGATGGTAAGCGAAGCAATGGAAGCGGCAAACATTTTAGCTTGCAAGGGAATAGATGCATCTGTTATCAATATTCATACAATAAAACCAATTGATGAAGACGCTGTTATTGAACATTCAAAAGGCAAGAATCACATCTTTACTGTTGAAGAACATTCTGTTATAGGCGGTTTGGGTGATGCTGTTTCAGATGTTATCACAAGAAAAAATCCATGCTTTATCACCAAAATAGGCATTGATGACTTATTTGGAGAAAGCGGTAAAGCGGCAGATGTGCTTGAAAAATATGGTCTTTCAGCGAACAAAATAGCTGAAAAAATCATTGCAACTTTAAAATAATTACTACAATAAAGACGGTGTTAAAACACCGTTTTTATAATTATCGGAGGATTATATGGCAACATTTACTGATATACAATTATATCTTGATTCAATATTTCCCAAAAGCGACTCTGAGGTTTCCGACCCTGATGGAATTGATATTTGTGTTGATGCTCAGTCAGAAATTAAAAAAATTGTCGTTGCACTCGATGTAACTTCTGAAATAGCTGACTTTGCTTATAATGAAGGAGCTAATCTTATTATCACTCACCATCCATTGATATATAATAAAATCAACAGCATTGATAACTCCGTTGCTACAGGCAAAAGAATTGTTTCCTTGTTATCTAAAAACATATCTTCAATTTCTTACCACACGCGCCTTGACAAACATGAAGGCGGAGTTACAGATTGCTTATGCGAAAAATTAGGGCTTAAAAAAGATTATAGAATTTGCAATGGTCTTGTTAACATTTGCACCATAGAAGAATCTGACTTTATAATTTTTTCCGAAAAAGCCAAAAAAGAACTTGGTATCCCTCTCAGAATTCTTAATTCAAATGGAAAAGCAAAAAAGATAGCTGTTTGCGGTGGCGGTGGAAAATCCTTTGTTGATGATGTTGCGTATGAAGGTGCTGATACATATATAACAGGAGAAGTTGACCATCCGAAAATAATAGATGCTAAGGAGTATAACCTTAACCTGATTCTTGGTAGCCATTATGGAACAGAAGCACTTGTTCTTCCCTTTTTAGCTAAAACAATTAAAGACAAATTTCCTAAAATTCCAGTTTTAATTAAGTATACAAATGAATTTTCAATTTAATAAAATACATTACAATCTATAGTAATATTGATAATAAAAGATGCAACAATATATCATTGCTGTTTCATCAGTTTTAAAGGGCAAATTTTTTTGCCCTTTTTTTATTTTTCAGAAGAAAAATTTATATTACGATAGTTTATTTTTTAAAAAACCCTTGAAATTCAGTGTGTTTTGGTGTATAATGCTATTTAGATAAAATATAGATAATGGGGGAAATTAGACAATGAAAAACGGAATCTTCAACGCTGAGAAAAAACCTGTTGTTGCAATCATTATGGACGGTATTGGATATACCGAAAGAAAAGAAGGAAATGCTATTGCTGCTGCATATACACCTACTTTGGATATGCTTTGGGAAAAGTATCCAAAATTCATGCTTAAGGCACACGGTACAGCTGTTGGACTTCCCTCCGATGATGACATGGGAAACTCCGAAGTTGGTCATAATGCATTAGGTTCAGGACAAGTGTTTGCTCAAGGTTCAAAACTTGTATCAAATGCAATTGAAAGCAAAAAAATATTTGAATCAAATACTTGGAAAAAAATTGTTGAATATGGAACAAATAATGGTACAGTTCATTTTATGGGCCTTTTTTCAGACGGAAATGTTCATTCCCACATAGATCACCTTAAGGCACTTTTAGAAAGAGCTAAAGAAGAAGGAGTTAAAAAAGTTAGAATCCACATACTTCTCGATGGCAGAGATGTTGGAGAAACAAGCGCTCTTGATTATGTTGTTCCTTTTGAAGCTTTTCTTGATGATCTCAGAGACGAAACATTCGATATAAAAATTGCTTCCGGTGGCGGAAGAATGGTTATTACCATGGATAGATACGACGCTAACTGGGCAATGGTTGAAGCAGGTTGGAAAACTCATGTTTTGGGCGAAGGAAGAACATTTGCAAGTGCAAAAGAAGCAATTGAAACATACAGAAATGAAACAGGTAAAATTGACCAGGATTTACCAGCATTTGTTATCGCGGAAAACGGTAAACCTGTTGGCACAATAAACGATGGCGATGCTGTTGTTTTCTATAATTTCAGAGGTGATAGAGCAATTGAGATTTCAAGAGCTTTTGAAGAAGCTGACCTCCCATATTTTGATAGAGTAAGAGTTCCAAATGTTTTCTTTGCAGGAATGCTTGAATACGACGGAGACAAACATATTCCAAACAACTTCCTTGTTTCACCGCCTGAAATTTCAAATACAATGGGCGAATTTCTTGCTAAGAACAAGGTTACACAGTTCGCTGCTTCTGAAACCCAGAAATTTGGTCATGTAACATATTTCTGGAACGGAAACAAAAGTGGATATTTTGATGAAGAATTTGAAGAATATGCAGAAGTTCCTTCAGACATTGTTCCATTTGAACAGCGTCCATGGATGCAGTGTGCTTTAATTACAGACCTTCTTATTGAAAAAATAAAATCAGGCAAATTCTCATTCCTTCGCGTTAATTTTCCTAACGGTGATATGGTTGGACATACGGGAGATTTCAATGCCGCAAGAATTTCTGTTGAAGCATTAGATATATGTCTTGCAAGAATTCTTAAGGCGGTTGATGAAGCAAAGGGTGTTGCCATAATCACTGCAGACCACGGAAACGCTGACGAAATGTATGAAATCAATAAAAAAACAGGAAAGCCATCAGTTGATTCAAACGGAAAAATTAAATCCAAAACAAGTCACACATTGAACCCTGTTCCTCTTTATATTTATGACAATTTCTACACAGATAAATACAACACCGTTGATATAGAAGCTCCAGGTCTTGCCAATGTTGCTGCAACTGTTGTTAATATGCTTGGATTTGAAGCTCCAGAAATGTGGGAAAAATCATTGATAGAGCTTAAATAATTAGTTATCGTAGTTATATAATACTTGATGTTACTTAACATCATTTAATTACCATAGTTTTTATTTCATGATAGCGGCAATGCCGCTTTCATGAATGGTAAAATAATCGGAGAATAAAATGTTATTATCACTTATACAAGGCGGTTTCAATAAATTTGAATTGATTCAAGTTTTAATGATGATTCCAATTGTGCTGTTTAGCTTATCATTCCATGAATTCAGCCACGGATTTATTGCATATAAATGTGGAGATTATACAGCAAGAAATTTTGGAAGACTTACATTAAATCCTACTAAACATTTAGATCCTATAGGTGCTTTGATGATGCTATTCATTGGGTTTGGGTGGGCAAAGCCTGTGCCTGTTAATACAAGGAATTTTAAAAATCCAAAAAGAGATTTTGCTTTGGTTGCTCTTGCAGGGCCTGTTTCTAATTTAATTCTCGCATTGGTTTCCTGTGGACTGCTTTGTCTATCTGCATGGCTTTTTGATATAAAACTTGTTTTTGAATTCGGTATTCTTAAATATGCATCATTAACAGAAATATCAAATATTGCAAGAGTTACATTGACATTTTTTTATATTTTTACTTTATTGAATATAGGACTTGCAGTTTTTAACCTAATCCCCCTCCCTCCTTTGGATGGTTCAAGATTGGTTTCTGCTATTCTTCCTCCAAAGCTTTCGTATTCATATTCAAAAATTACAGATTATACAAGATACATTTTCTTATTTTTAATTTTATCATCTTATATTCCTTTTAGGATTGGTAATTTTTCCTCCATTTCGGATTTGTTTTTTTATCCCTTAGATTTATTTCGTGAACTAATAATGAGCGGGTATATCAATCTTTTTTCGTTGATTTTTGGTTGGTAACTCAAAAGTATGTGCTGCATAAATTTGCAGTTATAATTATTTTGAAAAGCAAGGTTGATTATATGGAAGATTTCAGCATAGTTTTAGATATATATAATGGTCCCATTGAACTATTATTATCCTTAATATCAAAACACGAAATAGATATACTTGATATTCCCATATCAACTCTTGCAGACCAGTATATGGCAGAGTTAAATAAATTTAAAGAGCTAAATCTTGATATAGCAGCTGAATTTATTGAAATGGGTTCTTATTTAATGCTTATTAAATCTAAAATGCTATTACCCCGTGATGAAAAAGAGCCCGACCCAAGAGCGGAGCTTGTTGATAATTTATTAGCTCACCAAAATGCCAAAATTGCAAGCGAGATGCTTTCTAAACGCCTTGAATTATATTTTAACAGATTTCCCAAAGACCCCGAGCCAACAGACGGTGTATATACCGGAAAGTTAGCAATTTCTCTCTTAAGAGACGCCTTTGAACGAATGAAATTAAGAGAATCTGTTGAAAAATTCAAAAAAGAAGATGAAGTATTCTTTGACAAAATCAAAAAAGAACAATACCATACTGTGGAATCAAAAACACTTATTTTATGTCAAAGATTAAATTTGAAAAAATCAGTTAAGTTTTATGAGTTTTTTGAAGAGTCTGAGTCTAATAATGAAATAATTGCTATTTTTTTAGCATTACTTGATATTATTCGTTTAGGGATGGCTTATATTATTAAAAATGGTGATGAAGTTACTATCCACATTGCCGATACAGAAACATAATTTTAAAGAAAGGGGTGCTATAATGGCATTAGAAGGACAAATTGAGGCAGTGCTTTTTGTAAGTGGCACTCCTGTTCATTTCGACCGTTTGTGCGAAATTTTTTCTCTTACTCCAGATGAAATGTTGAAAGAGCTTGAATCTTTAGAAAAAATTAAAGCCAAAAGTGAAAGCGGTTTATGCCTTATCAAAATTGACGGTGCTTATCAGTTATGTACAAAGAAAGATGCTTCGGATTATGTAAAAAAATTTCTTGAAATGAAAAAGTCTCCTCCACTTTCCAAAGCCGCCCTTGAAGTTTTGGCAATAACAGCATATCATCAGCCGGTTACCCGTTCATTTATAGAACAGGTCAGAGGGATTGAATCATCCTCTATAGTTGCAGGGCTTGAAGATAAGGGGTTACTTGTTGAAAGTGGGCATCTTGATGCTCCGGGAAGACCTGTTTTATTTTCAACAACGGAAGCATTTCTTCGTTCTTTTGGTTTGGAATCTCTTGATGATTTACCTGAATTACCATCAGAATACATAAGAGATAACGGACAGATTTCTCTCGACTTAAAGGATATCGATGGTGAATCCAAAGCTACATCGTCAAATATATCAGTTGAAGCTGATGATTCTGATTTGAAAACCGAAAGCATATCCGAATCTAACTCCAAAGACGATTTTTCTAATAACGATTTCTCTAACTAATTAACAATTTAGAGTTAGCGAATCAGATGCAGATTCGTATAATTATTGATTATGAAAATATTATTATATATAATTTTACTTTTGTTTGCATTTCTTGTTTTTTTGTTGCTCTCAAAAATTAAAATACACATATGTTATGATGGTAACATAAAATTTGGGATAAAGTTTTTATTTATAAAATTTATCTATTCTTTTCCTGTTTTGTACAAAGAAAAAAACAGTGAAGTTTTTCTAAACGGTGTAACTTCAACCGAAAAAGCAAATTCCGAGAATAAAAATCACTTTGATAACAATTTGTCAAACTCATTATCAAAAAAAACATCATCAAAAAAAGATACTTCTTCGAAAAAAGCCCCCTTTCCCGGAATAAAAAATACCATCTTGTTTTTCAAAAATACGGTTATATCTTTATTAGGGAAAATTATAAAATCGTTCAGATTGGAAAAACTGATTTTTAAAGCTGTGGCAGGTGGAAAAGATGCATCATCAATTGCTGTCCTCTATGGTTATATGTGTACTGCCGCTTCATCATTACATCAATTTGCATCTAATGCAAAAGGTATGAATGATAAAAATGTTTATATTGAAATCATTCCTGATTTTCTTGCAGAAACTTCAGACTTTTATGCCGAAATTCGTCTTTCAATAAAAATGTGGAGAGCGTTATTTATTCTCAAAAAAATTATAAATGTTATAGATGAATATAAAAATATGGCTCAAAGAGTTCACGAAGAAAAAATTAAAAACATAAAACAACAAGAAGATAAAAAAGACAAACAACCAACTTAAAAATATATAGTTTTAAATATACCAGAATTAAGAAAGGAAAGTCGGCATTGCGATATGTATGCCACAACATTAAAAAATGATTGATTGCATATCAGCCGAACAGGTCTCGTTTAATAAACTTAAAAGAGAACTGTTGGAAAAAATTTATAAAAAACTTAATACTGAACAAAAACAGGCAGTATTCTCTGCTAATGGACCTCTCCTTGTGATTGCCGGTGCAGGTAGCGGAAAAACAACGGTTCTTGTTAACCGTGTTGAATACCTCTGCTATTTCGGAAATCTTTACAACGAAGAAATTGAAGCAACAAAAGAAGACTTAGAATTACTTCAAAAGGTTCAAAACGCCTCTGAAGGAGAAATGCGGACAACCCTTAAAAAATATGTAAAAAATGCCCCTGCTCCATGGGAAGTTTTATGCATCACATTTACAAATAAAGCCGCAAATGAAATCAAAGATAGACTTGCCCTTACTTTAGGCGAATCAAGCAAGTATGTATGGGCCGGAACATTCCACTCAATTTGTGCAAAGATATTAAGAAGACATATTGACCTTCTTGGTAACTATAAAAATGATTTCACTATTTATGATGTGGCAGATTGCAAGAAGTTAATGACCGAAGTTCTTAAGGCACTTAAAATAGACGAAAAAATCTACACTCCCCAATCTATGCTTTCAGCCATCGGTTCTGCAAAGGAAAAATGTATTGGCGCATCTGATTATCTTGCTGTTTCTACAGATATCAGGGCCGAAATTATTTCTGAAGTATACAAAGCATATCAGGCACGCCTTGTTGCCTCTAATGCACTTGATTTTGATGATATTATTCTGAATACCCTCAGATTGTTCAAAAAACGCAAGGAGATTCTTGATAAATATAGCAATCAGTTCAGATATATTCTCGTTGATGAATATCAAGATACTAACACAATGCAAGATGTTTTAGTGCGTCTTATTGGCTCTGTTCACAAGAATGTTTGCGTTGTTGGTGATGATGACCAAAGTATATATGCGTTCAGAGGAGCTGTTATTGATAATATACTTTCATTCAACAAAAATTATCCCAACACAAAGACCATCAAACTTGAAAGGAACTACCGTTCAACTCAAACAATACTTAGTGCTGCAAATGCAATAATTGCTAACAATAAAAACAGAAACGGCAAAGAGCTTTGGACTGATTCTGAAAAGGGCGATAGAATTGTTCTGAAAAAACAGTTTACTCAAAGCGAAGAAGCAGGTTATATTGTAACATATATAAAAGAAAAAGTTAGTTCGGGTGAAAACAAATATAAGGATTTTGCAATTCTATACAGACAAAAGGCACAAGCTAACGCGCTTGAAATTATTTTCTCAAAAAGCAATATCCCCTATCGTGTTTTTGGTAGTATGCGATTCTATGACAGAAAAGAGATTAAAGATCTTACTGCATATCTCCACGTCATAGATAATCCAAATGACTCCATCAGAATGAAGAGAATAATCAATGTTCCAAAACGGTCAATAGGAAACACAACAGTTTCTCTTCTTGATGATTTATCAGCAAATACAAGTAAGAGCGTTTATGAAATTTTATCATCAACAGACCAATATCCCGAGCTTCAAAAGTCAATTCCAAAGCTTTTAGTTTTCAAGGGACTTATTGACCATTTCAGAGAGTTTGCAAAAACAGCATCTGTTTCTGAGCTAATTACAGAGGTTATTGCAAAAACAGCTTATAAAGAATATATATTGGAAACCGAAGATGATAAAGAAAAAGCAAATCTTCCCGACGAACTTATCTCCGGTGCAATGATGTATGAACAACGCACAAGGGATAACGGAGAAACTCCAACTCTCAAAGGTTTTCTTGAAGAAGTTGCTTTAATTTCCGATGTTGATAATCTTGATGAAGAAAAAGATGCTTGTACACTTATGACGGTTCACAGTGCAAAAGGTCTTGAATTCAATACCGTATTCCTTCCAGGATTTGAAGAAGGAGTATTTCCCGGAACTCAGACAATGTCAGGAACAAACGCAGACATGGAAGAAGAAAGACGACTTGCATATGTTGCTGTTACAAGAGCAAAAAAGAGATTGATTATTTGCCATGCCAATACAAGACTTTTATATGGTAAAACATCATCTAATCAGTTGTCAAGATTTGCCTTAGAGATTCCCAAAGAGCTTGTTGTAATTGAACAACCGATGAAAACAGTTTATAATCATAACGCATCAGAATCCAAGAGAAAGTATGCCAACAGCAGAGATTCTTTCCTTAAAAATACAACTTCTGTCGCACCCAAACCATATCAGGAAGCTATAAAAAATGAAGTATTCAAAATTGGAGATAGGATATCACATCATGATTTTGGATGCGGTGAAATTGTTTCTGTTGTTGATTTAAAAAAGGATTATATATACGAAATTAAATTTGAATCAGGCGCAACAAAAAAGGTTATGGCGAGCTTTTGTAAGCTCAATAAATTAAATTGATAAATATTTATAAAATTAAAAAAGAAAGCAGGTACGATTATGGCAATTATCAAACCTATTAAACCCCTTCGTTTTACAGACAAAAAATCAATTGAAACATGCGTATGCCCTCCATACGATATAATCAGCGATAAAGAAAGAGAAGAAATCGTTAAAAGAAATAATAAAAACATCGTTATT
>JAZNIJ010000025.1:0-36857 GCA_045577455.1 Eubacteriales bacterium
AACGGGATGCATTCGGTACTAAATTTTTGGAACTCTTCTGTAGTGCGTATGTAGTCTTGGTAAAAACAGTTATTTATTAAATTTTCCTTCATTATTGTATCCCCACTTTAAATTATAATGATAATTATTAGTTATCCTTTATTTTCATTGAATTTTAAATCTGTTTCAATGCCAGATTCCTCTATTAGCCTATCTAAAGTTTTTCTTATCACCTTTATTTCGTAAGGTAATATGTACACAAAATAATCTTTACTACTGTTTTTTATTACATTTCGTAAAATTAGACATATAATAAATCCTATTGGCACAACGATAAGAATAATAGTTATAATGTACGCTAACAAAAAGCCTATATATTGGAAAATATTGTTTATATCAGTTAGCTTACTACTTATATTTGTTGTATAGGAAACAATTAAACTTATAGTAGCTGAAATACAAGCACTTATATATGGAAGTGAAATGTTTTTGAAACTAAGTTCTGAAAATTTCATAATCTTTTCAGCATGCTTTAGCTTCAAAAAAAGCAAATCGAGTTCATCTGCTATAATATCTGCGTAAAAGTTATCAATAGTTTTTCTTGTAAGAACAATTCTATCTACGGATGATTTTTCTTTTACTTGTTTTGAGTAAAAGTATTCGCTAACAAGAAATCTACGCTTTTTAATGTATCTATTTTTCATTGCTGTGTTTCTCCTACCAATATGTTTTTTTACTCCATGATTTTTGTAATGCTCTTGCGTGAGCACAAAAACTATTAATCATTCGTTAAATTTTATTTATATATACTCGACAAGACAAGATTAAACCGTCATAATTACATAAAAAACGGAGGTTTTGTCAGTGAGTTTACAATCTGAAATTAACAACTATATTGCAGTTTGTGAAAACCTAAAAGGTTTAAGCAAACTGACAATAAAGGCATATACGATTGATTTGAAACAATATCAAGAATATGCCAATAATTCGGACTGGCTATCTAAAGAATGTATGACGATGTACATTGACCATTTATATAAAGCCTATAGTCCTAAAAGTGCTAAAAGGAAAATAGCGTGTTTGAAAGCCTTTTATAGATATTTGGAAATGGAGGATATCATAGAATATAATCCATTTCACAAAATAAAAATCAAATATAAAGAACCAATTGTACTACCTAAAACTATTTCTCTAAATGATATAAAAAACATTTTAGTTTTTTCCTACAATCAAAAAGAGGACAGTAAAACAGTTGTTCAAAGAAAAACAAGATTACGAGATGTACTTATTTTAGAGATGTTGTTTTCAACAGGAATGCGTGTATCTGAGATTTCACACTTGTCTGTTAATGACATCAATTTAATAGATGGTACAATTCGTATATTTGGTAAAGGTTCAAAGGAAAGAATAATGTGCCTTACAAATGAATCTATTCTGCAACTTCTAACTGAACATATAGATACTCAAAATAAAATATCAAACTATATGTTTACCAATCGTTTAGGAAACAGATTGTCCGAACAATCAATAAGAAATATGGTAAACAACTATGCCTGCGCAGCGGGTGTAACGCAACACATAACGCCTCATATGTTCCGTCACACCTTTGCTACGGCTCTGCATGATGAAGATGTAGATATTAGGTATATTCAACAACTGCTTGGCCACAGTTCAATTTCAACAACCCAAATCTACACTCACATCAGTACAAACAAAATACATAAGCTTCTTGAAGAAAAACACCCAAGAAACAAGATAATACTCTGATTACAAATACCTTCTGCACAATTGTTGTGTGGAAGGTTTTTCTCTTTTAAAGGATAATTCTCAATTATCCTAATTTATTATGGAGCGAATAATATGAGTATATTTATTTCTTTTTCAGGTATGGCAAGACAAGAATATGCTATACAGTTCATGAACTTTTTTAATACACACGGGTTCAAAACCTGGTATGATCAGCACGAATTACGTTTAGGGGATGATTTAAGAAAAACTATCACTTCAGAAGGCATAGAACAAGCAACATATGCAGTTATAATTATTAATAAAACATTTTTAGAAAGACCTTGGCCATGTGAAGAAGCTAAACTTCTCTATAAAAGATTTGAGCGAGGAGAAAATATAACGCTTTTTCCAATTTTGTTAGATATATCTAAAGCGGATTTAGCAGAATCTACACTGAATTGTTTTTTGGGAATCAAGTACCAATTTTTAACCACAGGCGAAACAATAGATAGTATTGGTTTTCAAATCCTAAATAGAATTTTTGATGATATACTGAGCACAAAAACAATACGAAACATTGATATAGCGTTAGATTACTATAATAGATTAACATTAATCAACAGCATCAATATATTTAACTCTCTTTCTTTAATAGACAATTTTCCTGAAAATGATTATAGAAGTAGATGTATTATATTGCTATGTCTTTTAGGGCTTTTTAGAGAGAACCCATATAACAAGGTAACACAAAACATTTCTTACATGATTTATAACAATGATAAAATATCATTTGATATTTACAAAATAACAGAAGCTATCTTTTTGCTTTGCAGTGAATTTTTATTTGAGGGAATTTTAAATAATACTTAAACGAAAAATTTATTTTTACATAACTCACACCATCATATTTGCAATTTCGTTAATTTTATCATCCAAAATTTTTCTAACATTTAAATTAACACAAGTTACCAAATCATTAAAAAATTTGGCGTTTTCTTTAGTTATATCAAAAGTATCAATTAACGTCTTATTTATATAAGTAAAGGAGTTTTTATCGTTAAGTTCGTTTTGGTATATTATTTTTGATATTGACGAATCTCCACAAGGTAAAGGAATTATTATATTATTGGGATCAGATTTTGCATATAGATACTCTTTCCACATACCACTTAATTCAACAGAAGTACCATTTTCATCTAAATCGCCATAAATAAAAACAAAAACACCAGCTTTTTCAATTATCTGTTTCCTGTGTGCTTCGTTTTCTTTTTTGCTTGTAAACGGAAAAGGTTCCATTTGTAAATATCTGTTCAAATTTTTATTTCTAACTTGTTGTTTAACGTTACCAGCAACAAAATTACCTATACTCATACCCATACCGAGTATTAGTTTATATGGTGAGAGTTCTGAACGAATAAATGCATCTGACAAATTTTTGCAAACCTTTTTACCAAACGCTTCTTCTTTTGTGTTTCTTTCGAATCGTTTAGCTCCAGAAATGAAAACAGAATTATACTTAACTTTGTACATAATACCTTGGGATATCATATACGCATTTTTTAGATTACTAACATGTAGACAATTTATTTTGTAATGATATACAAGATCTTTGCATATATAATCAGATTTAATAACATCTTTTTCTGCTATTACAGCAAAATGATTGGTAGCATAGTTTTCATTGCTATTTTCAATACAGTTCAAAATGTCCTTTATGCATATCCTTAAAACATCATCATTAAAGGAACAACCTAAAAACAAGAAACTATTACAAAGTAATTCACGTTTCAAAAGAATTAAGTATGCTTCATGTGACTTACGATAATTTATAAAATCCTCATGAGTAATTACTATAGTATTAGCGTTCGTTTGCGAACCATTAATTTTAAAAAGAAAACATCCACCGGGATATGATAAATTCTTAAAATGACTATATTCATACACCACATTAAAACATTTTGATTTTTCTTGCAAAACTTTTTCTATAATACAATCATAATTTGTTGTCCATATGCTTTTAAAATCAAAATCCAATAAGTTGTTTAAATAAGTATTTGGAGATTCATAATTAAAATCACAACTAGATAATTTTTCACATATTTTCTTTTTAATATTAACACCATTTAACTCAGCATATTGTGCCTTGTCAGTATTACTACCATATTCAAAATCTGGGAAAATATTATCTACTAAGGAATCCCAACTCATTGCACCATATTGCATTGATGAACCTGCACCAATAAATAAACTTAAGTGGTTATGTAACACCTGTTCTGCAACTAAATTTAAAAATAATTCTAACTGCTCTTTGTTACTTGAATCATAGTTTTTAGCCATACAAACCACCCTTAACTACCATTTTTAAAGTTGCAAATAATTTAGTAATTAACATTCATAGTAGGATAATTGAGAATTATCCTTTATTTAAAAAATGTATTCCATATATATATGACAATTTCCGATAAATACTTCACAATTTTTTTGCGTTTTTTGCTTCTTTTTATCACTTTCTACTTTTTGTACAAAAAGAGTTTTGTCAATTTGTTAGTTTTGCTGTCGTTTTAGCGTTAATTTTAAGAAAGCAGAGATTATCGTATCTGTAATTAGTAACGATAATCTCTGCAATTTGTTTTAGGGTGAACTAAAATTATTTTTGATATGGTAACACACAAATTGTGTTAATTATCTTTGTCTTGTTTTAGGTTAGAATAAAATGTTAGAGCTGTTATCATTTCCTTCTGAAATACACAACACGCCATTGTGTTCGTTTTCAAAAGCTTGAATGTACATTTTGTTCTCGGCTCCGGTATATACTTTGCCGAACTCTACCATTTCATTACTGTTTTTATACTGAACCCATACAGAACCAATTTCTTTCATAGAAGCGTCCAAAACAGGATCTTTTATTGTCTTAGCTTTTTCAAGTTGATCATTTAATTCTTGGTCTATATCTGCATTAACCTTAGTACCGAACATTTTAAAACAAACTTTTTCATAAACGGAATCTTCTAAGATTTGTTTTTCTGTGGTAATGCTGTTTGGAAATGACAAAGTAACCTCTGTTGTATTTTGAGTATCCGTATTACCAGTAGTTTTACTAGAACATGCAGAAAAACATACGATAAAAAAGACTAACAATGAAAGCCAAATTATTTTTTTCATATCAAGCCTCCTTTAATTTGATAAAGCTAAGTTGACAACTTGAGAATAATCTTCAACTGTCAACTCACCATCTTTGTTAATATCAGCTGCCAAAAAGTCGTTTCCAATATAATCATTATGCCCATCAACAACCAACGAAACAGAAAAAGCATCAAGTACGTCAACTGCACTATCACCATTCACATCACCTTGAACAATCAAAGTGTACATTTCCGATATAGCAGAATTTTTGTAAATAAAAAACATTGAACCGGTACCGTAAAATTTGCCTGATAAATTACTAAAAGAAGCTATGTCATCAACTGTTATTGTTTTTTGAGTACCAACTATATTTGACAAATCTTTTTGAACAAATTGAGTAGTGTAAATGAGTTTGTTTTCAAAATCAATTTCAGTTTTATCTTTAGCAAACATATAATATGTTTGATTTTGGCAGACCGAGCTTGTTATATAAAACTTGTTAACAACTTCACCGAACTCATCTATATCTGTACTGGTCATTTCGCAATAATAATACGGATATTGTTTGTATTCATTTGGCTTAAAATTTTTGTCAGTTGCACCTTCGATAATTTCTCCTGCATAATTGTTATTATAGTAAGAACCGTACCATTGATATACTCTATTAAATCCATAAGAACCGAAAGTAATTGATACATCACCATTGCAAAATGCACTTGGCACATCCTGGTGCAAAGCTGTGTTTTCATCCAATGCAATAAATGTTGCACCATTATCCGTTGCCCAATTTTTAACATATTCGTTAGTTTCCGAGGCATAGACAGTATAGGTATCTTTTTCAGGATGCGTGAGTGAACAACATTCAGTTAATGTTGATGGTAAAACCACAGTAACATCTTTTTTTGTGGTTTCATAGTCATTAGAGCTTGGCAAACTTTTTATAGTTTTTACTTTTGACAATTCGAGCAGTTTCAAGCCACACTGCAAGTTGTTATCACAATCAAAGGTTTCTATATTAATTTTTTCAACAAATGGCAAATCCAAACTACTCAAAATACTACAACCCTGAAATTGACGACCTTCTGAACCTCTTATACCATGCAAAGCATCAAGTTTTGGTGCATAGAAATCTTTTAAAAGCCAACATTTTTTGAAGGCAAACCCATGCACTTGTTTTAATTCCGGTAAATAAGCATATCGCAAAGAGGATGTATCAAAAGCATTGAGATAAATTTCTTTTAATTTAGGGAAATTAATCCCTTCCAATGCCCATGTTGTAACAAATGCATATCTGCCAATTATTTCAAGATTAGGAAAATCAACATAAGCTACATTACTTGAAGCAAAAGCATAATCCTCTATGGTAGTTATACCTTCTCCTTCAACAAACAATATAGTTTCATTCGTTTTAAAACACCCCCATGGTATTATCGTTACCGCCTCCGGAAAACGAACACCTAAAAGATTTTTATCGCAGTTTTTATCAAATACATTTGCATCTACACTTGTAACTTTTATGTTGTTTATTTCGTCAGGAATAATAAGGTCTACTGCAGTTCCGGTATAAGATGTAATCATACCCGATTCATCAATTGTAAACATATCATCCGTTCCCATAGTGGTGACACGATAATCTCTATAATCAAGATTACTTCTGTATTTTCCGTCTTTGTACACTCTTGCATAAACGGATGTGGATTGTGTGAGTACAATAGGTTCTTCATATACCATATATTCATAAATTGCCGGGTCAGTATCATTCAATGTATAGCGAATTTCACAGCCCGCAGGTGCCTTCAATTCTACCACTATCTTCTCGTGATATTTCCCTTCTGGAGTAACAAAGGTTACTGTAGGCACCTGTTCTAAATCGCAAGCGGCAATAGCGTTCAAAACACCCGTACCATATAAATGATTAATATCTTTAACATTAAACGGTGATGCCGTTGATGTTATCTTTTCCTTCATTTCGTTAGGTGTAGCATCAGGAAATAATGTTAAATACATTGCACAAACACTTGCTACCATTGGTGACGAGAAAGATGTACCCGATGCATATCCATACCTGTTTCCTGTTGCAACCATTGGAAGGTCGATACCAGGTGCACATAAGGCTACATTATCACCATAATACCCACCATAGGGAGTATTGTTATCTGCAGAAGATGATATGCTGAAGCTATATGGCGAGCAATCGGGGAAAGTTGGAAAATCACCTGTATAACCACCACCATTTTCTACAGCGGCAGTTATTAATATGCCTGATTTATAAACCTCTTCCATTACATCAAGAGCATATGTAAAATTATCTATATCGTCTGAACAACCAAAGCTGGTACTTATTATATCAACTCCGTCTTGCTTTGCTTTTAACATAGCTGTTGCAGCTCGAACCATTGTTGAGGCACTATTTTTTGAGCTAAACACCTTGTAAGCAGATACTTTCACATTGGACGGGGTATTATCAACAATTACGCTTGCAACGGCATTACCATGCCAATCATCATATTCACATGCCTCGCTGTTCCAATCTCCAATACCGGTTGCATTGTAATAAGTTCGATTAATCCTATCTTTTAAAAACTTATTTTCTATTTCAACACCAGTATCTAAAACTCCAACTACAATTTCCCTTGTGCCTAAATTGTTATCCTCAATATATTTTTTGACATCATAAGTACCGCTCGCGTAGCCACCCCAGGATTCAAGACAGTCGGGAACAGTATCGATTTTTTCTTCACTTGTTAAAGTGACATCTCCATTTCGAAGATACACAGGACTATCCACATCAACATCGGTAATATAACTTGTGTCCTTATATTCCTCATAAGCAATCTGTGTGTCTTGTTCATTTTCAAACTGAATTATATGATAATCTTTATATCCGCTTACAATTTCAACCGAATTGAATTTTTCAGGATATTTATCACTTTTCACAACTAATCGGCATGAAGAAAAATCCAAAGTATCATCGTCGTCACTTGCAACAACTGTATTATTTTCAGTTTCATTTTTTTCAAGAAATGAGTATTCCTGACACAAAGATGCAACATCTTCAACGAAACACTCAATTGCGTTATCTTCAGAACTTATAGCGAAACAAATTTGTTGTGTAGATATGAATATAGTCATTGCTAAACCTAAACATAAGAATTTTTTCATTCTCTTCATGCCTCCATTTGCCTAAGTAATATTTGATTTCATGTAATTAAAACAAGCACCAAATAATCTTTATTTATGCTTTGCTATAATACCAAATTTTTTTATATTTCCAGGAATTTCCATCGTTTTGTGTTACAGAAATAATATTACTGTTTTGCACATTTTCACTCCAGTCTTTTCCAAGCTCTGCTTCAATCAGTTCAGGTGAGTATTTTGCAAGACTGTGAGCATAGAGATTTGATGCAATTCTCAACGAATTCATACCCAAATAATTACTACCAATATCACTACTGAATGCATAATTCTTTTTGATTATTTCATTAGCGAAAATCATAGAAAAAGCTTTAGATATAAAAATTGGATTTGCAGCAACTTCAAAACCATTTGATGTCCATTTGAAACCGCTAAGAGATTGTGACCACGAGCCATATTTATCCATTTCATTCACTGCATTATTTTTACAGAACAAATAGAGATTGGAATCAAGGGGATTTTCACTTGTTTCCAACAAACTTGTTGGATCATCTGAGTTAAGATATCTTCCCCAAGAAGGCGAGTAACAGCGCCCCTGATTAAAATATAAGCCGAGTTCATAATCATACAGATATCCGTGATACATACAAGGATTAAACGCTACTATAATTGCATTAATAGCTCGTTCCAAAGAATTATCACCTTGTACATCCAAGTAAAAGTTTCCCCATGCATCATAATAAACATTGGCAAGGTATTCGCCTTCTGCTGTGAGAAGACCAATAATATTACCATGTATATCTTTTTGATAATACAAAGACATACCGCTTGGAGAAACTATGCCTATTGGTAGATTGTTATCATCATATATAATTGTTATTGGAACAGGTGTATCTGTATTTGTTCCTAAAATAGTGCCTTTTAGCAAACCATTTTCCCAAATATAAGTATATTCCTGAATTAATTCATATTCAGTTCCTGCTTTTTCATATGAACGTTTACATGTTCTATAACCATTAGCATCATACTCAAATTCTAATTTGATTTCATTATTATAGAATTTTGTTAAACGATTACCACTCCATTCAAGAGTTCCCTCTACAGCCTCACCCAACAAATTGGTTCCATAATAATGTTTGGGATTGCTCAATGTATCAGACTCAATATCAATCCCAGCAAAACTGGTCAGAGTGTCACCAGAATATTCAATGTCTATGCTACCTACACTTTGGATGTTGTAATTATCTTTATTAACTCCAAGTTGTGTAAAGAAATCATTCAGCACAAGTTGAGTATTATCCTCATTGGTGCCTACTATATCATATAGATCATACTGTGTTTTTTTTGTTAAATTGCCACCATTATCATATGTGTAATGCATAGCGAATCCAAGTGGGAAACTAACTTCGTATACTATTTGATTTGCTTCATCATAACCATAGTAAGCGTATGGCATAAAGTTTCCATCTTCATCTTCGATAATTATGCTGATAATATTTCCCTTATGGTCATAGTCATAATAATATGTTAGATTAGAGTAATATTCTATTACATTATCAGAATCATCTACTCTACCTATAAGACTATTATGAACTGAAATTAATCCACTAGATAAACCTGTTGTGGTATTTAATGTTTTATAAGAATATGCATCATATAAACTTATTTGATGACTTTCTGTTTCACCAAGTGTTACAGTAGAATCAATACGCTTACTTGTTAGTCGGTTGAAATAATCGGTAACATCTGAATAGATATAATCATAATTATAAACACCATCAGAAATGTTTGCATTTAAAATTGTGGTGTTTATGTTTGTTGTCTTTGTTGTAGAACCATTACTATCTGTTGAAATTATCGGTATTCCTTTGCTCACTGTATTATATGGAGTAGCTTCTGTATCTGCTGAACAATAAAGTTCAGGAAGATATGTCTCATATGTACCACCAGCATTCCTTTGGAATGTATACAACTTGAGGGGGTCTGATGTACCAGTGTCGCGTGAAACGGTTGTCATATTATCAGAATACTCTACTAAGTATCCTGTACCAGTATCATAAACTGAAATAAGCTTACCTGATACAGGATCATACTCATACTGATATTTCTTTAATATAGTTTCAGTATCGTTTTCTGCTTTTGAATAAATTATTTCAGAAACATTTCCTGTTGTATCATCGTAGTCATAACTTAAAATAAAGTTATTAGCATACGAAATCTTATTTACACTATTGTTTTCATAATTGTATGTAGCATAATTACTTTCAGCACCTTGAGCATTCGCTTTTTTTATTGAAGTAAGATTACCATTATTTTCATCATAGGTGAAATTGTATGAAAAACCATTATGTGATACACTTGAAATTTTATTATTATTTCGAGTGTATAAAGTTGAATGTATTTTTCCTTCAGCCGATTCGATTGAACTTACTGTTTGGGATACTTCAGCTAAAAGTGCTACACCTTCATATACATAATTAGTGGCGTCAGAGATTACAGAATTGTTTTTAACGGTTCCTTTTGTAATTATGTTTCCTGCTTCGTCAAACTCATAGTAAGTCTTGTTACCATTATGATCGGTTTTTTCAGTAACAAAACCATTGACATATTCATCATAGGTGATGCCCAATGATTCTGTACCATTAGTCATCATTTCACTATATATACTTGAATCGCTGTTGTATGTATATATTATTGGTGAATTACCTATACCATCTGTCGGATTTACAACTGCGTTTGTGGCTTCATAAAGTGTTGCATCTTCAAAAACAACCTCGTTTTGTTGATCACGAAATTCTAATGATATTTTCAGTGAGGTGTAATCATCTGGTAATTGGAATGCAACAAGTTTTTCCTGCCATTCATTAATTACAGTAGTGTCATATTCGTCCTCAAGAATTAACACCTCGTTTACTTCATCATAAATACCTTCTACGACATTACTTGCGTATACCTTTATCCCAAAGAATCTTTCATTATATGGAATTGCGGTTGATGCTTTGGCTTTTGCACCAACAACATAAATAGAATCTTTTGAAAAACCAGATTCTAATGTTACAATTTGTTGTAATGCAGTCAAACAATCCAATCGTCCTGGAAAAAACACTTCTTTTCCTGAATCATGTAAGGTCGATGCGCGTCGTGTTGCAATTTCAGGACCTACCTTTATCCATTTACCTAAGCGAGAATCGTCGAACTTAGCATTACTAAGCAGTTCTGATTCTGTTAAAATATTTTCGTTTAATGTAAAAGATTCAACTGTATTATCAGAGCCATATTTGGCAAAAACAGAATTGCCTTGAGCATCTTTGTGTGTTGTTACATTGAAATGTCTGTCATACTGGATTAATTCTTTTGGCACATTATTGGCTGTACAAAAAACATCGCTGCAATTTCCGCAATCAGCGTTGATATGTTCAACTTTTGAAAAATATCTCTGATAAGTATTTTGGTTGTATATTTTCAAGTAGTCAACCCTGCAAGCCATACCCTCATCATTTGCAATTGTTTTTTCATAACAAGTTATGATGTTATTTTTATGTATAGCATCATTAAATTTGTATGTTAAAGTATGCTTACTATCATTATTATCTATTATCTCGTATAAATTTCCATTAACATCATATTTATAAGTTACAGTAGAACCATCTTCAAATGTTGTAATGTGGGATACAATACCATCACTAGCTGAATATGTTGTTGAAAAATTAATCTTATATTCAACGGGTTCATTATTACTATCTGTAAATGTAACAACTTCGTTATCTGCATTTTTGACCGTAATATTAGAGATATGGTCATAACCGGTATTATTTCTTTTATAGGTGAAAACAAAATTGCGATTTTCGGCATCTTTTATGTTTGTTATGTTTCCGGCAGCATTGTATGTTATAACTAAACTCTTACCAGTTGTACTCTCAATATTGAACGGCATTTCTGTGCATTCTAATACTTGAGTTAATTTACCATATTGATTAAAAGAGTATATTGTTTTACCAATATTAATTTTAATATTGCTATAATTAACCGAATACCCATGGGTTGCATTTGATATTTCAGATGGTTTTATCCATGCTTCTGTTGCCTCACCTGAATTTATATCAGATGCAAGTTCCGTCCATTTTTGGTACTCTCCGTTAGTCACTATAGGATTGGTTTGAATAAAATGTTTAGTTGTTCCATCGAACAATTTCCAGGTCAAAGTGTTATTTGTTAACACTATACTACTATCATAGTTCCAGGAAAAACCAATACCCGCACCAGAAGAAAAACTAGGGTTGACTGATGAAAATGATCTTTTTATTGAAATTGGGAGAACACTATTCTCAATATTCAATATATCTTGCTCAATTGTTACGGTATTGCTAAAGTCATTAATATAGAGTGTTCCGGCTCTGTCCATATCAGTTGTATGGTAAGTGAAATCGCTATCAAGAGGTGATATATCTTTATAAACAACTATAAAACAAAAGTTGTTCATAGTGATAGTGCTAGAGGTATTTCCGTGCAATATAAGACCATTGTTTTCAGTGATTCCACGTTCCCATCTGCTATATATGTCTGTAACATCCCAAGTATATGTTCCTGTTGCATCTATGGCTCTATAATCCATTATTCTTTTATATGAAACTGAATCAAAATCATAGTCATCATCAGAAGTTTCTGCATCCCATGCAGTAGTTTCTTCTCTTACATATGCATAAGTAGCATTATTTGATGAAGTGGTTGTACAATATACTGACAGTCTAGCATCAATTATTGCTCTGTTTCTAAATATATATTCATCAATAGAGGTGGGTTTAACGAGCACAACCGCATCTCCTGTGAATATAACTCCACCACCTAAAGCAGGCTCACTGTCAAGTGTATTTATACTTACACCATGTGTTGATGTTTGGGCATTAGAAACACTGAATGTGGAAATATTATTAGAATTGGTTTCACTCATAAGCTGCATTTCAGCAGCGCATTCTGTAATTGTCTCTGGAACATCATTATTAAAATCCACAATTTCTTCCCAAGAATCATCAATGTTTTGATGTATAGGATTGGTCGTTGTGATGCTACAATAACTTCCGTCACTAAGTAAAAAGACTTTTGTAAACTCATCTCGTTCTTCTTCAACTTCTTTGATGATACTTTGAGTATAGTCACTTGAAACAGAATTAGTGGCTGTTTTTTCTAAAACAGTTTCCGTACTATCAATTGTTGTTGCTAAAACTTGTATAGGCAACGCTATGCCAATTGCGAGTACCATTGACAATATACCGGTAACCATTTTCAAACAAAATCTCTTTATTGATTTTTTCATGAAATTCATCCTTTCGTAGAAATTATATCGGTTTTGAGTTATACGCCAAATTATGTGTAATATGTGTTTATCAAACCTCCTATAACATAAATTTTCCGAATTGCATTATCAATTGTATGATACAATAATAGTGATGAGAAAAAAGCACTTTCACTAAACTGCATTATTTTTTCAACCAAAGTGCACAAAAACACGCCGAACTTTTATCGTTCGACGTGTTTCTAATTGAATATACCAATTAACTAAATTCAAGTTAACAACCTATAGAAAAATTTCAGAAGCTATTTCTTACTCCAAGTTTATTGCTTAAGCAAAAATATGCAATGGTTGATATCATTATATTCTTTTAGTACGGACGTATTGTTTGATGCAAACAATCATTTTTGATTATTGGACTTTTATAAAATTAGTTTATATTATCAAAAATTTCAGCAAAGGGTTTAATAGACTTTAAGCAGCGTTGATATAAATTGTCCCACATATCCAGACAAAGAGATTGAACTTCTTTATCCATTCGGTTGTTATCAAAGAGTTTAATGATACATTTAATTAAATCTTCAATTATCATTTCTCTATCAAAATCATCGCCCCTTAACAAGATATTTTCACATATGCTTTTTATAACTTTTGCGTATTTGGTTATATCTTTATCTTGTTGAAGAATAAACTCAAGAAAAGCTTGTAACTGATAAGGTTTTTGTTTTGAACACATTAATTTTATCAGAAAATCTTCATCTCTATCAATGTCGATGCAGTTATCCCAAAACAGCATACCGAAAGAATGAACCTCATATTTGTCAGTGTTAATGTAGTTTAACAAAACCTCTTTACTTCTATTATGGAATTCATCTTGATTAAACGATGATACTGCTTGATTGCAAACACTATCAATTTGTTTGTCGTTCAATTCTATATGGAATAATTTATCTATTAAATCACTATCATAAAAAATTCCAGCAGCGCAAATCAACCCGGCAGAAGTTTCTTCTAATTCTTCAATGTTAGAAACGCAAGCTTCAAACAATTTTTGAGCATAAAATGCACCATTACTACTATAATCTCTGCATATTATTTCCCATACACCCGGATAACCAAGTACTCTTATATCTTTTGAAATCAACTTTTTGAAAATTTGAATACAAAAGTCATTGTCAATTTGAAAATATGGGAACACACAAAACATTATTGAGAACACTACCGCATCATTTTTGTCTTCACAGGCACCCTCAATAATTGGTTTGAAAATATCACCATACTCAGGATGGTCCCAAAGCAATTTGGAAATTGTTTCAAATGCAGTGCCACGAACGCAATTTACAGCATTATTCAATAATCCATGAGGTGTTAAAACTTTTGATGTGTCATCTCTGCTAAATGGGTATTCCCCTGGTAAGGGGTCTGGTGAGTGAATAGCTGTAACACATATGAAATCAATAATTTCTTGTGGCCAATTTTCTTTAGAATATTTCGAAATTAACCTAAGAATTTCTTTAATAACATTCTGGTTACTATGATTTTTGAAATGTTTTATTACATCACAGATTAGGGTGAAATCAATATTTTCAACATCGTTTTCGTGGTTATATAACGCACTTATAACACTTGAAATATAACCGGAGTAACAATCACTAGGAAAATTAAAAGAAAGACGTGCGAATCTTGTGGGTTCTCGTTTTGCTTGTGTAGACAACGATGAAGAAAACATAACATGATTTGCTTCAATATAATATTCTGAAGTTTCGTTACCACTGAAATGATTCTTCATTTTTTCATTATCTGTAGAAATAATTTCCAACCATTTTTTATCACTAAGCATTTCGGTTTTTCCATGAATTGGCGAAACTACACTTTTGGCAGAACCACACATAAAACCACAGTGGTAAAATGGTGTTCTGATCCATTCGTTTCTATTTAGAACTTGTAACAAGTTTTTTGCACTCGTCGACAAACGCTTTGCATCAATAAAAGGTAATAACTCTTTCTGCAAATGCCCCCAAAAAGAGTAATATACAGGACGCCATTCCTTAGTTCTGTTTACCTCAAGACGGTGTTTATAAGTATAAACCATTCTCTCTGTAGGCTCTTTCCAGTTAATAATAATAGCCTCTAGCTCTGATAAAATCGGAGCTGAACAATGAGCTGTGAACTTTTCAATTATTTTTTTAGATACTGACAAATAATCTTCTTGTTTTCCAGTATATATAAAAAGATGGTTATAAATATCACCATATAACCAAGATATTGCAAAGTCACTGTAAGCTATATCTAAGCATTTTATCGCAGAGGATATAATCTCATAATAAACCACAGACTTGTTATCATCGTAATTATTTATAAATGAAATAAATGCTTCTGGTTCCTTAATCGAGAACTCGCACATCGCAATTTTTAGAATACGAACAATCTCTCTGGCGGAATGTTCATTATAGTCTTCTTTTGTCCAATTTCTATATTGGGTACTACACTCATAATTAGGCCCCTGTGGACAAAAAGTCTTTGTTTTGTTACAAACAACAGGTAATAGCTCCCGTATTATCTCATGATAATATTTCTTTGTGTAAGTAGTTAAATCCTTTAATTCGCCCAAATATATATGCCTAGATAATTCGTCACTGTATTCTACAATTAACTTTAAAATTGGTATTAATCTCTTTGAACTACTTTTAACGAGGTGTGAACCACCCCAAAAGTTCTTTAAAAAATCCAAATTCGATTCAAAAAGTTTTAATCGTAACTCGAACATTTCTTCAGAATCTTCTGTGCAATCATGACAAAGGGTATTATATGCAATTATGTCATTTTCTTTACTCTTAAAACATATTGTTTTAATCTTTTCCAGAACAAACTCTTGACACTTTGTATTAATTGAACGCAACAAAACTAGTCCTTCACTGTTCAACCAATCGAAAGAACCATAGTTATCTAAATCTAAAACATATTGATGATGACCTAAATACACCGTGTTATGCACATAATCATGCCATTGAGAATCCGTATAATAGTGATGTGCAAATTTAAGCAATGTGCTATTAGGACATTCAAATTGCCCTAGTACTTCAAAAACTGTGCACTTGAAATAATGTCTAATTTCATTTGAAGATAAAATATTCTCACATGTTTTAACATACAAATCTTCATCTGTTTCTAAAATGTTTTGAAGGATTCTTAATAAACGATAACGAAGATGGGGTGTCTGCCTATCTTTCTCTCCAATTATTTCTAATATGCTCTTGCCATCGAATATTTCATTTATTTTTTCCGAAACTGCAAAAAAGTCAAGGAAGCTTTGATGAGTGAACGAAATCTTATTATCCCCTTTAATTAGTAAACCATTTGATGTTAGATATTCAATCTCATTATTGTAATCCGTAAACATAACTCCCGGCAAAGATAAAAGCGTTGTTGTTTCCATTTTTCTGACAATGTTATCTTTTACTTCAGTTACTCTGCTAATATCTAAACCTGATGAAATACATCTATCGATGATTTGGTTCCACCAATGCTCTATGAGTTGAAATGGGGTGCTTACAGACTGAACTTTTGAGTGGTCATTCAACAAAGTCCAAATATACAGAGAAGAAGGTGTTAAGAGAAGATTTTTTAATTTTGTAGAGAGACCATTGTATTCACTACCAATTAATAACCTAACTTCTTCATGTGTAAATGTATTTATCTGTATTTTGACCCATGAAATAGGGTCATTATCTTTCTTTGTAAACAAGGAGCGTAAACCAGCATCATTTTCCAAATCAAATGTCCTAGAAACAAATAATATAGAAATATGACCATGGTGGTATTTGTTTAACATTCGTACTTGTGAGATAAACTCTTTACAAATATCCAAAGCATTTGCTGAATGCTGGTTAGTCCACCTAAGTGAGTCAAGTTGGTCGAGCAAAAGAACACAAGGCGTTCCTGCTGACAAATTATGTAAACAATATACAGGTGATTGCTGCAAACCCAGTTCTTTACCATAATAGTCAGCTGTTTTTGTTGGAATAAACTTGTCCAGTTTAAGTGCAAGGAATAAAATCCCCATATTTTTGAGTTCTTGTATTACTTCTTGCACACATCCACTTTTTCCGGTTCCTGCTTTTCCGTGCAAAACAACTGATTTACCAGTTGTTATTTCATTGATAATACGATCGGTTTCTGTGCGATGGATTAATATTTGGTTTATTGGTTGAAAAACCTGTGAGAAAGAATTATTTAATTCATTAATCTTTACCGAAAGGTTATCGCTATAAAGATTGTTTCTCATTGGAAATCCACTTTGTTCCATAAAAGAAACAATATCATTAGCAGTTATAACCACACCAATTTTCCCAGTAGAGTTTACATAGTTTTGGAGAAGAAGTCGAGCAGCATCAGCATCACCGGTAAAAAAGAAACCAGCATGCTCATTTAAGTCTAATATGTTTTCACGACCTGACGAAATAGTGTCAAAATAGCATTTCGAAAGTACATTTACCAATTCAGAATACTGTGCAATATCATTTGTGTCAAAAGCGCCATATTTTGCGATGTCATTAAAAGTTACTTTGATTCTATCATTAGTTAACTGATAGGATTTGAATTCTTCTACAGATGCATTAGTTCTAGCGCGTTTGCATAACTCAGGTAGTTCTCCATAACTCAATGGAGAAATAAATGCATAATAATTGATTAATGATTCATTAATAATACTTCTTGCTCTTTTAAATACATCATATTTACTTAAATCTGACACAGTCCAATAGTCTTTTGTGGTGTTACTTGCCTTGCACTGAAAATGCCATTGATTATTATTTTTATCTGTTGCTATATACTCTACTGCATCTTTATTTTCGCCAAGTGGTTCAACAACTATTGATTTATATTCCCCCTCAACAACTCTCAAAAGTAGTCGTACTAAATACTGGTTTTCGTATTCATTTCCGTATTTATCAGCTCTGCCACCAATTTCCAAACTCATTTATGCATTCTCCAGTCACTTAAAACAAATTCAACATACAAATCAAAAATTTTAATTAGCATACACATCCAATGTTGCTCAAAAACATACAAAAATGTATTTTTGCTATCTACATTAATTATATCACTTCATTAAATAAAAATCAAAATAAATTCAAACAAAACAATTAAAAGCACAATCCCGCAATTAGATTTTCTCTATTGGGGATTGTGCTTAAGCAGTCATACTTTATATTTACGGAGATGAGATACTCCCCACCACCATACATCTTACTCTATTCGTATCATATAGACACCATGCAATATAAAAAAATTTTTTAACTCGCTAAAACCAAGTTCACAACCTGAGCATAATCTTCAACAGTTATTTCTTGGTCCAAATTTGTATCTGCAGCAAGAAAATATTTGTCAGTTAATTCTGTATGTCCGTTAACGACTAACGAAACTTGATAAGCATCTAATACATCTACAGCGCTATCTCCATCTACATCACCTTCAACAATTAGTGTATATCTTTCTTTTTTTGTTCCATTGTATATAACAAACTCAGAACCAGTTCCATACCAATAATATTCTTTATATACCAAAGACGGTAAAGAAGAATAGCTTGTGTTTTCCTGAATTTCAATGATATTAAAGAAATTCTTACAACCGGTTGTTTGGGTATAAATTAAATAGTTGTCAAAATCAATGTGTGTATTGGGAAGTGAAACCATATAATAAAGCCTGTTCTGACACATAGAACTTTTAATTTCAACTTGACTAGTAATTTTACCTTGAACATCTTTATCCGTACTTGTCATAATGCAATAATAATACGGGTATGATTTATATTCATCAGGATTAAATGTTTTATCAGTTGCATTTGCTATGGGTTTATCATCATAGTTACCTTGTATCTTATCGGTTGAACCATACCATTGATATGTTCTATTAAATCCTCTTGCATCAAATTCAAGCGGCTTGTATGAACATTTATCCCAAACAGGTTCAATGTCTTCAACAATGGCGGTTTCTTGAGATACATTTACAAACTCAATATTATTATCCTTTGCCCATTGTTCTGCATAACTGTTTATGCCTGCTGTACCGTAAACTACATATTCGATAAATTCATTTTTATAATCTGTTGCAGGGACACAATATTGCAGAGTTGATGGTAGACATAATTCTACAGGAACCGGTCGATAGTACGGACTGTACCAACAGTAATTACCACTTAATGTATCCGGTAAATCAAAAATGTATTTAACATTAGATAATGAAACGTTTTTTATAGGAGTTTCGTCGAAAAAACTGTTAC
Organism: Eubacteriales bacterium; assembly: GCA_045577455.1. Taxonomy (GTDB): domain Bacteria; phylum Bacillota; class Clostridia; order Oscillospirales; family CAG-382; genus SIG653. Next base: position 19,533 of record JAZNIJ010000025.1, read on the forward strand.
CAATGCTTGTCATTTGAGGTAAATCGATTTTTGAAAAATGGGAACTCTTGTAAAACATACTGCGTGTAGATTCGGGATTTTCAACTGTAAGAATTTCATCTACCAAATCATATTTTTCCAAAAAATCCGCTTTAGGAGCATACACAATTCTTAAAAATATATTTAACGCAAAAGCATCATTACCGATTTTTTCACATTCCGGTAAATATATTTCTCGCACCTTTGCAACATTGTAAAAAGCCTCATTTCCAACTATTTTAACTTTAGGGAATACTGCCCCAATAAAACTTGATTTAAAAAATCCTGCTTGCATAATTTCTTCGCAGTTAGGGAACTCAACTTCGTAGAGGTTTGGTATAAAAGAAACCCCGTAATAACCAATGGTTTTAATCCCGTTACCTACAATAAAATCAAGTGTTTGATTGTCGTTAAAAGGACCGTATTGTTCTTCGAGTGTCATTGGGCGTTCATATCGATCCAACGTATCTCCCAAAACCTCTACGGTATCTGGTAAAATAACGCCATAAAGTTCAGCTTTATTAAATCCGCTAAGCGAAGAAATTTCTTTTACTGTTATTCCATTTATCACTTCAGGAATTTTAAGATATTTGACATTTCCCGTATATCCTGTTAAAACACCCTTTTCATTTACCGTGAACATATCATCGGTACCTAAAACCAATGAACAAAACTTACCGAAAACATAATTACTTTTATTGCCGTCTTTATAAGCAACAGCACGTATTTTTGCTGAATCATCATATATTGTGATTGGTTCGGTATATAAAAATCCGTTTGTGGGCGATGGATATGTATAGTCGGTTGTATAATATATATTTGAACCTGATTCGGCTGAAAGTTCTAATGTGATTTCACCAACATATTTACCCGGTTCGATACTGAATTGAGGTGCGGATAATGAATCTAAACCAAATAATTTTAAGGGATTTACAATACCGCTACCGAAAAAGTTGGTAACGTATTCTTCATCAGTTCCCGAACCGCAATTCATCACAGCTATCATTCGTTGTTCAAAAGGAATTTTGGGGTTTACAGATAAATACATTGCATAAACACTTACCATAAATGGTGAAGCAAAAGACGTTCCGGAGCTTAAAGAAATTTTGTCATTTAATGTCAACAAAGCCATATCTTTACTGGGTGCCAATATGTCTATAGGTTTTCCGTAATTTGTGAAACTAGCAGGTGCATTATATTTAGTACTCCCACCAACACTCACCATAAATTCAGAAGAAGTTAACACAGAGCCTGCACTGAACTGAACGTCACTACCGTCATTTCCTGAACTTGTAAAAACAGCACAGGAAGACGACCAAGCAAACTCGAGAATTTCATCCAATAATTTAAAGTCAGACGGAGCACCTAAACTAAGGTTGATTGCTTTAACACCATCATCGATGGCTTGAAGAATAGCTGTACATACAAGTGTGAAACTTTTTATCTCACCAAACCTGTTCACGCAACGATAATTGGCTATTTTGACATTTGGGGTTGTACAGTTGGCAATAACACTTGTTACCTTTGTTCCGTGTCCTTCATAATCTTGTTCAGAGTTTTCATCACCGTCACCAGCAGTATTATAATTTGTTTTTATAATTCTGTCTTGTAAATATGCACTATTCAAATTGACGCCAGTGTCTATAACAGCAACACGAATTTCAGGGGGATTTTTGTCTTTGTATTTTTCTAAGACTTTATCGATCCCGGTTGATGATAAATACCAATCGTTTTTATAATCTTGGTAAGTTAATTCCTCAGTGATTGAAGTCTTTTCTGTAGATAAAGTAACAGCATCATAGGATATGTCATATTCAACAGAAATAATATCATCATTATTTAAATACTTTTCGTATGCGTAATTTGTATCTTCTTCATTTTCAAATTGGACTATATAAAAATTTGAAAAGCCGCTGACAATATCCACTGCGTTATATGTATCAATGGGTTTATCCGACTGAACTATAAGGCGGGGGCAGTAGTTTATTTCTAATTCTTCGTCAATATTGACTGTTGTTTGTTCTTCCTCAATAAAATCGGGAGTAACAAACTCAGAATCGCTATATTCTGTTACCATTTCATTTACATCTTCGCAGAATTCCTCGATATTTTCTGTAGAAACAGTTTCTCCTGTTGCCGACACAGGAATACAGATAATTGATGCAAGTAATGAAACACATAAAATTAAGCTTATTATTTTCTTCATTTGTTACTCCCTCTTTTAGTTGATAATTACTATCTTAAAGTAAAGTGTTAATATTTAAAAATGTTTTGAATATTATAAAGTGATATAAATACCACTTGAAGTTGCAAAGGCTTTTATAGATGGTGCAGCCAACCAAATTTTAAGATATTTATCACAATTATGATCTTTTTCTGTAATTGTAATGAACCCGCTGTTTCTGTTGCTTACAATCCAACCATCTCCCCAAGTGGCATTAACTCGGTTAACGGCACTTTCTGCATAGTTACCCACACAACGTGCAAAAAGATTGGATGCAATTCGCTCAATACCCATATTTTTGCAACTTCTACCGTTTAGATAATCCCAGCTACCAGAATCGCTTATAATTTTAGAGGCGTAGAGTGTGCAGAACGGTCTCGATAGGAAGGCCTTGCTCATCTCAACCTGAATACCATATGATTGTTCATCTGTAAAAGTAAATTTATATCTATCCCATTCAGCATTTGTATCAAAGTTGTTAATAGAGTTATTATTACAGAAAAGATGTAAATTTACATCAAGAGGGTCATCCTTAGGTTCTGTAAGTGTTTCTAATGAGGTTTCATTGAGGAAACGACAGAATTTTGGAGAGTAACATTTGTTTTGCACAAAATACATACCCAACTCATAATCGTATAAATATCCTTTATATGTACAAGGATTATACATTGCAGATAAAGTGTTAATAATAGCTGAACCCAAATCGCCAGATGATACATCCATCGTAAAGTTACCAAAAGCATCATAATTCATATAGGTTGCCAATTCGCCATTAGAGCTGATTAAACCCTTAATATTGTTTGAACTGTCCCTTAAGAAATAATAAGCTAAACCAGTAGGTGTTGTAATGGCATATGGAACACCAGTATTGTCGTACAAAACATTAGTGTACATATAAACAGAAGTATTATTGTCTATATATGCAAGTTGCATACACTTTAGGTTACCATTTTCCCAAACATAGTTGGTTTGTTGAGTTACGGTACAAGGCTCAGCTCCATTCGTGTAATTGGCAGTGGTCTTATTGATACGATAGCCATTTTCATCATATGTAAATGAAATTTTTTGGCTTTTCATAGTACCATCATATATAATTGCACTTTCGAGTTGATTTCCATTCCAATTTAAATCTGCTGTAATGGTTTTGTCCAAAACAGTGCTTTCTCCTATGTATTTAAGAGGATTGCCATAATTGTCATACGGAATTTCCAAATCAATAATAGTCGTTTCTGTAGCATTACCATTAGAATCGTAAATGTAACTTTTTTCTACGTATTTAATAAGTCTTTCAAAATCATCATAATTATATGTAATTTTCTTTTCAGGCTTTGAAATTGAAAATGCCATATTTTCAAAAACAGACCAATTAAAATTGTTCCAATTAGTATCTGTTATTACACCAAGTTCATCTATAATGTCAGAATTAACGCCGGATACGTTGATCTCACCATCTATTAACTTTTCAATAATATTACCATTATTGTCGTATGAATAGAAAATAGAACCAATGCTACCAAGTTCAGCAGTTATTTGATTAACTTCATCATATTGGTAACAATTTTCAAGATAGTACTCGCCTTCTTCAGGATTATGTAAATAAACAAATCTAATATTACCTCTATTATCGTATATATAATTGTAAGAAAAATTTAAATTTGTTGCTATGGTTGCACCATCTTCAGTACTTTCTGCAGAAATAATATTACTAACGCAACTTATTAAATTGCTTGTTCGAGTTCCCCCTATAGACGGATCGTTAGCAAGCGATTTGTACGAATAATTATGTGTTAATGAAAGTTGGTCGCTTTGGGTAACGGATTGTGTTTCAGCATTAATAATATCGCTTTCCAAAGTATAATATTTCGATGATATTCTACCAAAGTAATCTTTCACAATATTATTTGAACCAGAAAAATCTAATCTTGTAATATCAGAAGATAAAGAAGAATATTTTGACCCTGAAAATGTAGAGTACAATTCAGTATTGGTGCCAACTGCAGTTTCAGTAACATTAGTTTGAGTGAATGTCTCAAGAAGGTTGCTTCCACTTGCGGAAGAAATAAATTTCTCAACGGTGTTGTTAGCTGATTTTGATTTGGAGTATATTAAGTTTTCATTGTGATAAATATCTATGCCAGTGTCAGTGTAAGCAATTTTTACATCATAAGCTAAATCAATGTTATCAATTAAGGTCTCAATAATATTGCCGTTGCTGTAACTATATGTATATGATCCTATAATATCATATTCTTTTGTTTCTGTATTCGTCTCATCACTTGATTGTGGCTTTTCCTTATAACAAATAATTTGATGAATTTCACCCGATTCTTCATCATATGTGTAATCAATTTTGTAACCATTAGAATATACAATAGAACCTATATTGTTATCGCTATAATTATAATCGACAAGATTATTAGTCTGTGTGGCATTATCAACAGTAGATTCCTTTTTGATATTAGTTATGTTGCCGATTTTGTCATAAGTAAAAATGTAGCTATAGCTGTTGTTAGTAACAGAAGTAACACGTTCAGCTGAATCATAAGTATACTGAGCTAAATGTGTAGTTATTTCCGGTTCCACATTGTTGATAATTTGTTTTACAGCAGATAGCAAACCTGAATCATTGTATGAATATGATATAGGGTTTTCTATAAATCCATTTGATTTTAACGCATAACCTTTTTGTGTTAATTTTGAAGTTCTGGAAGCATAATCAAAATAAGTGTAAATTCCATTAAAATCTAAAGTTGTAATAACTTTAGATGTGTCTTCAGCGTGTTCATATTTTTGGAGCATATATGTTGTACCATCTGAAATATACTCTTTGGTTATAACTCCGTCTTCTGTAATGGTTGTAATTGCAGGATTCGACATGGAAACTCCTGGTATGGTAGCAGAACCATCTTCGGGAACAGCTTCATAAACATAAACGTTATCTAAATAGAATCTACCAAGTTGTCCTTCAGCATATATAGATACCGTAGCGGCACATTCAACATCTGATTTAAATGAACACAATCGTACTTGATTTTCATTCAATAAAGATACATCAAAAGGTAGTTCAAACAATCCTAACGGTGCATCTGTGTTAGGATCAAATAATTCAATAGTTGCTTTTAACGCATAATCATTGCTAGGAATACTATCATCAACAACAACCTCTGCTGAAAAAACATAGGTAGTATCGGCATGAAGGTTTTGAGAATCTGGAATTTCTGCATCTTCTTCAATAGTTTGACATAATCCGAGAACAGTTCCTGCATTATTGTTTTCAATCATAATTCGTTTATTTTCGGCATCATAGGAAGGACTAGCTGTTGAATAATTTTCCCACAGACTATCTATTAAGGGACTATCAAAACATCCATTATCTATCAGATTTTGGGTTTCAATATAATCAGTTTTTTTAATGGCATAAGAATCGATAGAAATTTCATTATAGTTAATGCCCATAACATTATTACCATAGTAATATGTAATCAACTGGAAATCTGAGTTATAACGTTGAGTCTCTTTTTGAATAAAGGTTCCTTCAAAAACACGTTCAAAGGTATCATTTGATGTTATTGTAAAAGTATTAATAACTTCATTGTTCTTTTTTTGTGTGTAACCGGTTAAATATGTATTATCTTCGCTTTTGTAATGAAGTTCTGTTATTGTTCCGTCTGCACTTTGGATGTATAAAAGTTTACCAGTTAAATCATAACTATATGATACATTTATCGGAGCATCTGCTTCACTGGGATAACTGAAAGTGCTGGTGATAATATTGTCTGAAACCGTATTAAGTATATTAATTACCAAAGGTGTGTTGTCAAACAAAATATACTGGTTTTCAGAATCTTTGACTTCAATCTTATTTGCGTAAATATAATCAGTGTTATTGACGTTGTATGTAGAATATGAAATACAGTACTGATTACCAATAGCATCTGTGAGCTTATTTATAACTAACTGGTCAGAATTAGGGAAATAAGCGTATTCTATGTTTAATTCTTTATCAGCTTTTTTTATGGATTCAATTCTACCAGTACTATTAAACCAATACTCAATACCATTAATATCTACATAACAATCCTGATATATATCTCCAATGGTAGTTGATTCTAAAGCAGCTCTAGTAATGTGGAAGGAAGCACCATCTACATAATCTCTGTTTCGGCATTGTTCCCAAACCTGGTAATTATTTATGGTTGTTGCATTTTCTGGCTGTTTGAAATCAATTATTGTTCCTTGCGGTAAAATTAGTGTTGCATATGGTCCTGCAACAGACAGTCCGTAATTATAATTCCATTCACTACTCACATTTGCATAAGAATCAAGTGAGAATTTTGCGGAATCAATAGTTTTTGTCAATTTAACCGGTAATAAAGAACAATCAATACCTGCAATTGTTTGCTCAAGTTTAAATGCATTGGTTACATCGTTTATCGAGAGAACACCAGCTTTACCTAAGTCTAAGGTGTGGTAAGTAAACGAAGAATCGTTTGCAGATACATCTTTATATGTAATAGACAAAATCATGGAAGTAATTTCAAGTCCGGTACCTTTTATACCAGAACCAACTAAGGCTACGCCATGATTATCAGCCAAACCTCTTTCCCACTTTGAATATATATCTGTTACATCAAAGGAGTATTCAGTTTGAGAACTATTATAAAGTTTATAATAGATATTTTTGCATGAGTTAATAGTTGTATATGACGTAGAGTCAGCTTCAGATGTAATATTTTTTAAATATAACGGTCTGTTGTTGTTTCTTTGATTTGTGGTAATGTTCACATTGAAAGTTGCCGAAAGCAAAATTTTGTTATACATAGAAAATTTTGTGATTCCTGTCGGCTTTATTATCAATGCACTATTTGTAGGTAAGATATAGTTTGAATTGGATTGCGATGCATTACCGACACAGTTCACTGTAATAGGTTGAGGATTATCCGAAACAGAAAACATACTAATTCGGTTCGAAACAGTTTCAACGGTTTCGACATAATCTTTTACATTTTCTTCAGCTTCTGAAATTGTTGCAGGAGTTTCTCTTAAACTGTCACTTATATCAACCCATTTATCTTCAATAAATTCATGAATTGCAACAGGAGAAACATACGTATAATATGTACCATCAGCCATTAAAAAGGTTTTGGAAAACTCATTTCGTTCCTCTTCAATTTCTCGAACAATACTTTCTGAGTAATTTACTGAAGATGAACTAATTGTGCTGCTTTCCGGTAAGTGTTCTGTGGTGTCTGCTACAGCTAAAACATTCATAGGCAATGCTATGCTTGCAACAAGAGTAGTTGACAAAATACTGGCAGCTAATTTCAAACAAAATCTTTTTGTCGATTTTTTCATAACTTTCATCCTTTCATAGATTTTATATTAATTTTATGTTATACGCCAATTGTTGTGTAATATGTGTTTATCAAACCTCCCTTAACATAAACTTTTCCGAATTACATTGTCATTTGCATAATACAATAATAGAGGTAAAATTAAAGTAGTTTCACCAAACTGTATTGGTTTTGCCCCCAAATTGCACAAAAACACGCCGAACTTTTATCGTTCGACGTGTTTTTGTGATAGTGTGATAAAATTCATCAATATAAAACATGAAAAAACTTTGAAGTATTTATGATTCGTTGATTTCACTTAATAAACGAACCCATTTAACTGTAAAATGTTCTTTAAGAACATTACAATAACCACTATGTTGATCAGATTGCGCTAAAAATACAAAGTTATTATATGCGTTTGAGGAAGTTTTATCATTTATATTAAAAAAATCTTTTTTTACAGAATAATATTTAATTCCAAATATTTTTTCTCCGTGTCCATTGATAACTACATCCGCATTTTTATCGATAATATACTCAAACAACAATTGTGGTATTACATAATCAGGTCTGAATTTCATATCATTAGAATCCTCATAAACAAATGAACAACATGCAACAAGTGGCCATAGACGGATGAATTTTTCTACATCATCATGTGATAAGTTTTCAAAGTCGTACTTTTCGAAAAAATGTAGATTTAGAATTAACATTTTATTTTGTGAGTTTTTCTCTATATATGCGATATTCATAGAAGTACTATTACAGCCTAGTTCGTCGCAACAAACCTCGTATGAAGAACCTAAATATAAACAGGGTAGACCAGGATAGCTATATCTTTGCGTAGATACCTTGTATCGTTCTTCGAATGGTATATGAAACATTTCGTTTTTAGAAAGTCGATGTTCAGTTGGGCGTCGTGCACGGTAAAAACCAATTTCATCAAGTGGCGTTAAAATTTCTTTGAAGTCAATGTAATCCATTGCTTTATCAAAAAAGTACTTTGCAGAATTATGTTGTCCAGAATAATATTCTAATAAACTAATATAAATGTATTTAGAAAAGGCTTTTATTGCATACACTATATTTTCAGAAAACTCTTCATTTTCTACAAAATTAATGTAACTCTTTAAATATGTATTAACATACTCTGGAAAATAATCTGTATTTCTTTTTATTTTTCTTGAATTAAATAAAGCGTTATTTATATCAATTTTCATAGTTAATCGATCCTTCACTTCAAGGTTATGGTATACCCTAAAGCATTTGCTATTTTAATTAAGATTTGTAATGTAGGAATAGAATTAAATGATTCTATTCTTGAAATAGTTGCTTGTGGTATTCCAGTTAGTTTTGATAAGTTGATTTGCGTTATTTTATTTTGCTTCCTTTTTTTTATTAATTCTAAAATTATATCATCGATTTGATCTTGAACTTGATTCTCTATGTTTAATAAACTTTCTATAGATATTTTTTCTGTATTCAATACAAAAACCTCCTAAAAAACTATAATACAAAGGTTGGATTACAATCTTTGCCAGCATAAAACTGAAAAGTCACATATTATCTTACCATTCTATGTATATAAAATTTTTACTATATGTTAAAAAAGTTGATCATGAAACATTAAAATTGTTTTTTTAAATCTGACTATATACCTGTTATTGTCAAAGCTAAATCAACTCCTTTTTTAGTGTATAAATAATATGTCTTTTATAATATTAAAGACATTTTCCTCCTTAAACATAGTATAATAAGACTTTTGTTATAGAAAACTTTATGGACGGCGTTAAATCAGTATAAAACAGAATTATAGTTGGCTGGACAACTATAATTGTTCTGCTTAACACAATTCTTTAAGAATTATTGTATCGTTTTTTATTTCAAAAACGATAGTGTATGTACGACAAGCACCAGAAACCGAAAATGAATGACCTGTTTCAGTCATATCACATATTGTTGATAGTGTATCTAATTCAGGGTGTCGTAACAAAACTTTGATAAATCTTGTTGTCTGTTCTACTAAGTCTTTGTTATGTGAAAACTCCTCGAATTTTGAAAAGAAATTATCAATTGTATTTGTTTTGTTGTTATTATCAATAGCAATTACTTTCAAGAATTATCGCCTTCCTTAATATAAGATATCTATAATTAAGGACTATTCAGTTTTCAAAGATCGTAATACATAGAGAAAAATATAACACGTGTGTTATGAATATAATCTCTATGCTATAAATATAACACTGATATTGTATTTTGTCAACCTTTTTTTAAAAAAAGTTGATCCTACCAATATTACATTCATATAAGATAAACCCAATTTGTCCATATCGTTTTATTTTTTATTATACGTTACAGGTTTTGTGGGTAAGAAAATTATATTATTTGAAATAGTTGTTTATAACAAACGACTTGTAAAGGACAATGTCCAATACAAGTCGTTCTTTTCTCTTTATATGATTTTATTTTTGTACAAATTTAATATCGTTTTATAGACTGATAAAAATTGGTATGATAACTAAAAAACAAATATTTACTTTATGTTAAACTAATAGGAAATATTATGGAAACAACAAACTCTTGGGTTCCAGATTTGTATTCCCACTCTATATCACCATTGTATTTTTTTACTGATCTGCAAATACTTTTGAAACCATAACCATGTAATACTGAATCTTTTTTCGTTGAAATTAATTTATTATTTTTCACTACTGGTGGCGTATCACAAGAGTTAGTTATATCAATTATCAACATGTTTCTAACTTTATTTAAACTAAATGAAATCGTTTTTTTCTTACTCGACTTTGCAGCTTCAATAGCATTATCAAATAAGTTGTTAAATATAGATGTTAAATCATTATCGCTTATAAAACTAAGATTTGATTGATGTATGTTTTTTTCAAAAACAATTCCCTCTCTATCACAGATATAATTATATTTACTTATGATTAAATCAAGTAATTTGTTAGAGGTCTTACCAATTTGGTTGACTTCTTCAAGATCACTTACTATTCCTTCAATATACTCTTTTAACTTAACAGGGTGCTCTGCTAATCCATACAATGTTCTATAATGTTTTTTTGTGTCATGTACAAAGACCTGTAGCTCATCATTTTGATGTTCCAGCAGTTCAAAATATGTTGTATTTATCTCTTGTTCTTGTTGATATGCTTTTAATTCAAGTAGTTCAGAGTCTTTTTGTGATTGTTTTTGTTGAATAATACAAGTAAAAACTACAGCAACAATCAACACTAGACTAGAAATAGCTAAAACAAGCCTAATATTGTTTGAAAGTACAGAATGAAATACTACCACACCAAAAACAGTTAATACTAACAACAAGGAAAAAGGATATATCAATGACGTGATGTGTACTTTTTCTTTATAATGAAATTTACTTATTATGAAAGAAAGAATCTTCAATGCAATAAACAATAATGTTTTACTAATTACAAGGGCGATAACATATGAATAAGTATTCTCAATAAAATCTCTCGTATTTCCATTGGTTATAATAGCTACAATTTCTAATGCACTTAGTTCTGTGATCGTAACTAAGGACGTTATCAAAAAAGCATACAGTAGTGAGAACACGGCTTTTAAACGATATATTAATAGTGCAAAAAGGAATTGTGATAATGTTAGGATAATTGTGTTTATAACAACATTATAGTTAAAGATAAGGTTAATTGCACACATAACCATATATCCACATAATATTAACGGTGCATTCCATTTTTTGCTGTTATTAGGTTTTATTGTTTCATAAAAATGGAATGAAATTAAGCCTTCAATCAATTGAAGAATTATATTCAAAAAAACTGAGTGCATTTATTTTCTCCTTTTCAAGTAATTAAAAAAGTATTTTCTAAATTCAGGTTGGTTTCGGTATGATATACCGATAATTTCGCCATTAATCAATTTAACTTCATTACGTTTGTACTCGTTAATATAATCCAAATTAACAATATAACTTTTATGAACTCTATAAAAACTACTATGTGTTAATTTTTTGTGCCAGTAATCGATTAAATCAGACGAATAATATATTTTATCTGGTGTTACAACTTTTGTTTTGTGGTCAAGTGTTTCAATATACATAATATCTTTGGATTTTATTTTTAATACTTTATTAGTATCCTTTATATAAAATTCAACATCATCTTCATTAATAAGCTCAACAGCTTTGTCAAGACCACTATAAAACCGTGAATAATCAAGAGGTTTTTTAATAAAACGCAGTGCAAATAAATCCATAGCATCATCTATATACTTTTCGTATTCTGTTATAAAGAAGATAATTACATTCTTGTTTTTTTCTTTTAAATGCTTAGCTATATCTAACCCAGAAATGTTATTTATTTCAATATCTAAAAAAGCAATATTGTAAGTTTTTTCTGATAATATAGCATCTTTACCATTGTCGAATAAATCGTAGAAGAAAGTAAAGTTGCGTTCTTCGCAATATTTTTGAAGATATTGCAAAACGATTTCACAACAATGTTTTTCATCATCGCAAATTAAAGCATTGATAGTCATATGTTTTACTCCTAAAAATAAAAACTCAAAGCAGACTGCCTTGAGTTTTACTATAACATACTATATTAGATTTTTCAAATTATATTAAATCTTTATTTTTCTGTATATGCCAACAAAAGTTTATAAACCATTTGCTGTTCCTCTTTACTAAGGGTCCTTATTAAGTCAATAATATTGTCATCAACACTATCTTTTATTGCACCGGAAAGTATTTGGCACGGACATACATCAAATTCGTTGCAAATGTTAACCAAAGTGGTGAACGAAAGACTATTTTTCCCTCTTTCAAGATTAGAAATTTCTGTTGTTGACAAATCAATTCTCTCTGCAAATTCAGGTTGAGTAAGTTTATTTAGTTTTCTGATTTTTGCTATTCTTAAACCGATTAATTCATTGCCATAAATTCTCATATTATCGCCCCTAAATATACTAACATTTGTTAGGGTGCAGTAGAACAAAATGCTATTTCAAAACTTATAATCGCATTTGAACAAATTGAAATTTATTTTAATTTTTTGTGTTTCGATTTGAAATATGTGGAGTTTTGAATAAATTTTAATACGATTAGTAACTACTGTTGATGTAAATTTTAAAATATTGTATAAAACAATAAGGAGGTGTAATATATGAAATCTAAAGTATTATCAAAAATAATTAAAATTGTTAATTTTTCCTTAAAAGTGGATTCCAACTCAACAAGCACAACACTAATGTTTCAACCAATTCCACCACAAGCATTGAAAGACTACAAATTAAATGATAAGTGAAATTTCAAAAACAATTACGAAATATCTAATAATAAAAAACATTGTTCCCAAAGATGAATTTGAACTATATCATTATGGATTATTTGTTTTGTTATCAGATATATTTACATTTTGTTATTGTTTGTTGATAGGTATTGTATTAGATGTTGCTGTGCCCAGTCTTGTATGCTATTTTTCTTTTAGTTTTCTGCATAGGTTTGCAGGTGGACTGCATTTAAAAACCGAATTGCATTGTATGATAATTACATTATTATTCTTTTTAATTGGTATTATTTTAGTGAAATATAGCCTTCAATTTAACAATAGTTTTTTTGTTGCTACATATATTTGTTGCACTATAATACTAGTTCTTTTAACACCCGCAGACACACCGCAAAAACCTTTATCTTGTAAAGAGAAAAAGTTGTTTAAAAAAATAATATCACTAATAGTTATTATAGGCTTTATTACAATTGTTGTACTAAAAAGCAATAAATTGTATTTATACTCAAATGCAATAACTGTAGCTGTTTTTTTACAGTCATTATCGGTAGTATGTGGTAGATTATTTAATAAAAAGCTGTTAACCAACAAAAAATGAGATTTGGTGATTATTTAAAATCTATAAGGATGCGAAAAGATTTAACATTACGTGAATTGTCAACGAGTGTTAACCTAGGCTATTCTTATCTGAGCGAAATAGAAAATAATAAAAAATCTGCACCAAATGACCAGGCGCTTCTGTTGCTTGCAGATGTTTTAAATCTAAATGCAACGGAAAGAGTTACTTTTTTTGATGCTGCTGCCAAATCCAAACAAGGTATGGATAAAAATAATTTCCACATACCTGCAGACATTGGTGAATACATTTCTTTGAATGACAAAGCAAAAGCTGAAGTACGTAATAATATTAACAATAGCAAAAACAACAAATAATATAAGAATATATCCCTTTTGCGAGGGATATATTTGATAGCATTTTGTTCTCTTGAAGCGAACAAGGGGGAATATGATACTATTATCTAAACCAACATTAAACGAAACGAAAAAAATTCATTGTCCAATTTGCGGTGGAAGACTTTGTGATACCGATAAGACAGAGAAAATACGTTTCATTAATTCTTCAAAAGACGATTTTGGTATAATTGTTAAGTGTCACAAATGTGGCAGCAAAATAAAAATTAATATTAAGGATTAAATTTTATGTACAGACATCATTATAGATAGAAGCCTGACGAGTTTTCGTCGGGCTTCTTTTTTTGCCTTTCGTAAACAGAAAGGGTATCTATGGTGAAAATCTGGCAACCGTACATAGCTAAATATCCGTAATCTCCGGTTTTTGAAACTGAAATTCAAAAACAAAGGAGATTATATAAAATGTATAAAAACAAAAAATTTGATTACGATTTATGGACAACCAATGATGATGGTGTTAAGCGTTATTGGGTAAGAATTCGAGCAACACAAGAAGTTGTTGAGGTTGACTTGAAAACATTGCGATTTTTAAGAGCAGAAGAAAAGAAGATATATAGAGCTATAGAAGAAGCCCGTAACAATGCAGGTACAGTTTTGTCATACGAGGTGTTTGAGGACGAGGAAGTTTCTGGTGAGTGGTTGATAGATGAAAAAGACTTAGAAACTCAAGTACTTATGCAATCAGAAATTGATGCCGTTGTGAAAACACTCACACCCAAACAGTTTTGGGTTTATAAAAATTGCATATTGGAAGGTATGGAGTTGCGAGAATTTGCAAGAAAAAACAATTTATCTTACTCAACGGTTAAAGACATAAGAGATGCTATCAGAAAAAAATTTCAAAAAAATTTTAATTGATACCCGCTCAAAAGCTAAAAAAATGTCCGTTGTCAAGTAGAGGGGGTTAAAACCTCGAATGCACTTTGACAACAGAATAGATATTTTATCAAGTACGTTGCTATTATTCTTGCAGAGGCAAGAGCCACAATAGAACTGCGCCAAGATCCAACAGAACAGATGTTGTTTTTATTAACAACATCTTGTTCTGTTGTGGGAGCGACAAACAGTTGCTATAGATATCAAACAGCTTTTGATATGGCGATAACCGGTAATAGTGATAATGATACTCCTGTTTAGTCACAGGTCGAGCGTGATAAAACCGTCGCAACCAATGAGGGCAGTTGGCAGAGAACCTGCCAAGGGTGGAATTCCCGTGGAGCTGAGTAGCTATCAGCCGCTTGATAAGATTCAAAACAAAATCACATATAAAAATGAATAAAATTTTTCCAAGTGTCAAAAATACGCTATGAAAGGTTATGTGATATATGCTTAACAATACTTTAAAACAATATCAAAATGCTTCGTTTACTGACTATTCAAAAGAAAACCTTATAGATATTTGTAGCATAAATATCTGTACAAACAAACCTATCCAAGAACGGCTTATTGACTTTTTAGAACAAGTCAAAAATCCTTACCTTTTCAAGGTAGGAGAAACAAAAGTAAAAATACGTTTCAACTCTGAAAACACATTCACTAATGCTTTGGAAACAGCAATAATAAATTCCATTAATTTCTAACCAAAATAAACTTGATAAAAAACCAAATGTATGGTATACTGCCATTGTGTAGAAAAACCATACCTTCATAAAAACTATGGAGGCATGTATTATGGCAAATTCTAATTACTCAGAAATTTTAACACAGCCTTCAATACCTGTTATGGTATGGAAGGCTGCTCTTTATATCCGACTTTCTCGTGAAGATGGAGATAAAGCGGAAAGTTACTCAATCACATCTCAGCGCGAGATTTTAAAAGAATATTTAAAAATACACCCAGATATTGAACTTTATGATTACTATATAGATGACGGTTGGTCAGGAACTAATTTTGATCGACCTGGATTCACAAGAATGATGGAAGACATCTATAACGGAAAAGTAAACTGTGTTATCGTTAAAGATTTATCTCGATTCGGACGAAACTATACCGACGCCGGAAATTATCTTGACAATGTCTTTGTGCGATATAGAGTTCGTTTTATAGCATTAAACAATGGATTAGATACTGCATCAGGAAACATGAATGCGGCTATGCAGTGTATTTCAGTAGGTGTTACTAATGTTATAAATGAGAGTTTAGCAGCAACTACTTCAGTAAATGTTAGAGCAACACTCAATGTTAATAGACAACAAGGGAAATTCATTGGTTCATTCCCCTCTTATGGTTTTTTAAAAGATCCCAATGATCATCATAAACTTATTATTGATGAAGAAACTGCTCCTATTATAAGATTGATATATGAAAAGTTTATTTCAGGAGAAAGTATCATAGGAATAACCAAAGATCTTAATGAAATGGGATTACCTAATCCTTCAATGTACAAAAAAATAAAAGGTTTAAATTATAAACATCCAACAGGAAGAAGTAACGATGGTTTATGGCACGATAGTTCTGTACGCCGAATACTTCAGAATCAAATGTATATTGGTAATATGGTTCAAGGCAGAAACACTACTATGAGTTATAAGATAAAACAGTGCAGAGCTATCCCAAAAGATGATTGGATAATTGTAGAAAACACTCATGAACCTATTATTGATAAAAACACCTTTGAACTCGCACAATCACTTTTCAACAAAAATATTCGTAAAAGTCCACAAAAGAAAGATATTGATTTATTTTCCGGTCTAGTACGATGTGCAGACTGTAAACGTGTAATGAATAAAAAAACAAATACACATTCTTACGGAACTTATAGATATTATCGTTGCGTAACATCTCGCAAAATGAAAAAAAGTGCCTGTTCAAATCACACAATACGTATTGATAGATTAGAGCAAACCGTGCTTATTACTATACAAAAAATGATAGAAACAGCAATATGTATAGATGAACTTTTAGAAAAGATTAATAAAAGTCCTAAGCGAAAAAAAGAATCAGACCATTTAAAAAAGAATATAAAAACATATTTAGAAGAGCGTGAAAAGACTCAACGTATTATTGCAGATCTCTATCCAGACTGGAAAAATAACATTATTACACAAGAAGAATATGTTTTTTTAAAAGCTGAGCTTAATGATAAATTAAAAACACTTGACCAAAAAATTGAAGCATTAAAAAAGTCCGCTGATGAATTTGCTCAAGGAGCAAATGGAGATAATGATTTTATAGCGCATTTTAAAAAATACGGAAATATAAATCAATTAACCCGTAGCCTGTTAATAGAGCTTGTTGAAGAGATTTTCATTCATGAGGGTGGTGATGTTGAGATTGTCTTTAAATTCAAAGATGCTTATCAACAAGCACTTGAGTATATTGAACTCAACAAGGATATTATCGACGAAAGTAATGAAACTTTAAAGAAACTTGCTTAACAAAAATCCACCTACCTTTTATTTGTAGGTGGATTTCATCTATTTATTATGTAAATAAAAATAAAATTTTTCATTTATTTTATGGTGTACCCTTGACATTTACCCCTGC
>JAZNIJ010000026.1:0-5017 GCA_045577455.1 Eubacteriales bacterium
CATATTTCACTATATCATCATAGCTTGCAGTTTCTATTTGTTTAACAGCTTCTTGCTCAGGGTCTTCATTCAAAATAGCGTTCACAAGTACCTGATAGTCATTTACATCAACTGTTCCGTCACCGTTTGTATCACCAACATTTGCAACGGAGTAGTTACCTGTTTCGCCTACTGTTACAACCTTGTATAGCTCATTACAAGAACAATGCACAGAGCTATGCTCAATATCTTTTTTAATCTTCTGTTAGTTTTGGTTTTCATAAAAGCACCCTTTTAAATCCTGTTATAAAACTATTTATGTGAAAAGCTATCATATTCAAATTTTGCCATTTCAAAGGAGAAATCTGCACTTTCACCTGCTATAACAAGGGAAACTGTTCCGCTTATATCTTCAAGAAGAAATTCCTCTGCATTTTCAGGAGTAATCGTATGTACGATTTCCCCATCATGAACAACAACCATTTTAAAGTTACCACTGTTTATTTGAAAATCATAGATATTTAACAGAAAATCCGATTTACCAATTAAATTGGTGTAAAGAACTTCATATACACCTGTGAATTTGCTTGATGAAATTTCAGTCATATTTGTGATGTTATTTGTGCTGACGCCAACATTCAATGAACCCATTTCAATTTTTGCAATATCTTCATCAGTAATCGTCTGAAGCTCAAAATTGTCTGCTCCGTTTGTATCTTCAATATGCTCTAAATCCGTATTGAAAAGCATAATTCCGGCGATTATAACCGCAATGAGTATTACGGGTACAAAAAGTTTATTTTTTATATTTTTCACAACATCATCCTTCTAATATATGTAATAATCTGCTTTTTATTACTTGCTTTTCCCCACAACAAACTTTATTATAGCCTAAAATAACATATCTAAAATAAAGCATATTATTTTCAATATAAACTCTATAATTTCGAATTGATTGGTAATGTTGAAACCATTTTCTGCATTAGCGATTTTTTCTTCTATAGCCGCAATATCATCTGCAATTTCTGCAGCAGATTCAGGATTTGATGCTTTGATTTCCTCAAGGTCCGCCTTCATCTCAGCAATAATTTCTGCATATTCTTCACCGGGATGTGTGCTTTCAAACTCTGAAATTTTTTCTTCAATATCCGTGTAATCGGGCTTCACAAATGTTCCGTTTGCAATGCCTTCCTCAAGGCTATCACACATATCATTAAAATCCTCTTCAAGTCCGTCAAGAATATACTGTTCTTCTTCGGAATAGTTGTTCCTCAGCCACTTTCCGTCAAGATGCTCATTTAACATTTCCTTATGCTTTTCTCTTGCATATTCAACGGCGGCATCATTCAGATTATCATTATCCATTATTTTTTGATAACGCTCGTAGGCTTCATCATATCCACTGTAATCGGCTTTTTTCGCACCACAGGTACACTCATCACTCTCAGAAAATGAATGGTCGTGTGAATCTACTATTTTTATTCTGCCGTCGCCGTCAGGGTTGCCATATTGCTCTGAGGTTATTCTTCCGTCAAGAGTTTCGGTGAAATATTTTATAAGCATTTCAGAATCACAGGGCAGACCATCTTGTTGAATAACTCTTGCATCATCGAGCATTGTAAGTCCGTCTCCACCCTGAAGAAGCACGTAAGCACTGCCCGCTAATGTATATTTTTCATCAAGGTCAACGGTCTTGCCGTCTATAAGTACATTCTGAACACGACGTTCTTTAGTTTCATCGATTTCGATAAAATTATCAAGCTGGTCGGTGACAACAGGCGTTTCTAAGTAAGTATGCAATTCAAATGTTACACCTGAAACCTGGAAAAAGCTACCTGATGACTCCGGACATTTACGAGCACCATGCTCAAGCACATCAATAAGCTGTTGTCCCGTAACCTCAAGAACACACATATCGTTATTGAATGCGTTAACATCCATAAGCATTTTTCTTGTTACATTTCCCACTTCAATTTCTGCACGGATACCACCACCATTGGCTATTGCAACATCCGCACCTGTTACAGAACGATAAGCATCGGCAACAAAATCGCCTGCATTAGTTTCTCTCTTACGCACTGCCCAGGTTCTGTCGGAATCATACGCGATAAGATGTGCTTCAGAGGTGCCGATTTCTTCATAAAGGTATGCGATATCTTCGTTATATCCATCGACCTTATCTTTGACCGAATCATATGCAGATTTTGCATCAACAGACAATGCTTCAACATCAACATTGTCAGGGTTAACAAGTTCAAAATCAGCATCGTTTCCGCTTATTGTCAATACACCGAAATTTGCAAATTTCGTACCGGTTGAAGTAAGAATTACATCTTCGTTATACTCATTTTTATAAACAGCACTTTCTATTGTTTCATGAGAATGAGCGTCAATATAATAGTCAATACCGCTTGTGTTTGCGATAATATCGGTTGATTTCCAACCATCAGTTGTTTCAAGAATTCCTGTGTGACCTGCGGCAACAACTATATCAGCACCATCGAGGATTGCGTTATCAACACTCGCCTGAACATTTTCATAAAGAATCTCATTTGTCATTGCACCGGGATATACGGGAAAACCATAAATGAAGTTGCCACTTTCATCCTTAAAATACTCTGGGGATGCTTTTGTGGTGGTTTCCGGGGTTGAAATTCCGATAAAAGCAACCTGATAATCGCCAAAATCTTTTATTTTATAGGGTGCAAATACGGATGAAAGTGTAGAAAGATAATAAAAATTCGAGCTTATATAATCATAGCCCGCCTTATTCTGTGCAAGGTCAAGAAAGGTCTCCATACCGTAGTCAAACTCATGGTTACCGGGTACAGCATAGTCGTAGCCAACAGCATTCATAATGTCAACAACCGCTTCGCCCTTAGTAATAGAACCTATAACCTCGCCTTGTATTGCGTCACCTGCATCAACAGTTACAACATTCTTTCCCTGAGCCATAAGCTCGGCTCTGTATGCAGCAAGAACGGGATAATCGTCAATTGCACAGTGAACATCGTTTGTGTAAAGAATAACTGTTTCAACCTCCTGTGCACTGACAGACACAGAAAAAATTGTCAACATCATTGACAACACAAGTAATACGCTTAAAAACTTTGTAGTTTTTTTCATAATATTTCCTCCTTGAAATGTATTGACATTACTTACTTACTTTTTATGTTATGGAGCATTCGTTCAAAGGTTTCCTCTGTTGTTTTATCAACATATTCTTTAAACTCTTTAAAAATTCGTTCTCCGATATACTTATAATCATAGCTTAATGCCTTTTGGATTTTAGTTTCACGAATTTCTTTCGGAACATTGTATACATACAATATTTTATCAAGAGCACCTGCTATTCTTGTTTCAAGGGAAACAGGTTCATCAAGTGACATAAGCGTTGCATATTCAATTCCCGAAACTAAAATTTCGGCTTCTTCAAATTGTTCATCCGTCCAACCCTTGCAATATTCTTTATAAACCTCTTTTGAGCGTTCTGTATCGTTTTCACGGATTATTTTAAGTGTTACAGGACTTTGATAGGAAGAAATAAAGAAATCCTTTGCTATAGGATTACTTTCACAAGCCGATGCCATTGACATAAGCTCAAGGCAAACCGCCATAACTGAGCTTATTCCATCCTCTGCTTCATCCTCTATTAGCTTTTGTTGAAATTTGCAAAGTGAATTAACAAGAATGCTTAACAAATCATCCTTTGAAGGATAATAATATGTTATATTACCAACACTTATATTAAGCTCGGCTGCAACAGTTCGGGTAGACATAGCAGTATATCCTTTTTCCCAAATCAACCGAGTTGCTGTTTTAACAATTTCAAGTTTAGTGCCTATTGCTTTATGCTTAGCCAAAACACACAATAAAACAGGGACCTGAATTTTAATTCAAGTCACCTGTTGAATTTTTATTATTTATGTTAATCTAATTTTGGTACAATGTTTAAGAACACATCGTAAACTGTTTTAAGTATTTTACGGAACAAACCAACAAAATCCATTGCAGGTATATTCATTTTATCTGTTCTGTTAATAAGTGAGTCCATATTACCATCATCACAAACAAAAGCCTGTGTAAGTGTTCTGCCACCTGCACCGTTAAGTTCTGCACGAACATAGCAGCTTATTTCTTCGTTATAATCGCGAAGGCTGATTGTTGATGTGCACAAACCGTTCACAGAGAGAGTATCTGACTGAATGGTAATGCCGTCTGCAATCCAGTTGATAGAATCAGTATTTTTACCTATAATTGTGATTGTATCTTTTGCTTCGTCTACTATAATACCTGTAACTGTCGGGAATTCTAAAGTTGTACCAATTCTTTCACCGTCTTCATATCTTGAAACTGCAAAGAATGTACCGTTTTCCATGGCTGTGCGTACATTAGCGTGTGAATATTCAGGTAAAATGAAATCCATAAAGCAAGTGTCAACATCTTCATATGTGTGAGCATCGTTGTTAGCAAAGCCCCAAACATTTCTGCCTTCAGGAATAATAACCTTAAGAAGCTCATCCCAGAGAACGCGGTCTCTGCTTGTAGGACGGTCAAAAGCATTGTAAACTTCAAGACCAAGGCATGATTCATATCTACGCAAAGGATTAGCAAAGAACTGAACGTTACCTGGGTCAGTTGCAATCTGATAACCAACTGTCATTTCTTCACCGTTTGGTGTATACATAACGTTACCATCTTCATCATAAACAAGCTCGTCGTTTGCAGAACTGAGCCAGTCACCAGGGTGGTTAATGTGTGAAACGCCACCTGCTTCATCAATCATTTGAATCATTGTATCAAAGTCGCCCTCTTCACCGAGAACGCCTTCAGTTCTTGCATCGTTCATAAAGTAACCGTTTACGTGGTTCTTCTGTAAAACGAGCATATTACCTTCAATAGCACCTGTAAGACAGTTTAATCCTGTTGATTTAGTACGTGATGTACCATTTGAATATGTACCTGAAACAATAGCATCATATTCTTCTGTTGTAAAGTGTTCTTGTTTATTACCAATTAAAGGATTGTACTGATAAAG
>JAZNIJ010000027.1:0-66295 GCA_045577455.1 Eubacteriales bacterium
ATACTGACCAAGCGAGGCTTAATCAGTATTTATGACTACTACCTAAAGGTACCACATATTTAATTTTGAGTTGAACCGCCGTATGCCGAACGGCACGTACGGTGGTGTGAGAGGAGGGAGAAAATCCCTCCTACTCGATTAAACAGGGGATTGGTGAGTTTATAAAACTGAAAAGCGATATAATTGAAAACACGGAGTATAATGGTTATTAAAACGATAAAACAAGGCATAAAAACCATGCAAAGCAGAAAAAGACTTATATAAAAAACACTACATAAAACACTGCATAAACAAAAAACCGTATCACAGAAAACTGTGATACGGTAATTTTAATTTGACAAGTTAAAGAATTATTCGCCTTTAACCAACTTATCGATTTCAGCTGCGAAATCTTCTTCTTTCTTTTCAATGCCTTCGCCCTTTT
Organism: Eubacteriales bacterium; assembly: GCA_045577455.1. Lineage (GTDB taxonomy): Bacteria > Bacillota > Clostridia > Oscillospirales > CAG-382 > SIG653. Next base: position 425 of record JAZNIJ010000027.1, read on the forward strand.
CGTATTTAACGAAAGAAACGATTTTGATTTCTCCGCCCAATGCTTTAGCTGTATCGTTTGTATATTTTTCGATATCAATGCTTTCTTCCTTAACATATGCCTGGTGAAGGAGACAGTTAGCTGTGTAGAACTTGTTGATTCTGCCTGTAACCATCTTTTCAATAACAGCAGCAGGTTTGGAAGCCATAGAAGGATCGTTCTGAATCTGTGTCATAAGGATTTGTTTTTCACTTTCAACAACAGATTCGGGAACACAGTGTTTGCAGAGATATGTTGGGTTCATAGCAGCAATCTGCATACAAACATTGTTTGCATATTCTACAAATTCTGGATTGGAAGCGATTGCATCGGATGTTTCAAACTTAACAACAACGCCTGCAGCGCCTTTGCCGTGGATATATGTGCTTGTTACGCCTTCGATAATCTCGAAACGACGAAGAGTGATATTTTCACCAATTGTGAAGATTTTGTCTTTAAGCTCTGCTTCAACGGTAACATCTTTGCCGTCATAGGGGAGTGCTTTAAGAGCATCTATATCAGCAGGTTTGTTGGCAACGATTGTTCTGAGGATGCCTGCAACGAATTCGCAGAAAGATTCGTTTTTAGCAACGAAGTCTGTTTCGGAGTTAACTTCAATAATAGCTGTGAGTTTGCCGTCTTCGCTCTTAAGAATATCAACAACACCGTCAGCAGCAATTCTGCCGGATTTCTTCTGAGCAACTGCAAGTCCTCTTTCTCTGAGGAGCTTAACTGCTTCATCAAAATCTCCATTAACTTCGTTGAGTGCTTTTTTGCATTCCATCATACCGCAACCGGTCTTTTCGCGCAATTCCATAACAAGTTTTGCTGTGATTGCCATAACTAATACCTATCCTTTCAAAATTAAGTTATCTATATTATTCCTGTGCTTCAGCAGATGATTCAAAGGAAACTTCTTCATCTTCGGAAGCAGCTTCAGATGTCTGTGCGCCTTCTCTTGCTTCGATAACTGCATCTGCAAGTGCTGCAGAGATGAGTTTAATAGCGCGGATAGCATCATCGTTACCTGGGATAACGTAGTCGATTTCGTCAGGATCGCAGTTTGTATCAACGATGGAAACAATGGGAATACCCAACTTGTGTGCTTCGTCAACAGCTGTCTTTTCCTTTTTGGGGTCAACGATGAAGATAACATCAGGGATATCCTTCATATCTTTGATACCGCCGAGGTTCTTTTCAAGGTCTGCGATTTCCTTCTGGAGAGCTGCAACTTCTTTCTTAGGAAGAAGGTCAAATGTTCCGTCTTCTGCCATCTTGTTAAGGTTGCGAAGTCTTGCAATGCTCTTTTTGATTGTTTTGAAGTTTGTGAGCATACCGCCGAGCCAACGAACGTTTACATAGTACATTCCGCAACGGATTGCTTCTTCTTTGATAGAATCCTGTGCCTGTTTCTTTGTACCAACGAAAAGAATTGTTCCACCGTCTGCAATTGCATCGCGTACAAACATATATGCTTCTTCAACCTTTTTAACGGTTTTCTGAAGGTCAATGATGTAGATACCATTGCGTTCTGTGAAGATGTATTCTTTCATCTTAGGGTTCCATCTTCTGGTCTGGTGTCCGAAATGAACACCTGCTTCTAAAAGCTGTTTCATTGAAATAACTGACATAATGTCCTCCATTTGGGTTTTGTCCACCATTGCCTTTGGATTTATGCCGCAATATTTCCGCCTTTCACCTCGGAAAACAAACCCACGACACAGGGCAATGTGTGTTTTGACTTCTTATTTCACAAAGTCAAATTATATTACCATATTTTTCTCTAAAAATCAATACCTTTTTGCAAAAAAGTTTTATATTTTCAAAAAAATTTAAAAAAAATTTTGGCGGTAAATACTTTTTAACCTTTAAAAATTATCTTTATGGTGTTAAGAAATGTTTCTAAAAGTATCCTTCAAATTTATTTCAAGAACATTCTGATGAGCTTTTCCATAAATCCCTTTTTATATGGCTGATAACGCATTGGAAGGTCAAGCCACATTTTTTTATTTACAATGCTTTTCTTATGTGAAAATGCGTCAAAGCCCGCTTTACCGTGATACTGTCCCATACCGCTTTCTCCAACACCGCCAAACCCCATTTCAGATGTTGCAAGATGGATTATTACATCGTTAATGCATCCTCCGCCGTATGATATCCTTTTGGTAATATTGTTTATGTTTCTCTTGTTTTCAGAGAAAACATAAAGTGATAATGGCTTTGGCTTACTGCAAACAAAAGTAATTACATCGTTTATTGTTTCATATGTCAGTATGGGAAGAATAGGGCCGAAGATTTCATCCTCCATAATTTTGCTTTTCTCTGTTGCTTCAACAATTGTTGGTGCGATTTTAAGTTTTTTTTCATCCCAATTTCCACCATATAAAACAGTGCTGTTTTGTAAAAGCTCGGTGAGGCGGCTGAAATGTTTTTCATTTATTATTTTACCATAGTTTTCGTTTTCAAGTGGAGAGCTTCCGAATTGGAGAACAATCTGCTTTTTCAGTTCTTCAATAAGCTGTTCTTTTATCGTAGAATGGCAGAGAATATAGTCGGGTGCAACGCAGGTCTGACCACAGTTTAGGAATTTGCCAAAAATAATTCGTTTGGCAGAAAGTGCTATTTTTGCACTTTCGTCAACAATGCATGGGGACTTTCCACCAAGCTCAAGCACGGCAGGGGTGAGATTTTCTGCTGTATGTCGCAAAACTTCTTTTCCAACGGATTTACTCCCTGTGAAGAAAACAAGGTCAAACTTTTTAGAAAGCAAGAGTGAATTTTCCTCTCTGCCTCCTTGAATCAACGCAACATATTCAGGTGGGAAACATTCTTTTATAATTTCCGCCAAAACCTTGCTTGAATTGGGAGCGTATGCACTTGGTTTAAGAATTGCTGTGTTACCTGCCGCAATTGCATTCGCCAACGGCTCAAGAGTAAGCAAAATTGGATAATTCCACGGACTGATAATGAGAACATTACCAAGTGGGGATGGTTGAATATAGCTTTTGGACGGAAACTGAGAAAGGGGAGTTGAAACCCGTTTTTTCTTTGCAAACCTTTTTGTATGCTTTAACATATAGGTTATTTCCGAAAGTAAAAGCCCTGTTTCGCACATATAGCTTTCCAATTCGCTTTTGCCCAAATCCTTGTATAATGCGTCTTTTATTTGCGTTTCGTGAGCTTTTACAGAGTTATAAAGCAATTTCAGCATTTCTATGCGGAATTTAACAGAAAGGGTTTTGCCACTACCGAAAAACTCTTTTTGTGAATTAAGTATAATATCAATATTGGTATTTTCCATAATATTTTCTCGTCCTTAAAAGAGGGATTTTATTCTGACTTTTATTATATCATAATGTTTTTTTTATTGCAATGTTTTCACAAAGAAAAAACGCAAAGGAGCAATTTGCCCCTTTGCGAATTTGAAAACTATTGTTTTTTATTTGTTAGCTTGCTGTATGCAACTTCTGCCGCTTCTATATCCATATTGCAACGCATTTTATACAATGGAACGGAGTTTAATAATGTTTCGATCATCTGAAATGTTAACGCAGACAGTTTTTCATCTTTTGGAATATAAAACTGAATGTATGCTTCTTCAACAATTTCAGACGGTGTTACGGAAAATATTTCGTTTTTCTCGCCCCGTTCAAGAAAAACAATTCCTTTAAGGGGAGCGTTTATTGGGGTATCCCAACCTTCTTTTCCGCTTCGAGGTGAGCCCCATATTCTTATTTTCTTGTCAAAGCTCAATATGGGTTTATCCCCATTGATAACTGTAACAGCGTTTTTAAAACGCTTGCCCCAGAGCTTTATATGGGTGCTTTTCCCAACTCCTGATGGGGCTGTGAACAGAAACCCATCTCCGTTAATTTCCAATGCTGCACCATGCATAAGCATACGGTTGAATTCGGGCAATGCGGTGTATAGTTTTCTGAAAACACAGTCGAATTCTGCAATTTCAAGGGAAGAATTTGGGTTTAAAGACGCTTCTTTTTCAATTTCTTCATCAGTTGCGAAAAATGAGAGCATTGGTAATTCGTTAGAGTTGTTTCTGTCTTTGTTTTGCAAATTATTCGATGGACATATATATTTTTTGCATTTTTTTATGCCATACGGATATTTGAATTGTAATTCCACGCATAACCCTGAAATTGAATATAGCATAATAAGACTCCGTAAATAATAAAGTTCGTTTAACTCTGTAATTACTTATAAAAATGATTTATAATAAGTGGGAAAATATAAACCGCAAAGAAAACAATTGCCGTTGTTGCAATCATAGCCACACTGCAAACAATTGATATTTTTTCCTTTATGTCCCTTTTTGATTTAAGGGTTTGGATGTTTATATCATTTTTTGCGGTATTACTATTTTTGGTATTGCCGTTTGAGGTGTCATCATTTTTCAAACTGCCAACATTGTTTGAAACCTTTTTGGTTGCTTTTCTCTTTTTCAGTATGTTTGGCAATGCGAAATCACAAACCATTGCAAGAATACCTATAATGCAGATAATAATTCCAACGACAAAGCCGGGAGGTGTATATTTCATTTCAATATTGTTTTTACCTTCCGCAAGTGGAATTGAAATAAAATCACCATACACTTTTTCACCTTTAACTGTCTTTCCGTTTACAGTTATAGAGAATCCTTCGTCATATGGAATGGAAACGAAAAGATGTTCGCCTTGCTTTGCTTCAACAGTACCGTAAACTCTGCTGCCGTCAACATCAAGTCCACCTGATTTTGCGTTTGCAAGGGCATTTTCCAAAACATCTAATTTAAGGGAAGCAACATTGAAGGAAAGCAATTCCATTCTCGATTTATTTGTTTTTATTTTCACCTCAACGGTTGTGTTTTCAAAAGTTCCCAAGTTAACAAAACCACTGAACATTCCATTAGGGTAGAGGTTTGTATGTTCCTTTCCGTTAACGAAAATTGTAAATCCCTTATTTATAACCTGATTAAGAGCGTTGCTGTATTCTCCAATTGCTTCAAAATACAGAGTTCTTTTGCCCGTTACTTCTATTTTGTAATTTATTTCACCACTGTTTGTAATAACTATGGGTGACTTGGTTGTATCTATTTTACAGTTGTTTACAGATGTGGGAGAGTATGTTTCAAACAAATCCGAATTGGAATTAAACAAGGATTTGAAAATTCTTTCCTGATACTCAATTCTTGAACATTCATCTATTGATAAAACATCATTTTCACCATTGTATATAACACCAAGCCCTAAAGAGCCAAAGGTATTCACAATGCTATATTGACCGTTTGTATAAACGGAGTTGTTCTTTTTGCCTCTTTCAACCCTGTATTTAACGCTCAAAATCGCATCAGAAAGCTCTGTGCCACCATATGTGGAAAGCTCCATCCACGATGAAGAATAACCAAGTCCCTTGTATGCGTTCATATACTCACCGTTTGTGAGTGAGGTATAATGACCGATGGAATTATATCCCAAAGCACCGAGAAGGTTAGAGTCCCAATATTTTTTCAGGGTGTTAACACGATAAAATGAATCATCTTCAATTTTGTCTTCAAGGTCTAAAAAGTCTTCATAATTGTTGAAAGTATTTTTATCTGAAACTGTAACAACATAAATGTGAACCGCAAATACGCTTTCACAAACAACAACTCCCAAAAGGAACAATGCAAAAATATGCTTGTTTATTTTCTTTGATATGAGATATATTGCTGTTGCAATAAGATAAACCCAACCAAAGGTATATGCAACCTTTTGAGTTAACTCATACTGTGCTTTATTGCCCCAAAGAGTTTTTGTGAAATTGGAAAGTGCTTCTCTGTTATTTTTGAAAAATTCAAGAGAAATACTTGTAAAAAGATGGTGGATAACAAAAACACCTGCTATAGCAAATGCAACGGAAATTATAATTGAAACGATTTTATCTGAAATTTCATCATCTTTATCGGTATATCTTTCAATCACAAGTTCCTTACTTTTCTTTTCTTTTTTGAGTGGTTGCACAGAATAATCACCGTTAACAAAAGCGATTATTTTTGTAAATATCCATGGTGTGGAGTCGCTTTCCAAAGTCATTGCAACGAGAGCCATACCTGTGAAAACAGAGATAAAAGCGTATCTGCCGGGGAATGACATATAGCTACCTGTATGCCACATTTTGTTTATCGGCTCTATGAAAATCGGAATTGTGAAAAGCAAAAGCATAACAGCACAGATAATTCGCCTTCTGTTTGGTTTCAATAAGGCAAAAATACCAACTGCAATTATCATACTTGACATTATAAGGGGAACAATTGTGTTTGTGCTTGTTTCAAAACCCGAATTCGCAAGAGTTTCTATAATGTCTTTACCTCTGCCTGACTTGCTGTATTGCAAATATGCAGGAATCCATGAAATTGCAGAAATCAATGCGGCAAAGGCAGAGCCCTTGAAAAAAACAAACCCAATATGGTATTTCTCTTTAAGAGGTGCTTTAATTCCAATAAGGGCAACACCTATTGTGAGAATAACTGCAATAATCACCATAAAGCTGAGATAGAAATTGAAAATAACGCAGAGAGCAAGAATTGCTGTATACAAAGCATATTTTTTCTCTGTAATAACTTTGTACATTCCCAAGGCAAGCAGGGGGTAAAGATACATAAGGTCTAACCACATTATGTTTTGGTAATACATAAGACCATATGCACACAAGGCATACGAAACACTAAGGACAACTCCAATTCCTTTATTTAGCTTTTTGTTTACTTTCAAAAAGAAAACGGAAGCTGTAAGAGCAGAAAGGCAAAGCTTTAAGATTATGAGAAGATTGACAAATCTGTAAATCTCTCCCTTTTCAACAAAAACGCTGAGAAAAGAAAAGGGGTTTGATAAAAAGAAGAGGAAAACCCCAAAAAAGTTCATTCCCGCTGCATTGTTTATGCTGTAAAGTATACTGCCTTCGCCCTCTAATGCGTCTTTCATATTCATAAGAAGGGGAATACCCTGCTGTTTAAGGTCGCACCACGCAACGGACTGCTCTCCAAATGGGTAAAAATCATTCTTTTGAAAAATGATTGCCAATATCAAAAAAGTAATTACAGGAGGCAAAGCGAAATATAGCCCTTTTTTGATAATATTTATTATTGTTTGGTTTGAAAAGGATTTATTTGATGTTGAAGCTGTTGCTTGGGATAATTTGCTCATGGGCTTCTCCTTTTTTATAAAAAGCGTTCAAACATATAGTCAACTTTAAAAATCATTTATTTCGGTTTTTCAAAAAGACGTGGTAGGCATAATAGATTGGTCATTTTAAAAAAATTGATAGGTATTAAAGTAGGGCAACCATATTACGGTTGCCCCAAATATTACTTGTTATTATTCTTTTTTACTGCCTTAATTAGTTTGTTGCAGTAAGGGGATTTGTATAAACATTGTAATATTGTTCTTCAATTCTGTTTTCAACGAAATCTGTATATGTGAATACATCCAATTCATCATACATATCTTCTTCAGACCATCCGAATAATTCACATGCCTCTTTGTTGAATTTTTCAATTGCGTTGTTAACAGCGTCAACTGCTTCTTTCTGAATTTCTGTTGCCTTTGCAATTAAGGCATCGTTGAGTGCTATAATATATCTTGTATCAACAAGGTTGTCGCCCTGAGCACCAATATATGCTTCTACATCAGCTGTATATTGTTCAGAAGCTGAATATTTGGAAATAGCATTAAGGTATTCTGTGGATGCCTTATATTTTTTCAATTCGTCCTTGCTATCGTTTGTAATGATTGTGTTCTTTCTATTTTTAACAAGTGTCTGGATATCAGATTTTGTATAGTTATCGCTTATATATTTGCTTATAACAGCATCGGTAATCTGTTCCGCACAGGCGGCTTGGATTTCTTCTTCTGTTGCATTTGGATTTTCAGCAAGAACTGCTGCTTTAACTTCGGTTTCAAGAGTACGTTTGCTTGTTGCTACCAATGAAACATTAACAGCTTCTTCTGCTCTTGCATCAAGGGTTGAAAGATATTCTTTGCTCTTAGTGTAAATTTCAAATTCAGCCATATGGGTATCTTCAAGCTCTTTTACAAATGCTGCTAAAACTTCTTCTAAAGCTGTTTTTTGAATTTCTTCAACAAGGTCAATTGCATATTGGTCATAATCAATAATCGCATATGAACCGTTTGCAAGGTTCTTATGTGCATCACCAAGTGCTTTTGCCATAATTTCAACGTAGTTTGGCTCTGTTATGGTTTTGTCTCCGATTTTATAGGTTGCAGGAACATATGCAAAGCCGGATGTGAGTGACAAAGAGGTTGCTATGTTAAGGTCCTTCATAAAGTTGTAAATCTCTTTGTTTTCGCCCTGCTTAATCTGGGCAAGATAGATGTTACCTGTGTATTCGTTTTTCATAACATATTCGAATTTATCTGTTTTACCGTTTTTAATTGGCTCGATAAATCCAAAATCGTCAACAATGTAATTTTCGCCCTGAATACCATAATATAAGGTATTTTTGATTTGTTCATCTGTGAAGATGGAAACGATGATATCAACAACAGTTGTAACTTCTGTGTTGGAAACGGTTGAAGAAATTCCGTAAAGAGCGCTAAGGGAATCTTTTGTTGCAACAGGGTTTTTGTAGATTGAATACTCAAAATCTTTTCCTGTTTCTGCTTCAAGAGCTTCAATTTCCAACTGTGTACCCTTAATAAAGGTAACAGCGAAATCGTCAAACTTGGATGGGTCTTCAGCCATATATCCAAAAGAACGGTATTTTGCAAGAAGTGTTGCGTAGTCATCAATTATATGTGTGAAAAGTTCGGTGTCGAATGTGCCGTGAATTTTTGCGGTGTTGTCTCCTGCATCCGTTGTGAATGGTTCAAGATAGAAAGGAGAGTTGTTACCAAAGAGATATTCATACTGAGCAGGGGAGCCAGCATCCTTGAGAGGGAGAACATTTGGATGATTTGTTTTGATGAGTTTAAGGTAGTCCTCAAGGTCTCCAAGAGTTTTCATTGTTTTGTAATCATACCTGTTCTCGTCAAGGTATTTTTTGTTAAATACAATGTATTCATATTCGCCCAAAGCAACATTGTTTGGTACACCGTATGTTTTTCTGCCTATTTTTGCAAGAGACATAATTGTTGGGTGAATATATTCTGTGAGAACTTTTGCTTCGTTTTCAAGAGTTGTATCAAGAGCAACTAATTTACCATTGCTTGCGAGATTGGTATATTGTGCGCTATCCTTACAGAGAACAATATCAACTCTGGGAGCTTTCAAAACAAAATCCTTGCCATTTTCAAGCATATCAATAATTTTGTCTTCGGTATAGGTATAAAGCTCCTCATCTTCTTCAGCTATAGAAGAATCGTCTGTCTCTTCGTAGCTTTCAGCTTCTTTGATAGCTGCGTTGAGCGCTTCTTCATATTCATCTTCGGCGAAAAGTCGAAGGTCAACTGCCAAAGTATATCTTGAAATAAGAATGCGGTTTATGGCAAGCTCAACTGCTCTTATGGATTCGTCTGTTGTGCCTTCTCCCTTGATACCGTAAAAAGTATAAACCGGGATAACAGTGTCTTGAATTTCAGAGTCATCACTGCAAGAAGCAAGAGTTGGTACGAGCATCAAAGCGATAAGCAAAGTTGCCAGCATCTTTTTCACTGTGGATTTAAAGCTGATTTTTTTCAAAATATTGTCCTCCTATAACAATTAGGAAATTATGTATTTTGTTTGAGACTACACATATGTTATAATACAACATTCTTTCCAATATGTCAAGAGAAATTTATGCTTTTTAACAAAAAGAAGTGAATTTTTAATTCTTTTTCCAATACATTTTTCCGAAAAATAAGATATACATTTGATTTTCTCACACTTTTTTAAAAATGTACTTGATATTGCTAAAAAGAAAGAATATAATATAGAATATGCGTATTTGTTTTAAACGCAGAATCAATAAACCAAGGGTATATTTATGGATAGCTATAAGAAAAAAAAGATTTTTAATAATTTGCCAACGATTGAAACTCCCAGACTTATTTTGAAAAAAATAACTATGGATAATCTCTATGATATGAACAGATATTCTTCTCTTGAAGAAACATCAAAATATTTAGCATGGACACCACACTTGAATCTTCTTGAAACAAGGGGCACAATTGAGTTTCATCAGGAGCATTACAGGTTAGGATTAAGCCCTGATTGGGGAGTTAATCTTAAATCAAACAAAAGGTTTATCGGCACTTGCGGTTTTACATCAGTTGACGAATATAACAATTCTGCAGAAATTGGGTATGTTCTTTCTCCCGATTATTGGGGGCAAGGGCTGATGAAAGAGGCAGTGAAGGCAGTTATGCAGGTTGCTTTTCTTGATATTGGTTTTCACCGTCTTACAGCAAGAATTATGGATGGCAACGAAAGGTCTGTGCGCCTTGCAACATCTCTTGGATTTGTTCATGAGGGTACGGGAAGGGAATGCCAGATAATTAAAGGAAAATATACAACGGTGCATACATACTCAATACTGATTCATGAGTACGAAAGGATAATAAGCGTTTAAATACCACTTTTTATAAATTGAGTGCCGTTATATACAGTTAAAGCCCGTTCATTTTGTATCACAAAAATTGCTTCAGCATAAACTGAAAGTATAAAAGGGTTTACCTTTTATATAAAGGAGAAATTGGTTTATGATAAAGCTACAGAATAATAATTTATCGGCAGGTAATGAAAAAGTGGGTGGTTTAACAAAAGCAAATCTTGAAACTGCATTTGAAAAAGAAGCAATTGCTTATGTTAGATACAAGGCAATGGAAGAAAATGCAAAAAATCAGGGATATGCTGATATTGCCCATTGTTACCACAAGGCGGCTGAAAACGAACTTGCCCACGCTCTTGTCTGGCTTAACGAAGGAGAGAGTGGTGGCAATATAAATACAGACCTTGAAAACAGCATCAGAGGCGAAAACGAAAGCAGCGGGTTTTATATCGCCTGCGCGGTTGATGCTGAAAATGAGGGTCAAGACAACCTAAAAGAAAGGTTTTTAAATGCTTCCGCCGTTGAGAAAAGACATATGGAAACATTTTCCGACATTTACGAAAGATACAAAGGCGAGGAACTGTTTGTGTCTGAAAATGAAAGTTTTTGGGAATGTGAAAATTGCGGACATATTCATAAAGGGTATAGTCCTCCTTGTAAATGCCCTCTTTGTGCAAGAAGCGAAACATATTTTACAAGGTTGCCAGATTGACATTTTAATGATGCTGACAATGTGAAAAGCGAAACATATTTTACAAGGTTGGTAGTTTAATCATCTAAAGAATAAAAAGAAAAGCTGTTGAAGGTGAAAAACCTCAACAGCATTTTTCTTTTAAACAGTTATTAAACAGCTCTCTGAACCTTGCCTGAACGAAGGCAACGAGCACAAATGTAAACAGACTTTGTTCCACCGTTAATGTTTGCCTTTACTTTTCTGATGTTTGGCTTCCAAGTTCTGCTTGTTTTTCTGTTAGAGTGAGAAACATTGTGACCAAAGGTAACACCCTTGTCGCAAAATTGACATTTTGCCATAATAACTACCTCCCGTGAATGTATAAATTTTTTTATTTTCAAAATAACCTTGGGCGTTATATAGGTAATAAAGCTCGCATATGTTTCCGTATCATTGGAACATTTGCAATAGAGCTTTCATATATACCCCAAAAAACTGAGCATAAGGGATTAAGTATTAAAGTACATCCCGCATACTAATGTAGTATAGTACAAAACTGCCATTTTGTCAATAGCTTTTTAAAAATATCTTTGTTAATTTTTTGTTTTGATATTGTATTTTTCTCATTTCAAGATATAAAACAGTCAAAGCAAATAATTGAAACTGTAAGTTATAATTTAAGAAGCTGTCTTGCGTTTTCGCCTAATATAAGCTCTTTTTCTCTTTCTGAAATAGAAAGAGACTGTATGAATTCTATAGAATACTGTGGATTTTCCCAAGGGCAATCACTTCCTAAAATAAAATGCTCTGCACCTTTTTTGTTTATTGACCATTCTGCTGTTTCTTTATCAAGCCCTAATGAAAATGCTGTATCAAAATAAACATTATCTAATTTCCAAAGCAGCTCTGCAGCATCTCTCCATAAACCGTAACCTCCAAAATGGGCGGCAACGATTGTGAGCTTAGGAAATTTTTCCCCAATTTTTTTCAACATTAGGGGAGTGCAGTGAATGGGACACCCAAGCCCAATATCATAGCCGGAATGGAAAATAAGAATTAAGCCCAACTGAGAAATGAAATCATATATTTCATCCATTCTCTTTTCGTCAGCATAAAAATTCTGATAATCGGGATGAAGTTTTATACCCTTTATTCCTGAATTTTCAATAAATTCAAGTTCCTCGGTAATCCCTTCTGCATCAGGATGAATTGTTCCAAAAGGGATTAACCTTTCACTTTTTATTTCATTGAGAAATGAGTTTATTTTCCTCATTTGCGTTGGCTTCGTTGCAATGTTGAGACATACGGAAGCATCAATTCCTGCTTTTTCCATAAGCTCAAGGGTGTTTTTCGCTGTTCCGTTTGTTTGCGGTTGCAATCCACTTCGTTTCGCTAATGCTTCAACCGCCCGTTCTGCCAATGAGTCTGGGAAAATATGGGTGTGAAAATCAATTATCATTTTTGCCTCTTTTTGCAAATAAATTGTTTTGAAACGCTTTTCTACTTTTGAACATTGGATGTGATTTCGCCTGTTAATTCTCCGTCAGCTTTTTCGATTTTTGAATTATTATTTGAATTTTCTGATGTGTTTTTGATGATTGATTTTTCGGTTAATGTTTCTTCTTCTTCTTCGTTTTTATAGTTCATAACCAAATGACCGTTACAGAAAACGGCTGTAAGCATTGAAAAAGTGCTAACGAAAAACCAAAGTGCTTTGAGATGCACATCCTGAAGCATATTTGGAAGAATTACATTTTTGTTTGTTATTATGCTTATAAAGCATATCCAGAAGGTAAGAAAAGCAACCTTGCGGAAAAAATAGCTTTTACTTTCCCGTTTTTGAAGGATTAAAATTACAAAAATAGAATTAACTAATGATGAGATTGAGAGTATAAACATCAACATTTTTGTAACATCGCTTTTTAAGAAACCCATTGCAAAATTAACCGAATCTATAAAATGCAAAGTTAAATGCATAAGAGCTATAACAATAGAGATGTTTGCAGTTATCAAAGCACCCACATACAGAGGGCGAGGTAGTTTTTTATTGTTCATTTTCAACTCCTGTTTATTCTGTGAAATCCCAGATGAATACCATATCGGAATTATCTCTGCCTGTGCCTTGGTATTTTTCGTTTACAATAGAATCGCCAAATGTCATAACAGAGGATTGACCACCATCAAGATTGTATGCAACATTGCATCCGATATACTCCATAAAGCCCGAAAGTCGAGAAAGGGTAACTCCGTATGCAGATCCCTTTTTGCGTCCCCCTGCAACAACAAAGCAATAATGTCCTGGGTCATAGTAACCAATGGCTGTTCTTGGGTTAGCGTTCATTATATCTGACCTATGGCTGAAATCCTTTATTGCTTCTCCGTTTGCGGTTAGCAGATTAGGGCCGAAATCCCAAACATGCCATGCACCCTTTGCAAGCTCATCTTTTGCGTTGAATTCACCGGGGGATTTAATGACCATTGTGCCATCTCTATATAAAATGCAAACATCATATTCTGCAATTCCCGAACCGAAAAGCTCACCGTTTCTGATAATTGCTCCGTATCTGTTAAGACCGCAGTAGTCTCCGTTTATGGCAGCAGGGATGCTGTATCCCAATTTCTCATAACATTCAACCATTTCCATTATTTCAGAGCTATGCCCCGAGCCGGGGTTTTTAGCACCTGAGAAACCAACTGCCAAGCTTTCGATATGCTTTATATATATATCCTGAACAAAATAAAGCTGTTCTTTGTAGATTATCTCTTTCAAAGTTATGTGAACAAATTCACTCTTGAAAAGAGTTGAAGTTGAAACAACTTCTCCGTTTGTAAATTTGTCTGCATAAACTTTTCCTGCTGTGCTTATGGAATTGTGAATTATTTCCTCACTTGAAGCATCTTCAGATGGTGCTTCGACTGAAATATCTTCGGATATATCATCATTACTGTTTTCAGAGGAGCTGTTATCGTTTGATGTTTCATACGAAGCATCGCTTGATATAACTTCCGATATGTCGCTTGATGTATCGTTTGAAATATCCCCCGAAGCATCATTTGAGCTATCGAACGAAGCATCGCTTGAAGTTGCGTCGGGCAACTCTGAAAAATCATCCTCAGAATAAATTTCGCCTTCTCCCGAAGATTCATCCTTACCAAAATCCGGCTTTTGAATTGGAGTAATATCCTCCTCAGGTGCCCATGACCTTACATGGTCAAAATATGCAAATGTTAGGATAGAAATTGCAAATATCAAAATATCTGCAAGGGTGATAATGAGAATTCTTTTTCCGTTAAATTTTTTCTTCATAAACTCCTCCGAGTAAATAAACGGATATCAGCTTATATCTTGAATAAAAACAAAGTCTGTGTTTTTTCTTCCTGTTCCCTGATATTCTTCGTTTACTATTCTATCGTTGTGTATCATAACCGAGGATTCGCCACCGTCGAGATTGTATGCAACAACGCATCCCAAACTGTTCATGAAACGGGAAACCTGTTTGTATGAAACACCGTATGCGTTATCAGAATTTCTTCCTCCTGCAACAACAAAACAGTAATGTCCGGGCTGAAAATATCCTAAAACAGTTCGCGGATTGCTTCCGCTGATGCTTGGTCTGTCTTTGAATTCAGTAAGCACGCTGCCATCTTTTCCCAAAAAAGGAGGGCCAAAATCCCAAACCTGCCAAGCTCCGTTTTCAAGCTCTTTTTCTGCGTTAAACTTTGCTTTTGGAACAGTTTTCATAACGCCGTTTTTGTAAAGTATGCAAACTTCTCTTTCGGCAATTCCATTTCCGTAAAGCTCACCGTTTCTTATTATTGCTCCCTTTGAGTTCAAACGGCAATAGTCTCCGTTTATGGATGCAATAATATTATGCCCCTTGTTTCGGTAAAATTCTGTCATATTTAAGATATAATCGTTGTATTTTCCGCTTTTGTAGCTTCCGCCTGCAAATCCCGTCTGGAAACATTCAATGTCGGTTATGTATATGTCCTGAACGAAATACAGCTTTCCTTCAAATTCAATTTCTTTTAGGGTTATATGTACCTTGTTACTTTTGTATTCGTTGTCTGTATTGATAACATCACCATCTGTAAAATGGTCTGCATATTGGTTTTTTGCTTCTTCAATTGTGAATGGAGGCGGTGTTTCTTCCTCGCTTGTATCGGTGTCAACACTTGTGTCGGTGTCAACACTTGAATCTGTATCAATACTTGAATCTGTATCAATACTTGAATCGGTGTCAACACTTGAATCTGTATCAATACTTGAATCTGTATCAATACTTGAATCTGTATCAATACTTGAATCGGTGTCAATACTTGAATCTGTATCAACACTTGAATCGGTATCAACACTTGAATCGGTATCAATACTTGTATCGGTATCAATACTTGTATCGGTATCAATACTTATGTCGGTATCAATACTCGTATCGGTATCAATATTTTCGCTTGTTTTTTCGTTGGTTTCTGCACCTGAACAGGATGTTAGCAAAAACGACGAAAGAATAAGGGATAAAAGCACCTTTTTTCTTTTGCTTAAGTTGTTTTTCAATACATTTCCTCCTGTGATTCTCCGTTTAAGGGGTTTTATTATAGGTTTAAAACACCCTTTTTGGAGTTCACATTCTTATAAACTGTCAGTTTTAAAAATAAATTTTTTCTGAATAAAATAATTAAGAATAAAAAGTGCAACCTGAACAATGAGATATGCAAGGGTATATCCGATAACTCCTTCAAGAAGGTAGATAAGACCGCTGTTGAGAAGAAGAATAAATATTGCAAGAGCAAAGTATTTAACAGCCGCAGTTGAGGTTTTTTCTTTGGACTTGAAAACAACCTTTTTGTTCATTGCAAAATTGAATATACTGCTGAAAACTCTTGCGAGGGCAGGAGAAAAGGTTGTAATTGCAAAATGCCCTGTAAATGCAACAATGCCTGCAACGGTGTATGTTGTTGTTTTGTCAAATAAGTTGCTCAAAGCCATATGGAAAACAAGGGCAAGTATAAAATCAATAACAAATGATGCAATTGATGACATACAGTATTTCAATATGCAGGAATATATTTTTGCAGAGTCTCTTATTGGATGAAAATGTGATGATGCGTTTTCGTTGATGTATATTGTTTCTATCTCGATTTCGTTTATGGTAATACGATGCTTTGCAACATAGAGCAGAACATTTATTTCATATTCGTATCTGTCTCCATCAATTGCCGAAAGTTCAGCATAAAGCTCCCTTGAAAAACCTCTCAGCCCCGTTTGAGTATCTCCAATTTTAACACCGCTTGCAAGAGAAAATGCCCCAATTGTTAATTTGTTTCCGAATTTGCTTTTGAATGGTACATCTCCTGTAAACTTTCTGCTTCCTATAACAAATTTTTCATTTGAATTCACAAGGAAATCTGCCAACTTTCCAATATCGGTTGGTGTGTGCTGTCCGTCTGCATCTGCTGTTATGATATGGGTGCAGGTTGTTTCACTGTTAATATAGTTTATGCCAACTTTTAATGCCCCTCCTTTACCCTTGTTCTGCTGATAACTGATGAGCTTTATATCTGTGAGCTTTGAGAAAATATTTTCGTATTCTGCTCCGCTGCCATCGTTTACAATAACTATAGTATATTCTTGTTTTTTAAGCTCATCAACGAGTGCAAGCAGCTTTTCATCAGGTTTGTATGCAGGAATAAGAACCGCAATGTTTTTTTTATCCATAAAGAATCAAATCCTCTCTTTTATGAATTCAATTTTGTTTATTTTGGATTATTTCCGTTTTTTTCTTGGATTTTTATTGGTTTTTGCCTCTTGTTTTTTAACAAGAAATACGCAACAGATTCCAATAACAGAGCCAATTACAACTAAAACGATAACAAAATTTTTTGAAAATCCACTTTTTCCTTCGTTGGGATTTGGTTTGTTTACTTCATCACCGCCCAAAGAAACCTCGTTTATTCCTTGTTTTGGAATGAATTCAATTGTTATTGTGTGGTTTTCTGTTATATTTTCAATTGTATAAACCCCGTCCCATGATTTACCGCAGGGGATGATATTTCCGTTATCTTCAATTGTGATTGGGAGGGTATATCCACTGCTCGGAATAAATGTTAAAGTATAGCTTTCTCCATTTGATACCATTGCGTTACCATTTGGAGAAAAACTTCCTTTTCCCGATTTTATAACAATATTTATGTAATGCTCATCAGCAGTCTGAGAAGGGTGCTCGGTTTCACTTTGGATTTTGCTGAAAACTGCTGAAATTTCAATATCATTGTTTTCTGCCGTGACTTCAATTGATGAAGAAGCACCTTTTGAAATACCGTTAACCTTCACATCGCTTAAAAAATATCCTTCGTTTGCTGTAAAGTCAATTTTCTTGCTTGTTCCTGAAAGAATAAATATTTCGGAAACAGAGGCATTTCCGTTTCCGTTTACAGAAACAGAAATCTTTCTGTAGTTTATCTGCTCACCATCAACCGACCACACGGGCTTGATAACCGTATTGATGTTATTTATTTCATAGCTATCACCTGGTTTATACAAAACAGAGCCATCGTTGTCTGTCCAACCACAAAACTCATAATTATCAGCAGGTGGAGTTGGTGCATTCTGAAGCACTGTTATTTCTCCGATATAATGAGTTGTTTTGTCGTTTGTGTTGGCGTAAAGAAGATAAGCATCTATTATTAAATCCTTATCCTTTTTTGTCCATGTTGCTTCCAGCTTCATGTCTCCAACAACATTCTCAATCGTTTCGCCTTCGGTATAATATTTGGATTTTTTTTCTCCAGAAGCGTTGGTATATGTGTATTTCCATCCACCAAATGTATAATCCCTGAATGTGAAGGTGTTTGTTGCGGTAACAACGCTTCCGCCTTTGGGAACAGTTTGAGATTCAGGGGGAGTACCCTTTATAAAATTGTTTGGTTCTTTTCCGTTATATGTCAGGTAAAGCCCCTTGCCGTATGAAATTGTATACATTGTGGCAGGTGGGGTGCTTTCTTCTGTTTCGTTGGAAGAAGTATCGGTTTGTCCCGATTGTGGTGCATCTGACACCTGTTCAGTTGCTTCTTCAGAGAAAGCAAAAAGAGAAAATAGATTGAGGGCAATAACAACAAACAATAGGGGGAAGATGTATCTTTTCATAATTAAATACCAAATCCTTTAAAATAACCTTAATGATGTTTAGTATGCAAGGTTTAAATCGCATAAAACAATGTTTCACAGAAGAGTTTATATAAACAGGGCAAATAGTTATTTATCCCATTTTTTACAGAGGTCGTTTATTTGTGATGTCAGCTTTCCGATTTCCTTGCTTTTTGCATGGCGTTTTCTTTCAACGATTGCAATAAGCCGACGCATTGCCGCAAGCAAACGGTCATAAGCAGTTGTTGTTGCTTTTCCTTTTGGAACAGACAGAGTTTTAACAATTTTAGCTGTGTTACCTTTTTCAAGACACCTCATTGTGAGAAGGTCATATTCTCCACCGTTATATGGAGCAACTGATGGCATATCTAACTTTTTACGAATTTTTTCTGCAAATTCATCGCAAACACCATCGTTACCATGGTTAACGAAAACCATTTCAGGGGATGTTTTAAGGTTTTTAAGCCAATCAAGAAGCATATTCATATCGGCATGACCGCTTATACCGTCCATTTTTTCAATGTTGGCTTTAACGGCAATTTCTTCACCCATAATTGTAACACGAGGTGCGCCGTCAAGGATAATTCTTCCAAGAGTTCCAACGGATTGATATCCAACAAACAAAATTGTACATTCCCGTCTCCAAAGGTTATGTTTCAGATGATGCCTTATTCTTCCTGCTTCACACATTCCGCTTGATGAAATAATAATTTTAGGCAGTGGGTCATTGTTTATTGCAACAGAATCCTGGCTTGTTACAGAAAGGTTGAGATTTTTAAAATTGAGAATATTAACTCCGTTTCTGATATATGCAAGAGTTTCTTCGTCATAATATTCTATCATATCATCGGAATATATTCTCGTTGCTTCAACGGAAAGAGGGCTGTCTACATAAACGGGTATGCCCTCATCTATCATTTTACCTTCTTTGAGCTGATGAATAAGGTATAAAAGCTCTTGTGTTCTTCCAATTGCAAAAGAGGGAATAACAACATTTCCACCTTTGCTTGTGGTTTCGTTTATTATTCTTCTGAGCTGTGATAAATAATCCTCGCGTTCACCATGAACTCTGTCTCCGTATGTTGATTCAACTATAACAATATCTGCCTTTTCGGGCTTAACAGGGTCTTTTATAAGTGGGCGTGAAATATTTCCCACATCACCTGAAAAAAGTATATCCTTTGTAACATCATTTTCTGTTACGGAAAGCAGAATGCTTGCCGAACCGAGCAGATGACCTGCATCTATAAATTTAACTTTTATAAAATCAAGAATATCGTATTCTGTGTTATAACTGCAAGGAACAAACTGCTCTAAACAGGCGTTAACATTGTCTTGGTTGTATAGGGGAACATATTCTTCTGCTCCCGAGCGTTTTGCCTTTCTGTTTCTCCAGATTGCTTCCGTTTCCTGAATATGGGCAGAGTCCAGAAGCATAATGCGGCAAAGCTGCATAGTTGCCGTTGTTGCGTATATTTCTCCCTTGTAGCCGTTGGCTGTAAGATAGGGTAACTTTCCCGAATGGTCGATATGGGCGTGAGTTAGAAAAACGCAATCAAGCTGAGATGGAGCAAAAGGTAAAGAAATGTTTTCGTATGTGTCTGCGCCTTGCTCCATTCCGCAATCAATAAGAATCTTTTTTCCGTTTGCTTCAATAAGAGTGCATGACCCTGTTACCTCGTGGGCAGCACCTAAAAAAGTTATTTTCATAATATGCCTTTCTTTACTC
This sequence comes from Eubacteriales bacterium, assembly GCA_045577455.1. GTDB lineage: Bacteria > Bacillota > Clostridia > Oscillospirales > CAG-382 > SIG653. The sequence goes on from JAZNIJ010000027.1 coordinate 20,508, forward strand.
AGAGACAAAAAAGTTAATATATGGTTTTCATCTTTGAAGATAACAAAGAGTTGTTATTTTCATCTTTTAAGATAAATAGTGTGCCATATAATTCTTATTTTCCGTAAAAGCTAATTGATATATTATGTGGTTTTTTATTTTTAAATATTACAATTAAAAATTGCAAATATCGGTGAGCCATTTTTTGCTCATTTCAACCCATCTTTCACAGTATGGGTTAATTTGCCAGTGTGCCTCCCTTGAGATTGCCGTTGTTATGTTACAGTTTGCAAGTCCGTGGCACCCTGATGGGAAAATATGAAGCTCAAAGGGAACTTTGTTTTCAGATAATGATTTTGCCATGAGAATTGAATTCATAACAGGAACACAGTCATCGTTTGCTGTGTGCCAGAGAAATATAGGCGGAGTTTTTTCCGTAACTCTTTTTTCAATTGAGAGACGGTTTAAATTTTCTTCGTTTTCGTTTTCTCCCAAAAGATTTGAGAAAGAACCGTGATGCCAATATCTGCTATCCGATGTAATAACAGGGTAACAAAGAATAGCGGCGTTTGGTCTGTTGTAATCTTTTTCAATTCCTAACTTTTGCGCAACACCGTCCTCATCCCACATTGTTGCAAGACAGCCGGCAAGATGACCACCTGCAGAAAAGCCAATAACCGCAATTTTATCAACATCTGTAAACCATTCGTCGCTGTTTCTTCTGATAAGAGCCATAGCTACCGATGCTTCAAGAAGCTGTTCGGGGTATCTCACAGGTGCAACGCTGTAATCCAAAACAAATGTGTTAAAACCCAATGTTGCATAATGAAGTGCAATCGGTTCACTCTCTCTTTGGGAAACCATACCATATCCACCACCGGGCATAACAAGAACGGAAGGATGCTTTCTGTTTGGGTCGGTTTCTTTATTTGGACTAAGCAAATAGCAGGAAAGGGTTGGGTTGGATGATGATTCAAGTTCAAAATAATCTTTAAGGTTAAGAGTGAAGGTTTTCATATTATTATTCTTTTCACTGTTTAAATGTGAAATTCCTTTTTAAAATATAGTATTACAGCCATTGATTTAATTTTGTATTTCAATGCGTTTTTCGGGGAATTAACACCGAAGAAAGTGGAATTTTTTACATACTCCCTATGCATACAATTACACATATTACATTAACTGACAGTATACCACATTTTGAAAGGAATTTCAATACATTTAAACAATTTTTAGCATTATTAAGAAGAAATAATTCCTGTTTTTTCAGCGTTATATGGTTTATTGATATAATACCACATTATAAATAAATTTATTATTCAAAGTAAACCTCAATGACGCTGTCTCTCGGTGGAATTATATAGGGAAATAAGGTTGCAACTCCGTCTGCTTTAACGGAAGGAATACCTTTTTTTGCAATAACAGTGAGAGAATAATCTCCAAACTGCAATTTTGCGGTGTATGGTATAAGGGGCTTTATCTCAACAGATTTGAATTCTCCCAAATACTTTTCCGTTCCGTTTGAAAGGGTACTTCCTGAAAATTTAAGCCCTAAAACATATTCTATAATTGCAACAGAATACCAAGAGGCCGCACCTGTATACCAGCTCCAGCCACCTCTGCCCCCAAATTCATCAGAATAAATGTCGGCAGAAAGTACATAGGGTTCATTTTTGTATTTTTCTGCTTTTTCAACCGTTTTGCATCTTGAAATCGGATTTATTTTTGAAAGCAGTTTAAGTCCCAATTCTCCCTCTCCGCATTGTATAAGTGCAATTGCTGTCCATACTGCAGCGTGGGTATATTGACCTCCGTTTTCTCTGACGGAATGTGGATAAAGGTTAATATAACCACCGTTTTCTGTTTCTTTTCCAAATGGTGGGTAAAACAGCTTCAATGTTTCTGTTCCTTTGTCGTACAGCTTCTCAAAGGCAATGAGCAACGCTTCCTTTGCCCTTTTTTTGTTTTTTCCTGCAAAAACAGCAAATGCCTGACATAGAATATCTGTTGCACATGCTTTTGTTTCTCCAATTCCAAAATATGTGCCATCGTCAGAAACACATCTTACATATTGCCCATTTATAAAGTATTCGTTTTCTATCAATTCACCCATTTGAGACGCTTTACAAAGAAACCACTCTTTTGAGTATTTCTCTTTGATGTTATCGCAGTTGGATAAAGGCATATTATTGGAAATTGCGGGTTTGTTTTTGCCATAGGATAAAGGTACATTTTCATTATTGGAAAAATAGGGTTCGTCTTCATCACGGGATAAAGCCGTATTTTCATTGTTGGAAATCAAGGGTTCATTTTGCATATATGGTGCAAATGATTTTGTTGCCAAAATGAGAAGCCACGCTGTAAATATGCTTATACCTTCTCCCTTTATGCCCATTTGGGAGAAACCGTCATTCCAATCACAACACCCCATGAGAGGGATACCGTTTTTGCAGTTTTCAAAACCCCTTTTAAGGGCTAATATGCAGTGGTGATAAAGTGTTGCGCTATCCTTGGTGAAAACACCCTTTTCGTATCTTTCGTTAAGCTCACCCAGTGGGGGCGAATCCACAAAAGGAGCTTCTTCCAAAAGTATTGCGCTATCTCCCGTTAACTTTATATATTTGGCACAAACAAGGGGAAGGTATAAATAATCGTCGGAGCATGTTGTTCTTATTCCAAAATGTTCTCCCTTTATTTCGTGCCACCAATGCATAACAGACCCATCTTTATATTGATGTGATGCACAATTAAGAATATGCTTTCTCACATCTGTCCTTCTTGAATATACAAGTGAAAGACAATCCTGAAGCTGGTCTCTGAACCCAAACGCTCCTCCGTTTTGATAAAATCCCGTTTTTGCATAAAAACGAGATGCGGCCGTTTGATAAAACAGGAAAGGGAACAATTTATCCAATTCATCAAATTCCGTTTTGAATTTCAGATTTGGTATAAAGGATTCTGAAAAAAATCCCTGTTCTTTTCTCTGTTTTTCTGCGTTTTCAAATGTTATTTCTTTTAAAACTGTTTGAGAAAACTCTGACAGATATTCTTCTGAAAAAACAACAGAATTTTCTGCGTTTTTCTTACCACAACCATTTTCAAATTCCTCATTAGAGCATATGCCATTTTCAACGGTTTTTTCTCCTAAAACGAAAATACATTCGCTTCCACACGAAAAAAGAGTAATTTCATTTCCAAATGTTGTTGGTATTGAAATTATATCGCTGTTTCCCTTGGCAATGCAATACCCGAATGTGTTTTTAAGGTTCATATTCAGCATATTGTAAAACAGAGCAACGCTATCTCGTTTTTCTGTTGTTTTTCTCAACTGAATTTTGCATCCCTGTCCTATAGCTTCACCGAGAAACGGAATGAAAGAGTAACAGCAGGAAATATTTTCTTTTGAAAAACTAACTGAAATATACTTCCTTTTTTCGCTTGGTGAAACAAAAACAGTAACAGAAAATTCAACATCCAAAAAGCTGCCCTTATAATTTGCAACACCGTTTTTACAAGTGAATGTTTTGCTTTCATAACATAAATCGTATAGCTTGTTTTCGTAATAGGCAAAGAGCTTTTCTCCTGAGATAGCGTTGGGAGATTCATCGTAAAGGGTGATTTTGCAAAGCCGTGAGTTTTCGGAAAAAGTAAATCCCAAGGATGAATCAGTAACAACGCTTCCAAAATTCTTACCCGATAAAACATATGAATATGGTTTTCTCTTTTTTATAAGGTCTTTTTGAAAAACAAAGCCGTTTTCTTTTATTTCTATAAAATTATTGCTATCTTTTCTTGTTTCAGTTTTATCATCGCAAACTGAAATAGTTTCTTTTTTTCTTTCAGGAAGCAATGGTAAAATAGTATCTGGTTTTTCATCTGTATGAAATTTATTTGAAACTGTTTCAAATGCACAAAAGGTATCTTTAATCGCAAAAAGCTCCTTGGATGGAAAAAGGTGAATTCCGGGTGACTTGTCCTTAAAGCTGTCGCATTTGCATAGGGATATAATATTATTCAGCGTTTGCTTAGTTTTTCCAAAGTATAAATCTTCTTCATCGTAAAACAAAAACAAATCATATTTTAAATATCCTTGATACAAAGCATTATAAACCCTCAGATGTTCTTCAAGCTCCCCTGTGTGAAAATCTTTAATATATAGAGCATAAATAGGGAAATCACCGCTTACACCTTTTTTCCATAGCTCCTCACGGGCAAAAACAAAACCGTTATTTGAGTATATTGGTTTGTTGAAAATAATTCGGGAAGCGATTTTTCCAAGCAAAACGGGATTTACCATGGAAGAATTTTTAATTTTGGAGGTGTTTCTTTGCATTTCCTTTTGAACAGCTTTTTTGCTTTGCTCCTTGGTTTTACCAACACCTATATAGAATTTGCAACATCCTCCCGAGGTTTCCACTGCCCTTAAATAACAAAGGGGATAAACCGATGGGATATTTTCCCCATTTTCCAAATGACAGAAAAGATCGTTTACCTCCAACGAATCCCTTGATGTGAGGTAATTTGAAATTTTTCCACTACAGCAGACGCAAACTGTAAAAGGAACATTCTCAGATGTTATAAAAAGGCAGTTTTCATCAAACTCAACCTTTGTTTTCATGCACGAGAATGACTTTGCAGAATAATAATAACTGTCTTTTGCCATCTGGGGTTCAAAAACGATAAACGGAGAGAGCTTTCGTTTGATGTTTCCCCTTGTTTCAATTATGAAACAATCGTTTGTGTTTGAAAGATAATAGTTTACGCTTGAAGCAAAATCTTTTCCTGAAATTATATGAGAAGAATAATCCATTCCAAACTCAAATGTGCATTTATCAAAGCATTGGGAAAGGAGAGGGGCAATATATTTTGTTTCCCCTTCACTGTCAATGAAACCAACCGATAGGGAATGAGTAATTTTTCCAATTTCAAAATACGCTTCGTTAATTGGTATACCTCTGTAGAGGAGCTGAACCGTTCCACAATCTGAAATTATCATATTGAGATTTCCCGATGAAACAACTGCTGTTTCCGGAGAATCTATTGACGGCATATAGGTAACACCGTTAAAAAGTTTTGCTTTAGTTATAGCTGTTTTGGAGCTTGGGTTTTCAAAAACAGGGGCATTGGTTGGGATTTTTTCTTTCAAAAGCCCATTTGCGGAACTCATCTCTTTGTCCGACATAAATCGCTTTACAAAAATATTGTCAAAACAAGAGTTTGCACAGGCAATAATACTCATTCCCATGTGGTGAGCCATGTAGCTTTTAACTATTGCTTTTTCTGCATTAAGGTCAACTGCTTCGTAAAATCCGTAATTGCCCCAAACACCAATTTTCTTTAACTTTTCAAGGTTGGAAATGGAGATTTTTCTGTTTATGCAAAGGGTTAAAAAAGCAGAATATGGAGAAAAAACAAGCTCATCTTTGGCGTATCGCTTAAGGGAGAGGGAAGGGATTCCATGTGCCTTGTATTGATAATTCAGAGAGCTGTCAAAGGCATAAAAACCGCTTTCTGATATACCCCATATTCCCATTGCTGATAGTTTTTTCTGCTCGTGAAAAGCAAATGATAACGCTTCGTATGAAAATGAATTTTTGTAAAGAGGTAAAAGCAACACAGGCATAAAATATTCAAACATCGTTCCAGACCAGGAAGCAAGCCCCATAAAACGTTTGTTTGATATTATTGTTCGTCCGAGAGACTTCCAATGGCTATACGGAACATTGCCTTTTGCAACTGCAAAATAGCTGGTTGTTCTTGCTTCGCTCATAAAAAGGTCATAGCAGTTTTTTTCCATTCTGTTTTCGTCTGTATGCATACCGATGGAAAACAGCTTTTTCTTTTTGTTGTAAAGAACAGAAAAATCCGTGCTGTTGATAATATGGTTTATTCTTTGGGTAAAAAGGAAAATTTCTTTTTCTTCAAGACCTTCTCTAAGTGCAACAAGGGAGGTTATGAAGTTTCCGCTGTCAACCGTTGAAACAAATCTTTCTCCAATTGTGCTCAAATGCTTAAGCTCATACCAATTAAACAAATGACCGTTCCACTTTTCCAGCTTTTCTATAGATAACAAAGTTTTGTCAATGCGATTTGTTAGCTCATCCTTGGTTAAAAAGCCAAAATCACTTGCAGAAAGGCAGGAGAGGAGATAAAGCCCTATATTGGTTGGAGAGGTTCTCATTGCAACTGCATCTGTTGGCGCGGTTTGTACATTGTCGGGAGGAAGATAGTTTGTTCTTGCGTCAACATAATCCTTGAAAAATCCCCATATTTTTTCAGAATAATAAAAAAGTGTTTCTTTTTCTTTTTGGGATATGCGTTCTGTTCTTTCTTTTGGTTTTGATAAAAGATATAATGCAAATGGGGTTAACATCCATATAAGCCCAAACATAAACAGAAGCAATTTTGTTGCTATATTGGTAAACAGAACGCTTGCTAAAACCAATACTGAACCAGAAAGTATATTTATCAGGAAAGCGGAAAGATACCCTAATATAGTTTTAGATGTTGTTTTTTCCGAAATCTCAAATGTTTTCCATTCCAAGAGCTTCTTTTTTGAAAATACCATTCTCCAAATACTTTTTGAGAAAGCGTTTAAGCTCACATATGCGTTATATGGCAATGTTGCAATTTCATATATAAAACGGAGAAGGTTTGAAAAATATACCCCTGTAACTTCAGAATAAAACCTTCTGCCTAAAACAACAGTTTTGTTATATGCCCTGAATGGAGCAAAAACAATAACGGAAGCAAATGGAAGGGTAAGGTAGAGCGTTGAAAATATAACAGTTTTTGGAAAATTTCCAATAATACCGAGAGCAGAAAGGATTAAAAGCATGAAAGAAGCAAGAGGGGTTATATGCCTTAAAATATTGTTGAGAATTTTGAAAACGGAAAAAGGAGACATCTTTTCTCTAAGATGCTTTTGGGTTACAAAAATGAGATTTTGAACATCACCTCTTATCCAGCGGTGTTGCCTTGAGAAATAAGAAATTGGGTTTGTTGGTGCGTTATCCGTTGTTGTTATCTCTGAAACAAGCCGACATCTCAGTAAATTTCCTTCGGGCATATCGTGGCTCAGTATTTTGCCTTTTGGCATTGACTGAATTACCATTTCTTTGTAAAGATTTACATTAACAAGACCTTTTCCGCAAAAAACTCCACTTCCAAAAACAGATTGAAAACGCTCATAAGAAGCACTTTCATAATTGTCAATTCCACCCGAACCGGAAATGAATCCCTCAAAATCGGTTTTTTTCTCATGTATCAGCTCAAATTTAACCGACGGCTGAAAAACACCATACCCCTTTATAACTCTGCCATTTTCAACAACGGGAATATTAACAGGGTGTAAGGCACAGGAAACTGCCGATTTGACAGAAGAAAATCCAATACCTGTATCACTGTCGAGAAGAAACAAAAATTTTGTTTCATATAAATTTTCAGTATTTCCCTCTTTGTAATCAAATCGACTTTTGTCCTTTTCGGTTATGAAATAAACAAGCGAAGTTATAGCACCCATTTTTCGTTCTTCACCGAAACAAATGTTTTCTTCCTCATAGCGCTTTCTGTTTCTTGCCATAGCTGAAAAACGGTTTTGATATTTTTTATTAAGCATAGCTATGTGAGAAAACAGGTCATTCATTATCTCTTTTTCGCTATCCGAAGGCATAGTGTTTTGCGAAGTTGGAAAATCTGCAAGTACGGTGAAGAAAATATTATCATCACGGTTTAAAAGATAGTATCTTTCTAAATTACTTGCAATTTTTTTGTTTTCCGCTTTGTCAATTAAAATTGTAGAAATAACAACTGCTGTTTTGCCTTCACACGGAATTGTTTTTAGTTTTAGCGCAGGGCAGGGTGATTGTTTTTCCGATGATGACATTAAAAGGTCAGAGAGGGCGAATGCGGTTGTTAGCAATGATGGGATAGAGAGCAAAGCGCCTATTGTCCCTAAAAAAAATACTGCAATAGCTGTGAGACATACGGTAAAAAGTGAGGAAATTGCTGTAAACAGCGTTGCGCTTTTTCTGTCTCCCTTCATCAATATTTCACTTGCAGACAAATTGTTTTCTAAGCAGTATGTTTTTAAAAGCTCTGCACCTTCTCTTTCTTCCATTTTCTGACTTTGACAAAATGATGAAAGAGTTTCTCTGTATTTGTTTTTTGTGCTGCTGTCCATAATGGGAAAGGTGCGCTCAAATTTTGATAAAATGCTGTCTGTTTTGGAAACATGGGAAAATATTTTTTCAAAATCCCATGTGTCCTTTTCTCTCAAAAGGGAAATTGCATTTTCTATTTTGTATATTTCAGAAGAATAGTCATTATTACCTTCGGAAAGAAGGCAAATTCTACCGATTTCATAAATACAAACCCCGCAAACAAGAGCTGAAAGAGAAAAAAGTTGGTTGTATGTCAGGTAATGGTTTTCACCATATTTCAATAAAAAATCTGTAAATTCGTCTTCAGTTGTTTCAAAATTGTTTTCTGACAGATAGTTATAGGTATAACCAAATAATAATGGCGTTTCTTTTTCTTTGCCAAGGGGCGAAAATCTGAAATTGTTATAACTTTCAGATAAAATGTGGTAATTATCATAAATCCAGATAAATCCACTTTCAAAGTAGCGTCTGTCTGTCAGAGTTTTTTTGTATGAGCTATCAATTGCTTTTTTTGCTTTTAATATGTTTTTAAAGAAAACTTCTGTCATAAAAAATCACCTCACTGTATTATCCACAGTAAGGTGATGTTTTAATCAATTTTTTGTTTTTTTGGATGTTGTTTTTGCAATCAAGAAAAACCCCTTTTTATAGTTGGAATAAATCACTTTTCCCGAAATTAAAATAAACATGATTTTTCAAAGAGGCATTTTATCTGCTTTTCCGTTTGTTAATTATACGGGAAAGAATTTCAGCAAAGAAAAAAGCTATAATTATTCCAAATGAAAAGTATAAAGTTGTATTGCCTAAAATAACATAAAGAGTTTTGCTGTTTGAAGTATATGCCTTACCGCAAAGGACATCCTCTGTCATAATTCCACATTCTGCCAAAATATTACCCTTTGAATCAATAATGCAGGAAATTCCTGTGTTTGCGGCTCTTATAACATATCTCCCTGTTTCTATAGCTCTTATTGCACTTTGGCTTTGGTGATGAACAACTGCAACACCGTCTTTATACCAAGAGTCATTTGTTGAAACAGCAAGTATTTCAGCTCCGTTTAAAACATTTTGCCTTGCATATTGGGGAAAAACAGAATCGTAACAAACAATTGGAGAGAAAACTGTTCCGTCAAAAGACACAATGTTTTTACATTCATTACCAGGAACAAACGAAGCGGAAATATTGAGGTTCTTAAGAATTGGCAATGATTTTATTATTGGAATATCGGGATTTTTTTCTCCAAAAGGAACAAGTCGTTGTTTATAATATGGGTCTGAAACTGTTCCGTCTGGGTATATTGCTATCATTGCGTTATATTTTTTCTCGTTTTCTGACGAAATTATAACGCCAAAGATAATAGTTGTATTATATTCTTTTGCAATTTTAGAAAGAGTTTTATAAATAAGTCCATTTTCTGTGTAAACTGCAGGAAAAACCGTTTCGGCAAGAAGAACAACATCAAAACTCTGTTTATTAAGATGTGAAACTATAAGCTCCTTGTGTTGCTCAACAATTGAAACAAGGTTTGCAGAATCCCACTTATCTCCCATGGAAATATTTCCTTGAACTATACAAACCGTTTTTTCTTCTTCTTTGTTTTCGGGAATAAAATAGAGAGTTGTTCCTGCAATAAGGTTAAACGCAAGCACCAACGAAGAAATTTTAATAAGTGAGCTGATTTTCTTTTTGTTTTCTTTGTCTGTAACGGGTATGATTTTTGTTTCTGTATAGGTGGTTTCTCTGTTTATATCGTGGTTGGCTTTTTTGTCGGAAGTAGTTTTATTTGTGGCGTTGTTTTCTTTTGTTATCTCAAAAATATAAATACCAATAAGGCAACAGGAAAAAACGGTTATAAAGGTAATAAACCCATTCCCAAAAAGAGATGCAGTTTGTAAGAATGGCAAGAATTTAATAAGACCTATGGAAACATTCACCCATGGAAAAGCAAGCTCGCCGAGAGAAAGCGTCCATTCGTAAATAACCCAAAGGGCAGAAGTACAAAGGGCAAATTTTATATTTTTGCTTTTAAAATGCTTTGATAACCCTAAAATTGCACCCCCCATAACAGAATGGGTTATAGAAGAAAAAATCCAAGCAAAAATAACTATAATAATACCGATGGCATTGGGAAAGTCAAACCCTTCAAAGGGATACAGTTTGAAAAACAGTGTATAAACTATTGTATAAATACCCAAGAAAAAAAGAAAAAACGGCTTAAAATGTCCATTTTTTTCTCTCTGCCTCAGAGTATAGAAAAAAAGAATTAGTGATAAAAAAATGAATGGGAAAAGCCACCCCCAAATAAAAGGGATGGCAAATAATAATCCGCTTATAAACGAAAAAATAGAGGTATGTTTTTTTGTTGCAACTGAAATTTTATATGAAATATGTTTTGTTTTTTCCATTTTATTCTTCAACAATTTTAATCAAGCCGTCTTCAAAATATCCTACATATGTTTTTCCATCTTTATATTTGAAGGTTGCTTTTTCACCGTGAATATAGTTGCCTTCTTCATCAAGGGCATAGTTTCCGTTTTTATCAAGAGTTCTTGTGTCTCTAACATTGTTAATGAAGCTTCCTGCATAACTTTCACCGTTGACCCAAGTGTAAACACCGTATCCGTGTCTTTGATTATTAAGAAAATCACCGATATATGTGTCTCCGTTGGCATATGTGCATTTTCCGCTTCCGTTTTGAACATCGTTAACAAAATTACCGATATATGAGTAGCTTCCGTCTGCTGAAACATATTCTCCCTGACCGTTTAGCATATCGTTAACATATTGACCTGAAAATTGTTCGCCTGTTGGGACACCGTCTTTAACAACAACAAATTTTCCGTATCCCTGTTTAACCCCATTAACAAAATTTCCTTCAAAATATGAACCATCGGAGTAGGTATATTTTCCAAATCCAGAAATAAGGTCGTCTTTGAATTCTCCTTCGTATTTGTCCTTGGTGGTTGCATAAGTAAGCGTACCCTTGCCGTTGCGGTATATAATGTCAATTTCTCCAATGTATACGTCCCCATTTGAGTATGCGATTTTGGATTGACTATACTCTAAAATAGCCGTCATTCCATTTTTATATTTAACTTTTCCAGAATAGGGTTGACCGCTTTTAACTGAGCCAACAAACCTTGCTCCGTCATCATATGTTGTGAATCTGTAACCCTTGATCAAAATAACAATAATAGCGGTTAATATTAAAACTATAGCTAAAATCAAGGAAATCAAAGCAATGGATTTTGTTTTTTTGTTTGCCATCGTAGCTCCTCTTTGTGCTAAAAATTAAACATATTCAAAATTTCCGGAACAGCTGTAACCATAACCAATGCTATTGCAAAAAGGGCAACCAATGTAAGGAATAGCTGAATAATTGTTATTCCGGAATTACCATATTTCGATGTGAGTTTATCTATGGAGTCTTCTTTTACATAGTATCGTGGAGTATCACTGTTAACAATAAAAAAATCTGGTGAAAAAGCAGAGCTTTTTTTCAGAAACAGCTTTCTGAAGTTTCCAATTCTTATTCCAAGCTCCGATGGGGTTTTTGATGATTCTTCGTCAAATGCTCCTGCATCAATCAAAGCCATAATAAATTCGCCTCTTATTTTCTTTATGAAAATGGTATATATAGAAGCGAACATAACACCAATGATTAAACATATCATAACATAAAATAGATTTTCTTTGTTAACCGAAATGGAAAGCGAATATTTAATCATTTTTGTTCTACCTTTCAAAAATGCTTTTTTGTAAAAGTCGGCTATCTGTTACTTAAAGTTGTTTTCTAAAAAGACTAATCTTGTTGAACAAGTTTTCCGAAAAATATATTAACTGTGATTACTAATATTATTAGCAAAAGGTTTACTGTTCTGTATCAAAAAAGTCGTTTCCGCAAAGTGTGCGAAGGAGATTTTCCAAATCGTCTGTACTTGAATAGTTGAGTTTCAAAGCTCCTTTTCCGTCTGATGAGAGTTTTATGGAAACAACTCTGCCTAAATTTGCACTGATTTTTTTCTCAAGCTGACGGTAATAGCTTTTTTCAACATCATTTGCTTTATCTGCGGGTTTTGATGCAGAAAGAACGGTTTTAACATATTTTTCTGTTTCTCTAACGGAAAGGTCATTTTTAATTATGTATGTTGCACATTCCATAACGAAATCGCTGTCAAATTTATCAGAAACAGAAAGCAAAGCTCTCGCATGACCATAGGTGAGAACACCTTCTTCAACTAATGATAAAACATTTTCGGGGAGCTTTAAAATTCTTAAAATGTTTGCAACCTGAGCGCGGGATTTTCCAACCTTTGCGGCTGCATCCTCTTGGGTGAGGTTATACATTTCAATTAACGCTTTATATCCGTTGGCTTCTTCAACGGGGTTAAGATTTTCTCTTTGAAGGTTTTCAATAAGGGAAATTTCCGCCGCCGCCATATCTTCAACATCCATAATGATAACGGGAACTTCCATAACCCCTGCCATTTTACAGGCACGCCATCTTCTTTCGCCTGCTATAATCTCATAAAATCCGTTTGTTTTCTTTCTTACAACAAGTGGCTGAATAATTCCATGCCTTGATATGGATTGAGCAAGCTCGGTGAGCAATACTTGATCAAATTTTTTTCTTGCCTGAGAAGCCCCTGGCTCTAATTCGGAAACACGCAATGTTACCAATTTATCGGTATTATCGTTGCCGCCGAAAATTTCTGTTGAATTGTCAGACAACAGGGCATCAAGTCCACGCCCTAACCCTTTTTTAGCCATTAGTGTAACATCCTTTCGTGTTTATCAATATTTTTTCATCCTCTCGATAAGCTCTTTTGTAAACGCTTCGTAAGCTATTGCACCCTTGGAATATCTGTCATATTCCGAAATTGGCATACCAAAAGAAGGTGCTTCGCTTAATTTAACATTTCGTGGTATGGGCGTTTTAAACAGCTTGTCTGAGAAATATTTTTTAATCTCATTCATAACCTGATGGGTGAGGTTAAGTCTACCGTCATACATATTTATCAGAACACCAAAAAGTATAAGACGATTGTTATAAAGTTTATTTATATGACTTATTGTGTTAGTTAACTGTGATAATCCTTCAAGTGAATAAAACTCGCAAAGCAATGGGATAATAACACCCTCTGCGGCAGTTAAACAGTTAATAGTAACAAGTCCTAAGGATGGAGGACAGTCTATAATAACAACATCATAGTTAGGGTCTAACTTATCGAGAGCATCCTTAAGTTTAAATTCACGCCTCGCTTCGTCTATAAGCTCTAATTCTGCGCCAACCAAATCCATTCCCGATGGAATTATATGCAGATTTTTATATTCAGTTTGTATAACTGCTTTTTCCGGCTCTGTTCCGTTAATCAAAATATCATAAACGGTGGCAGACGTACCTTTCTTTTCAATACCTAAGCCCGAAGATGCGTTGCCTTGAGGGTCTGAATCCACAAGTAAAACTCGTTTCCCGTTTCGTGCAAGAAAAGCAGCAGTATTAACAGCAGAGGTTGTTTTTCCAACTCCGCCCTTTTGGTTTGCGAAGGCGATTCTTTTCATTTTGAAACTGTCCTTTTTAAATTTGTGCTTTGTGTTCTGTCTGTGAATTGAAAAATTATAAAGCGGATACGGAGGAAGGGGTCTCCTTCCTCCAATATATCCGAGTTAGAAATTAAAATTATTTCTTAACGAGAACCTTTTTAAGGTTAACAAATCTTGGGAGTCCGTCTTCTTTTGGAAGGTCGGTTTCGCCAGCGATAAGTGGAAGAGCGTATTTGATGAATTTGTCGCTCATACCTGTATTGTCTTTGTTAATCCAAGAAAGGGGAACTTTCTTTTCTGTGTTAGCAACATCGGTAAGGTCAAAGAGCTTAATCTGGCATCTGTATTCGCCGTTTACATAGCGTCTCTTGTAGCCAACCATCTTATCGGTAACACCTGCAACTGCGTTTTCAACAGCTGCTTTACCTGCTGCAAAGCTCTCTTCAATGTCAGTTTTGGAAGCACAGTGTGCTGCGCAACGCTGGAGAAGACTAAGCTCGATTGCACGAACTTTAACATTGAGTTTCTTGGAAATTTTTCCTGCAAGAATGGAAGCGAGACCACCAAGCTGTGCATGACCGAAGGAGTCAACTTTTCCTGTTGCGGAAATGAGCTTGCCCTTGCGGTTCTTAACGCCTTCAGAAACAGCGATAAGACATTTGCCCTTCTTGTTGTAAACTTCTTCAACTTCTTTAAGGAAGTGGCTTATGCAGAAAGATTTTTCTGGGAGGTAAACCAAATCAGGACCCTGACCCTTTGTAGATGCAAGAGATGCAGCAGCAGTGAGCCAGCCAGCGTTTCTACCCATAATTTCAACAACAGTAATCTGACCGTAGTCATAAACTGTGGAGTCTCTGTATATTTCCATCATGGATGTTGCAATATATTTTGCAGCGGAGGCGTAACCTGGGCAGTGGTCTGTCTTGTCAAGGTCATTGTCGATAGTCTTGGGAATACCCATAACTCTGCATTCGTAACCGTTTTCAAGCATAAATTTGGAAACTTTGTTACATGTGTCCATGGAATCGTTTCCGCCATTATAGAAGAAGTAACGGATGTTGTATTTCTTGAAAACTTCAAGAATACGTTTGTAATCTGTATCATCAACTTTAACATCCTTGAGCTTGTAGCGGCAAGAACCTAAAGCAGAGGAGGGAGTATATTTCATAAGAGCGAGTTCATCTGGGTCTTCTTTGGACATATCGATGAAGTTTTCATCGAGGATACCCTTGATACCGTTGAGTGCTCCGTAAACCTCCGTTATATTTTCGTTTTTGAGAGCAGTGATAATCGCTCCGTAAGCAGAAGCGTTAATAACGGATGTTGGTCCACCGGACTGTCCGATAACGCAAGCGCCTTTTAATACGTTCATAGTAGAAAATTCCTTTCTTTTGTTTTTATATTTTCATTTTCATATTTAAAAAGCAAATTAAACCTTTAAAAGACAGAAAACTACACATTCTAAAGGATTATATCACATCATAACAATAAAATCAATCGTTTTTTGAAAAAAATTTGTTTTTTTACCGTTATTTGGCTGTCATATTTTCA
Organism: Eubacteriales bacterium; assembly: GCA_045577455.1. GTDB lineage: Bacteria > Bacillota > Clostridia > Oscillospirales > CAG-382 > SIG653. The sequence goes on from JAZNIJ010000027.1 coordinate 35,745, forward strand.
ATTAAAAATCAATTTTATTGAAAAACGGCTTATTTAGGAACAGATTTCCCATTATTGCCTCATATCCTTAACCCTATTTTTCAGCTTAACCACCGTTAGAATTGCAATAATGAGAAGAATAGCAAAAAAAGCGCCCATAACGCATCCGCAGGTATCTATCATAACATCAGAAACTTTCCCCGTTCTGCCAAATGTGAAGCTCTGAATCGTTTCATCGATAATGGCGTTGAACATGCCGAATAGAATACCAATGAAAAAAGAAAAATCCTTTTTCGATCCGTGGGAAAGTAATGTTAAGGTAATAAAAAACGCAAGCCCCGTATAACCAAGAAGATGTGCGCTTTTTCTCACAAATATGCTGAGATAATATGTGTTCACACTTATTTCTTGCTTATCGGAATTAGAATCTGCAGATGGATTCCTGATTGCATCCGTGCCGTCAAATATTGGTGGCACAGTTTCACCTTGTTCAATATTGTCTCTTATGGAATTTGTAATGACATCACTTATTGCATTAGACTGTTCGGCTGTTCGTGAAGCGTTCCAAAGAAGAAATAACGAACATAAAACAGACAGAACTGCAAGTATTAAAGTTGTTGACTTTATTTTATTCATTCGTTTTAAGAAAATCTTTTTTTCAGTTTTCTCCATTTTACGCCAATTCTCCTGAAAACCCATATGGAATTGATGAACACAAATGCTCTGTATGAGAGCTTTCGGCTCACTTCCTTTTCACCGTGATATATACGGCTAACATACGCTAAAAGCTGTTTTTTTTCAACCCTTTCAAGAACAAGTTGGTTGTCTCCGCAGAATATAAGAAAATCACTTTCAACTCTTAATAAACGATGAAGGGCAAATTCTCCGTTAGGGCGTTTATACAGATAAATTCCCTTTGGGATAATTTTGGAAACTGAGGAAAGCTCAACGCTGTCTCGCTCCTCTTTTAGGGTGGGGAGCATACTCGTTCCCTTTGGATAAACCGTTATTGTACCCCCTGAAGAGAAAACTCCTTCAAGGGTATTTTCTATATCCTTCATAAGAAAAATATCAAAGCGTTTTTCGTTATCACTTTCCATAATTTTTCCTCAATTTTGATTTAAATCCCCAAAAGCAATTTTGCAAGGGAAAAATAAATAATAAGCGAGCCGGCATCAACGAGGGTTGTTATCATTGGGCTTGCCATAACAGCAGGGTCAAACCCGATTTTTTTTGCAAATACGGGCAGGGTACATCCCAAAACCTTTGCAACGATAACTGTTAAAAACAGAGTGAAGCAAATTGTGAATGCTGTAAGCATATTTATGTCGCTCTTAAAGGCAAGGTTATCAACCAATAGTATTTTTATAAACATCACAGCTCCAAGAGCTGCTCCGCACAATATGGAAACACGAAATTCTTTCCATATAATTTTTCCAAGATGTGAAAACTCAATCTCACCAAGGGATAAGCTTCTTATAATAACAACCGATGATTGACTTCCCGAATTTCCCCCTGCACCCATAAGCATGGGAATAAAAGCAGTAAGGGCAATCTGTGCCGCAAGTGCGGTTTCAAATGATGATATTATCAAGCCCGTAAAGGTTGATGACAGAGTGAGGATGAGAAGCCAAGGAATTCTTTTTTTCCATATTTCAAAAACGCCTGTTTTGATATACGGCTTGTCGCCTGGAGTTATGGCGTTCATTTTTGCAAAGTCTTCTTCTGCTTCTAAATTCTGTATATACATAGCATCGTCAACAGTTATGATCCCAACAAGTCGGTTTTCTCTGTCAACAACAGGCAATGCAAGAAGGTCATATTTCAAAAACTTTGCGGCAACTTCTTCCTGGTCATCTTCTGTGTATACGGAAACAACATTTGTTTCCATAATATCTTCAATTTTTCTGTCAAGAGGGGATATGAGCAGGTCTTTGGCTGAAACAATCCCCATAAGTGTTCTGTTCTGCGTAACAAAACAGGTATAAACGGTCTCTTTCTGCGTTGCAACTCTTCTTATATGAGAAAGTGCCATCTCAACAGTAAGCTCCATTTTTAAATTAACATATTCTGTTGTCATAATTGAGCCGGCGCTTGACTCAGGATAGCGCAAAAGCTCGTTTAATTTTTTTCGCGTTTCAGGTAACGCATTTTTAAATATACGCTGAACAACATTGGCAGGCATTTCTTCTATAATGTCAACGGTGTCATCGTAAAACAGCTCTTCCAGCATTTCGGTAATTTCGGCATCTGAAAAAGAATCAATAAGGTTTTTCTGTGCGTCAGCATCCATTTCAACAAAAACCTCTGCTGCCAAATCTTTTGGAAGTAGTCTGTACAGAGTAACATATTGATTTTTTTCAAGTTCAGAAAGTACATCGGCAATATCTGCCGGCTCTGAAGAAGCAAAAAGCTCCTTTAATTTACCGTATTCTTTCGCCTCAAAATGAGAAAGTGCCTTTTGAAGCATTGTTTTTTCTTCCATAGTTTTCCCCTTTAAATCATAAGAAATAAAAAATAGGGTAAAACCACAAAATCCACGGTCTCTTATTTGCCGAAAAGAAACCAAATACGTTTTAATTCAATGCTTGTATCAGTGTAATATGGCTTAAATACCCATATCCCCACAATAAATTACGGCTTGAATTCTGATATACTCACAATAAATTATTGTCTGAACGCTGATACCTGCACAATAAATTATGGCTTTAAGCAATCAAGGCAACGGATGTATTCAGTTATACTTTTCGGAAAGCGTCTACTTCGGCCTGCGGAACTTGTGCTATTACCTCCGGAATCCATCCGTCTCACCCCTTTATTGATAAATTGTGCATCAAATTTCAAAATACACTATGTTAAGTATACTCTCCAATTATAAATTTGTCAATAAGAAACTTTTTGAAGCTAAAAAATTTTACAATAGGTTTTTTCTTGTCAAAATATGTTTTTCGGCACTGTTGCCTCAAAAGCAACAGTACCGAAATTTCCTTTATGTTGATTCTCTTTATAAAACCATTTTGAATCCGTCATTCAAAAGGTAGGTTGCTTCTTTATACTTAACTGTTCAGCATGTAGCATCTGATATTTTGCACATTTTAAATTTTATGAAACGATTTTATATTGTCGATTTTTCTTTGTAAATTAACTGCCTTAGATAATACCCGAAACGGTGAGGGTTGAAATCCCTGGAATTGTTGTGTAGCTTCCGTCAGGATTCTGTGTGTATGTTGCCGCAGGAACTGTTATCTGTCCCTGAATCGTAGCAAATTCACCTGTTGCTTCATTGTATGTGTAGTTGGTGCCTTCAACCCATGTTACACCGTTAAAGGTAACTGTAAGGTTGGAGAGAATAGGGTCAAAAATATCTGTAAGAATTGCATTATCTGTCGCTGTTGCTGCTGTGTTGCCTGAGTTTTCAATAACAAAAACATAGTTTAGCTGACCGCTTTCTGAAATAACGGTTGGATTAACGGATTTGTTAATTGTAAGCTCTGCTCTGTTTTCCGCTGTAACGGTTTCAGTTGCAGTTACATCTGTTGCAAGAGATGCGCCCGTGACGGTTGCGGTGTTAACTATTGTTGAAGCGGTTGCAAGGGGTGCAAAATCCGTTACTGACGCTTCGTATACAATAATTGCGTTTCCGTTTGCGGGAACGCTGATACCGTTAATCGCAAGCGGTGGGCCTGCTGTTACCGTTGGGGCGGGCTGCAAAACTCCGTTTACATAATATTTAACCGAGCCGTCAATGTAGTCAAGAGGATAAACCGTTGTTCCGCCTGAGGTATAACCCCCAAGGTCGTCTGTAACGGTAAGCCCCGATATATTAACAGCACCGCTGTTTAAAAGTGAAATTACATATGTAACGCTGTCACCCGATGTGTAGTCGGGAAGAACAGCCGTTTTTGTTGCCGATACAGTTTCGATGATCTCACCTGTAACGGTGTTTGACGTTGTTGTGCCACCGTTGTATGACAGAGTGGCGTAGTTTGTAAATATAGCCATATATATCTCCTGTAAAAAGACAAGCTGTTTTAATAACTTACTCTTGTGAAAAGAAAAGCTGTTTTAATAACTTGTTTTTTATTTTGTTTTATAGCGTTGGGACAGAGAAGCGGTTTTCAAATGAAAGAAATCCGAAATCCTTTCTTTATCCCTCGGTACATAATATGACACCGAATTATTTTTGACAAACATTTCCTATTTATTATTCATTGCACTTTCCCATGGGCAAATGTGAACCTAAAAAGAATTTCTCGGCGGTATAACCAAAAAATGTTAAGAAATTATAACTTTGGAGAAAATATTTGCAAAAGTGACTTGAAAAAAACTGCACGATATAGTATAATTTGTATTGATTTTGATTTTGTTGAACAACAAAGCATATCTACGGAGTTGTAAGTATGAAAATTGATAAAAATATTTGGAAAGAAACGCTGTTTATTGCTCTCGGAACCTTTTTTGCAGGCGCAATAATGGTTGTTGTGTTTCTTTGTCTTGATAAATTCGATTTAAAGGTTTTATACGGCGCGTTGTTCGGCTGTACGGTGGCAGTTCTTAATTTCTTCTTTATGGCTTATTCGTTACAGAAGGCAATGAAAAGCGTTAAGGACGAAAGCGAAGAAGAAAGAGAAAAGCTGGTTAAAATGAAAATAAAGGCATATTATTCCTTCCGTTCTCTCGTTTATTTGTTGGCTCTCGCCGGTGCAATGGCATCAAAGCAATTCAATATTATAACTCTTTTGGCTCCTATGGTATTCCCTCAGATAACAGCAAGGATACGTCTTTTGTGGCTCGGAAAGAAAGGCGAGGATGTGCCTTCTTCTGAAGATAATGTGGAAAATGCTGAAACAAAAAACACAGAAGAATAGTTTAAAATCAAGATAGCGGCTTTTCGAAATGTAAATTGCAGAAAACGGATTTTACAATTTTCAGCCGCGCTGAAAATAGAAAACCGCATTGTTTAGGCGAAAATCACCAAAAGCGTTTGGCTTTTCGTTTTGTAAAGGAGATGTTTGATGTATGGGAAATGAAATTAATATTTCCGGTGCAAATATAATATATGAAATACCAATATTGGGTGGTATAAAAATAACGGAAACTCAGGTAAACTCCCTATTAGTTATTCTTATGGTGTTTATTATCTGCAAGGTGCTGACGGCAGGTCTGAAGGTTAAACCAACCTCAAAACGGCAAATCGTTGCGGAGTTCCTTGTTGAAAAAGCAAGAGGGCTTGTTAAAGGAAATATGGGAGAGAAGCATTTGAGCTTTACGCCATTTGTTATGGCACTTCTCACGATTTCCGCTCTTTCCAGCTTACTTAGTCTTTTGGGGCTTTATCCGCCAACGGCAGACCTTAACACCATTCTCGGATGGTCGATAACCGTTTTTGTGCTTCTTACAAGAGAAAAATTAAGGGGCGGTTTTGTTGGTTATCTGAAGGGATATTTGGAGCCGTTTGCCCTTTTCGCACCTCTTAATATTATAAGTGAAATTGCGACCCCCATTTCAATGGCTTTCCGTCATTTCGGAAATGTTGTTTCCGGTGTTGTTATATCAGCTTTGCTATTTTGGGCGCTTGGTAATCTTTCAAGCTCAATAGTTTCGGGTGCGATTTCTTTTCCCTTTATGCAGATTGGTATTCCCGCTGTGTTTTCTTTGTATTTTGACATTTTCAGCGGTTGTCTGCAAGCGTTTATTTTCAGCACGCTTACAATGATAAATATTGCAATGGCAAACGAGGATTAATTAATAAACATAACAGATACAAACAAAACAAATATGATAAAAATATAAAACATATAAATTTTGGAGGATTTCAATTATGATGGCAAAAGCAGTAGTTTTAGCGGCATGCGCACTTGGTGCAGGAATCGCAGTTTTAACAGGTATAGGTCCTGCTATAGGTCAGGGTTTCGCTGTTGGTAAGGCATGTGAAGCAGTAGGCAGACAGCCCGAGGCACAGGGTGGTGTAAGGTCAACCTTGATTCTTGGTTGTGCTTTGGCAGAAACAACAGGTATTTATGCATTCATTGTTGCGTTGTTGCTTCTTTTCTTTGCTCCGGGTCAGTTCATTGGTCTTTTGGGCTAAAACGAAAATTTCCGATAGGCAGCAAGCTAAGATATATTTTAAGTTTTATGCTTCAAAGCAAGAAAGTATTGAGTGAAAATACGAACATAAAGATTTACAGTGTATCTTAAAGAAATAAGAAAAACAACAAGAGATTTTCGGAGGAAATATAGTGGAAGTTCACGCATTAACCAATGTGCTTGAATCTGTTCAGCTTATTTATCTCGACCCCTTTGCAATAATTGTTTCTGCGTGCAACCTTTTGATTATTTTTCTTATAATCAAGAAGTTTCTTTATAAACCCGTTATGAAGATAATGAAGGAGCGCGAAGACCAGATTCAAAGCCGGTATGACGATGCAGACAAGGCAAAACAAGAAGCCGAGGAAAGCAGAGCCATATATTCCGAGCGTGTGCGTCACGCAGAGGAGGAGGCAGAGCAGATAATTCAGAGGGCAAACGAGGATGCGAAAAAGCTAAGCGGAGAAATTGTTTCAGAAGCAGGTCAGCAGGCAGAAGCAATTCGCAAAAAAGCACAATCTGATATAGAACGTGAAAAAGAGAAAGCCAGAGCAGAGCTTAAAAAAGAAATTGCTGATATTTCTGTTGACATAGCAGGTAAGGTTGTTGGCAGAGAAATTGATGCAGAAGACCATAAACGCTTTATTAACGAATTTGTTGAAGATGTAAGCGGTGAGGGAGACGGTGGCAATGGCTGATTTATGTAAAGAATACGGGGGTGCATTGTATCTTCTTGCGAAAGAAACAGGAAAAACAGCAGAATTTTTTTCTCAGCTTTGGGAGATAAAAAAGCTCCTTGAAGATAATCCGAGCTATGTTAAGCTGATATCATCTCCTGCTATGAGCAGTTCTGAAAAGAGAGCTCTTATAGAAAAGGCATTTGGTGGCAAAACAGAAGAATATATTGTCAGCTTTATGCATATTTTGAGCGACAGAAATTATTTCAGCCATTTTATTGGGTGCGTTGAGCATTATAAAACGGCTTATTATGCTGAAAATAACATTTCGGAAGGTATTGCAATCTCTGCTGTTCAGTTAACTGATGAAGAAAAAGAAAAAATCAGAAAAGCTGTTGAGGCAAAGTTGAAAAACAGAAATCTGATTTTGAATTTTTCAGTTGACGAAACTCTTTTGGGTGGTTTTTATGTTGAAGTAGACGGCAAGGTTTTTGATTCTTCGGTAAAAACAAAGCTGTCTGGGCTGAAAGATGAACTTTCAAAACATTAAAACCCCATAACGCTTTTTATTAGGGGCGTAAAAAAATCCATGGAGGAAAGATAATGGAACTGAGACCCGAAGAAATAAGCAGTATAATTAAAGACCAGATAAAAAATTATAACAGTAGAATAGAACAAAACGAAACAGGAACGGTTATCCTTGTAGGAGATGGTATAGCAAGAGCACATGGGCTTGAACGCTGTATGGCAAACGAGCTTTTGGAGTTTGAAGACGGCTCTCACGGTATGGCTTTGAATCTTGAAGAGAATTCTGTTTCCATAGTTATGTTTGAAAGCAGTGGAAACATCAAAGAAGGAAGCGTTGTTAAAAGAACAGGCGCAGTTGTTGATGTTCCCGTTGGAGAAAACCTTTTGGGACGTGTTCTTAATGCACTTGGTGAGCCAATTGACGGTAAGGGAGATACGGGCTGTACAGAGCGTAGACCCATAGAGTCGGATGCGCCGGGCATTATTAAGCGTAAAAGTGTTAGTGTTCCTTTGCAAACGGGTATTAAGGCAATAGACAGTATGGTTCCTATTGGCAGAGGGCAGAGAGAGCTTATTATCGGTGACAGGCAAACAGGTAAAACCACAATTGCAACTGACACCATAATTAACCAGAAAGGGCAGAATGTTATTTGTATCTATGTTGCCATCGGTCAGAAAATATCAACCGTGGCACAGCTTTCGGACACATTGGAAAAAGCAGGTGCAATGGAATATTCCATAATTGTCTCCGCTTCCGCTTCTGACCCTGCTCCTCTTCAGTATATAGCACCTTATTCGGGCTGTGCCATGGCAGAGTATTTTATGGCACAGGGCAAGGATGTGCTTATTATTTACGATGATTTGAGCAAGCACGCTGTTGCATACAGAGCGTTATCCTTGCTTATCAGACGCCCACCGGGACGAGAAGCATTCCCTGGAGATGTATTCTATCTCCATAGCAGACTTTTGGAGAGAGCAGCAAGAGTTGCTCCCGAATACGGTGGAGGAAGCATAACCGCATTGCCTATAATTGAAACTCAGGCAGGGGATGTTTCAGCATATATTCCAACAAATGTAATTTCAATAACAGACGGACAGGTTTTCCTTGAAACAGAGCTTTTCCATTCAGGTATTGTTCCTGCTGTAAACCCGGGTATTTCTGTAAGCCGTGTTGGTGGTAATGCTCAGATTAAGGCAATGAAAAAGGTAGCAGGTACTTTGAAGCTGATTTATTCTCAATACAGAGAGCTTCAAAGCTTTGCACAGTTCGGTTCAGACCTTGATGCAGATACAAAGGAACGTCTTGATTTGGGTGAAAGAATTGTTGAAATTCTAAAACAGGATAAGAATTCTCCCGTAAGAGTTGAGCTTCAGGTTGCTTTGATTTATGCCGCAACAAACGGATATCTTAAAGAAGTTGCCGTTGACCATGTTAAGAAATACGAAATGGGGCTTTATGCCTTCCTTGAAGAAAAATATGCTTCACTTTTAGAGCAGATAAGAACAACAGGCGAGCTTTCAAAGTTGTCTGAAGAAACTCTTAACAATGCTTTGAAAGAATATACGGATGGATTTTTGAATAAATAGCAAAGGAGGACATCGCTTTTGGGAAAATCCTTGAGAGAGCTAAGAACAAGAATAAAGAGCGTAGAATCAACTATGCATATAACAAGGGCGATGGAGCTTGTATCTTCGTCAAAATTTAAAAAGGCGTTTGATACCCTTGAAAAGGGAAGATGCTATTTTGATTTGCTTAAAGACACCTTTGCTGATATTTCTGCATATGTTGGCGATTCTCCTTATTTCAAAGGTAGAGAAGTGAAAAAACGCACTATCGTTGTTATTGCAGGAGATAGGGGACTTGTTGGCGGATACAATAATAATATTTATAAAGCCGTATCTTCTCTTGAAAGCGGAGATAATAATGTTATTATTCCATTTGGAAAAAAAGCCAACGAGCATTATAAAAATTATGGCGGAGTTATGCAAAAAAGCGAGCTTGCTGTTTGTGATAAAATCAAACCCGAGGATATAAAGGCACTTGCCGTTTCTTTGGCAAAGAGTTTTATTAACGGTGAAACAGATGAGATTTGCGTTGTTTATACAAGATATCTTACAATGTTAAGTCAGGAAACCGTTTCTGCAAAGCTGTTGCCAATAGATGCAAAAACAGATGAAACAGATGAAAATAAAGCATCTGTTATGACATTTGAGCCAAGCGCGTCTTCTGTGCTTTCCTACGCTGTGCCTGAATATATTTCGGGCAGAATATACGGTGCGCTTTGCGAAGCAATTGCATCTGAAAATGCCGCAAGGCGAACAGCGATGGATTCTGCAACTAAAAATGCAGGGGAAATTATAGACACCTTGACTTTGGATTATAACAGAGCAAGACAGAGCGCAATAACTCAGGAAATAACAGAAATAATTGCAGGTTCTGAAAGCTGATTAAAGCATCGGAAAAATGTTCTGAAACTGATTCAGAAAAAAGATTCTTTTAGAATGGAAGAATGGTTATGAATAATAAGGGAAAGATTATACAGGTCATGGGCCCTGTAGTTGATATAAGATTTGATGATGAATCCTTGCCAAAACTGCTTAATGCGGTTGAAATAATTTCGGGAGATAAAAAGCTGGTTGTTGAGGTTGCACAGCATATTGGCGATAATGTTGCAAGATGTATTGCAATGAGCAGTACCGACGGTCTTATGCGTGGTATGGATGCTGTAGACACAGGAAAAACAATCAGTGTTCCCGTTGGAAAGGAAACTTTAGGGCGTATTTTCAATGTTTTGGGAGAGCCGGTTGACGAGCTTCCTCCGCCCGATGCAAAGGAGTATTGGGAAATTCACAGAAATGCGCCTTCTTACGAGGAACAGGAATCCACAACTGAAATTCTTGAAACAGGTATCAAGGTTATAGACCTTATTTGCCCCTATGCAAAGGGTGGAAAAATCGGTCTTTTCGGCGGCGCAGGTGTTGGTAAGACTGTTATTATCATGGAGCTTATTAACAATGTTGCCAAAAAGCATGGTGGTATCTCTGTTTTTGCAGGTGTTGGCGAGCGTACAAGAGAGGGTAACGACCTTTATAACGAAATGAAGGAATCGGGAGTTATTGGTAAGACGGCACTTGTGTACGGTCAAATGAACGAGCCACCGGGAGCAAGAATGAGAGTTGGACTTTCGGGACTTACCATGGCTGAGTATTTCCGTGACAGGGAAGGTCAGGACGTGCTTTTGTTTATTGACAATATTTTCAGATTCACTCAGGCAGGAAGCGAGGTTTCCGCACTTCTCGGAAGAATGCCTTCTGCGGTTGGATATCAGCCAACATTGGCAACGGAAATGGGCGCTTTGCAGGAGCGCATAACTTCAACAAAGAAGGGTTCAATAACTTCAGTTCAGGCAGTTTATGTTCCTGCTGATGACCTTACAGACCCAGCTCCTGCAACAACATTTGCTCATCTTGATGCAACAACGGTTTTGAGCAGAGCAATTTCTTCTCAGGGTATTTATCCTGCAGTTGACCCGCTGGATTCAACAAGTAGAATACTAACTCCTGCGGTTGTTGGTGAAGAACATTATTATGTTGCTAAAGAGGTTCAGAGAATCCTTCAGAGATATAAAGAGCTTCAGGATATTATTGCTATTATGGGTATAGATGAGCTTAGCGACGAGGATAAACTCACCGTTTCAAGAGCAAGAAAGATTCAACGTTTCTTGTCTCAGTCTTTCACCGTTGCAGAACAGTTTACAGGTATGCAGGGAACATATGTTCCAATAAGCGAAACTGTAAGGGGCTTTAAAGAGATTCTTGAAGGTAAGCACGATGATATTCCTGAATCTGCGTTCCTTTTTGCAGGAACAATTGATGATGTTGTTGCAAGAAGTAAGGAAAATAAGGAGAGCTGATTATGAGGAGCTTTCATTTGCTTATTGCAACTCCAACTGGTAAAGCATTTGATGGGGAAGCAACACAGCTTTCTGTTATGGGAGAATGTGGCTCACTTTCAATAATGGCGAGGCATATACCTTTTGTAACAAATGTAAAGTCGGGAAAGTGCAGAATTTATGCAGATAATAAGGTGCTTAATTGTGAGTGCCTTGGTGGCTTGCTTTCAGTTACAAAGGATTGCGTTAGCTTGATAACAACCGCTTTTTCCGTTAAAGAAGAAAACTAAATTGAATGTTAAAAAGTTTTCAGTTGTTTTATACACATAAACTTTTTCTGAGAAATATACACATAAACTTTTTTGAAGAATTATGCACATAAACTTTTTCAGCAAAATGTGTAAAGAAATAAAAATCTGTAAGTTCGTGGTTTTATATGGATTTTAAAAAATACCAAAAGGTTTTACAAAAGAATATCATTTTCGAGAATATGACAGAGGATGAAATTGAAAGGGGCTTGGAGTTCTTTTCAGCAAGGGTTGGGAGATACGAAAAGGGTGATATCCTGAATATGGTGTCTGACCCGATGGAATGCTTTGGAATTGTTCTTTTGGGTGTTGTTCATGTTTGTATGACCGATTATGAGGGGCAAAAAACCATAATGGCAACTGTTTCAAACGGAGACGGTTTTGGAGAATCCCTCAGCTTTTTGGGTTGTGATTCCGATGTTTACATCAGAGCCGCAGAAGATTGTGAGGTGCTTTGGCTTAAGTGCGATAATATTAAAAATGCAACCTCTCAATCGGGAGAAAACAATTTGTTTGTTCAACGGTTTATCAAGGATTTGGCAAACCGTACCTTGAAAATGAATGACAGAATTCAGATTTTGTCTAAACATACTTTGAGGGAGAAGCTGGTTGCTTTTTTCAAACTGCAAGCTGATATGCGAAGCATTGATAATGGTTCTGAAAGTAAAACAAAAACATTAAACCTTCCTTTGGATAGAAACGGAATGGCTGTTTACCTTGGTGTGGACAGAAGCTCGCTTTCAAGAGAGCTTTCTAAAATGAAATCCGAGGGACTTATTGATTTTAATAAAAACAAATTTAAAATTCTTTATTAAATATGAAAATGCGTTGCATTTGCAACGCATTTTTCTTTTGAGTTGGGATATAATGATGGTGCGAAAGAAAAATAGAGAAAAGAGGTATTTGTTATGAAAAAAATAAAGTATCTTTCGTTGTTTCTTGTTATAATTATGGCGCTGGGTCTTGTTGGTTGCGCTTCAGGTGATGAAAGCAGTAAATCCAACAGCAGTGAAATAACAAGCGGTGATGTATCTGCTTCCGATGTGGAAAGCAGTGTAGCTTCTGAGGAAGCAAGTGATGAAAGTGATGCAAACTCTCAGGTTGAAAGCGAAGCTGCTTCTGAGGATGTATCAAAAGAAGATATAGAAAAAGACCCAACTGTTATCAGAGTTGGCGGTATGAAAGGACCTACTTCAATGGGCATGGTTAAGTTGATGAAGGATAACGAAGACGGTGTATCACTTAACAATTATAATTTCACAATTGAAGCAGGTGCAGATTCTCTTAATGCTTTAATTGTTAAGGGTGAGCTTGATATAGCTGCATTGCCTTCAAATGTTGCTTCTGCTTTGTATAACAAGACAGAGGGAAAAGTAAAGCTCCTTGCTGTTAATACTCTTGGTGTTATTTATATTGTTAATAGAGGCGAGGCAATAACTCTTGGAGATTTAAAGGGAAAGACAATTTATGCAACCGGTAAGGGTGCTGTTCCAGAATATGCTTTGAAATTTATTCTTTTAGCTAACGGAATTAACCCTGAAACAGCTGTTAATTTTGAATGGAAGAGCCAGCCCGAGGAGGTTGTTGCAGCACTTTCTGCTAATGAGGATGCTATAGCAATGCTTCCACAGCCATTTGTAACCGTTGCTTGCAACACAGTTGAGGGACTTGGTATTTCTATAAACTTAACAGAAGAATGGGATAAGTTAAAACTTGATAGCAGACTTATAACAGGCACTTTGGTTGTTCGCGCAGACTTTGCCAAGGAGCATCCCGACCTTGTTAAAAAGTTCCTTGAAGAATATCGTGCTTCAACAGAGTTTGTTAATGCTAATGTAGAAGAAGCAGCAGCTTTAGTTGAAAAATACGGTATAGTTAAGGCAGCAATTGCAAAGAAAGCTATTCCATATTGCAATATTGTTTTCATTGCAGGTAACGATATGAAAGCTCCTGTATTGGGATACTTGAAAACTGTATTTGACACAAATGCAACAGCAGTTGGCGGAAAAATGCCCGACGACGGTTTCTTCTATATTGCAGAGTAGTTTAAAATAGTGCTTTGAATAACAGTTTAATAATAGTTTAAGAAATATACTTCGCTTCGGGGAGTCCTTTTGGGGCTTACCCGAAGCGTTTTGTGTTTCAATGTTTAAAGATAATTTAATGGGTGTTTACTTTAGGTTTACAAAACTTTGGTATAATCCTATTAAGGAGGAATTGAGATGAGATTCAGAGATAGATTATTGAGGTTTTTTGTGGGTAGAAACGGAAGCGACCAGCTTTCCAATTTTTTAATGATAACATATTTTGTTATTTTTATTGTTTGTTTTTTCGTTGATGAGTGGACATATTTTTTCTTAAGCACAGCAAATATGGCTCTTTTGATTTATGTTATATTCAGGACATTTTCAAGGAATATTTATAAAAGAAGAGCTGAAAATGCAAAGTTCCTTGCTTTGAGACTGAAGATTGTGCAATGGTTTAAGCGAATGGGTAATAAGTGGAAATACAGAAAAACTCATGTTTATGTAAAATGCCCTTTTTGCAAAACAGATTTAAGGTTGCCAAAAAAGAAGGGAACACATTCTGTTAATTGTCCTAAATGCTATAAGGGCTTCAAGGTTGAGATATAAAAATATATTGTAAATCTATTATTGGTTAAAAATATAATTTTATTATCGATAAAATGTAGTTTTTAATATGGATTTTAAAACGCCATTTTATCTTTAAAATATCTTTTAGTAATAAAACCCCTTGGAATATTATTTATCAAAGAGGTATAAACATTTCGCTTGAGATAAATAATATTTCAGGAGGTTTTTTATGTCTGATAGAAAAATAAAAGAGAATGAAAAAAAAATAAAAAAAGATAAGTATGGAGTTGAGCTTGATAGCTGGAAAATGATAGATAGTAGCCCTGCCGCTTCTGTTAACGAATATACGGGAATAGTGCCTGTTGCGATAGAGAATAGAGCAGAGGAAGAAAGCTATGAAGATGTGATGTGCGTTGATTTGGGAAAATACAGAAAAAACAGAGATATAAAAAATGTTGCCCTACCCAAACGGGGAGAGCAACACAAGAATAAGCGTAGCAAATAAAGTTTTTGGGGCTTGGGGTGTTTTCCCAAAACACCCCATAAAAGAACTCCGTTATGTAATCCAAAGGAAAAAATAAAAAAATGTTGCCCTACCCAAACGGGGAGAGCAACACAAGAATGAGCGAAGCAAATAAAGTTTTTGGGGCGTGGGGTGTTTTTTCAAAAACACCCCACAAAACCTTCGTAAGACGCTACATAAAAAGTGGGGTGTTTTTTCAAAACACCCCACAAATAATAGCAATAATAAATAGTGTTAGTCGTCAATACCTTTAGCGGTAGCTCTTTCATAAATCTCAACAACTTCTGCAGATGGCTTTTTGCTGATGAGAGTAACAACGATAGCAGCAACCATACTTGCAACGAAGCCGGGAAGCAACTCATAAATACCTGTTTTTTCTGTAAGTGTAAAGAGCCATACAACGTCAACAACAGCACCAACAATAACGCCTGCAAGTGCGCCTGAATATGTAAAGCGTTTCCAGAACACAGAGAGAATAACAACAGCACCGAATGCAGAACCGAATCCACCCCAAGCGTTTTCAACCATATCCATGATTGCCTGTGCGCCGCTTGACTTACTTGAAGCGATAAAATAAGCAATAATTGCAATAATAACAACAACAATTCTGCTTACCCAAAGCACTTCTTTGTCGGATGCGTTTTTACGAATAGCGGGCTTGTAAATATCTGCTGTGAATGCAGACGATGCAACGAGAAGCTGGCTGTCTGCGGTTGACATGGATGCGGCAATGATAGCAGACATAAGAATACCTGCAACAAATGGAGGGAAGAGGTCTCTTGCAAGATTGATGAAAACCATCTTTTGGTTTCCTTCAGCCAGGAGTTCTTCACCAATAAGGATTCTGCCGTAATATGCAAGCATAATTGTTGCAAAGAGTGCAATAACAACCCAAACTGTTGCAACAACAGTGGATTTTTTAACATTTGATGGCTTGTCAATGCTCATAAATCTAACGAGAATATGAGGCATTCCGAAGTAACCAAGTCCCCAAGTAAGACCGCTTACGATTTCTTGCCAAGGAGCATCAAAAACATTGGAGGTGAATCCATATGTTGTTTCTCCAACAACAACATCTTTAATTAAATCTGAGCTTACATCTTTTGTTGCAACGATAATAATTGGAACAGCAAGAAGGGCAACGAGCATAAGAATACCCTGGAAAAAGTCTGTCCAGCAAACCGCTTTGTAACCGCCGAGGAAGGTGTAACAAATAAGAATCAGGGCAAAGATTCCCATAGCAAGGTCTTCGTTGATGTCAGGGAATATAGTTGTGAAAACAGAGCTTCCTGCAACGAAGGATGATGCAACATAAACAGTAAAGAAAACAAGGAAAACACCTGCACAGATGAATTTTAAAGCAGGGCTTTTTGTCAAGAATCTGTTTGAGAGATATTGGGGAAGGGTTATGGAGTCGCCTGCGGCTTTGGAAAAGCGACGAAGTCGTTTTGCAATAAGAATCCAGTTTGCCGCTGTACCAATTGCAAGCCCTATACCAATCCATGCTTGTCCTAAACCAAAAGCAAGAATGCTTCCGGGAAGCCCCATAAGTAACCATGCACTCATGTCAGATGCCTGAGCACTCATTGCGGTAACCCAAGGTCCCATACTTCTTCCACCGAGAAAGTATTCCTTGTCTCCGCCTGACTTGGTTTTGAAAAAGAAGAAAACACCAATTCCAAGCATCAAAGCGAAATAAAGAATAAACGCTAAAAGTTCAAAGTTCATAAAATGCTCCTTTATATTTTATTTTTAAAACTAATCAGGGAATAATGCCCAAAAGCATAACGAAAATTGGCATTGTTATTGCTGAGAGAAGGGTTGTTACGGTTATTACCTTTGTGCAGAAAACATAATCTGTGTTGTTTATCTGTGAGAAGGTTGCAGAAATAATTGCTGTTGGAGCGCTTGAGCCAAGCATAATAATGGTTTTTATGTCTTTTGAAACAGGAATGAAACAGATAATTCCAAAAAGCACAATTGGAACAACAATCATCCTGACAAGAGAGGTTTTCCAAACTGAAAAATCCGTAATCGAGTTTTTGATTCCTGCTTTATGAAGCCATGCACCTGCAACAAGCATAGCAAGGGGAGTGTTTGTGGATTTAATCATGTTCAACGCTTCGTAAAGGTTTTTTCCAAGCTCCGATGTGAAGGAGTTTTCTTTCAGAAAGTTCATCGTTTCGCTGGGTATAACTGCTGTTGATAAGAAAAAAACAGCACCAATAACCGTTCCAACAAGACCAGGATTTATGATAGCAGATTTTATATTTATGCTCTCTTTCCCTTTGCAAAGATAAACTCCGTATGTCCATAGGAAAATATTCATTGTACTAAGATGAGCAGACCCTATAAAAATACCATAATCACCAAATAATGCGCTTATGAGGGGAAATGCAAAAAAGCCGTTGTTAACAAAAACGGTACACATCCGTTGGTCTTTGAAATTATGACTTTTTTTGAAAATAAATGAAACAATGAACGCTGAAACGACAAAAAACGCCAAATCAATTCCAAAAGCACAAACAAAACCCGTTGCTTCGTTTTTATTGAATTGTCTGATAAAAGATGCAATTATATTTGACGGTATTATAAATTTTGTAAGTATGGCTGAAAGTTTTCCCGTTGTTCTCTCGTCGAAAAAACCAAGATTTGCAAGAATAAATCCGCAGGCCATCATAACAATAATAACAAATATCCGCCAGATTATAGTTATTGAATGTTCCACAGGATAGTCCCTTTTTATGTTATTTTGCCTTGAAGAAAGTCATCCGTTGCCGGATGGAAAACCTTATTTAAAGGGTTTGTTATTTTTCTAAAAAGTATCTCTTTAACCTTATATAGTCAGCAAGACGAATAACACCGTCTGCTTCAAGATCTATTGCGTAAAGAGCGTGATTCTCAACAGGGATTCTGTTTACAATAATTGCTTTTACATTGGCAAGGTCGGTAACATTAACAATACCATTGCTGTCGCAATCACCCTTGAGATAATATAAAAATGAATATGTAACCCCTGAAAAGGCGTGCTGAACAGATATTGTTGCACCGTTGGGGATGTATTCTTCACTATCGTCTGTAATTTCATAGTCAAACGCTGTAACTGAAATTGTGCCTCCAACGTGAGAAAAATATTCAGAGAAAGAAGCAATTGTAAGGGGGTCTGTGTGAGAGTATATTATTTTTGCTTCTCTATCTATGGTAAATGTATCGTCTTTAGGGATGAGAATCTTTGCTTCTGTAATGGAGAGCTTTTCTCTGCAATAAGCAGTTGCCTCAAAGGAATTAAGAGGAATAAAGCTGCTTGAGGAGTATTCTGTTCCTTCGCATCCCATAACGGTGAGATATGTATCAAGTGGTGATGCCTCTTTAGAAACGGTGAATGAAACTGTGAAGCTGATATCACCATCTTTTGAGGCGGCATTTTCAAGAAAACCGTCAAAGTTTGTATAAAGTCCCCATATTCCTGGTGTTTTTGTTCCGTCATATTTATCCCATCCTTTTGGAACGGTTGCATCGAAGCTCCCTGCAACAGGGGTTAAATATTCAGCATCATAATACAAAAAAACAGATGCTGCATATATTCCGTATCCTTCGGAGAATGATATGTTTTTTATAGTTGCGGTAACAGAAACTGTTTCTCCGGGTTCTGCTTCAGATGGTAATGTTAGCTCAACTCCAAAGTCGGAAACAGTTTCGGCAGAAATATTAAATGGTACAGTGCAAAGAATCAAAGCAGTTAAAATAAAAACAGAAAATAATCTTTTCATATTGCCTCCCTAATTCAAATATATGTTATAAAAAAATGTCTCAAATGCAGAAATGAGGCATTTGAGACAACTGTGAAAACTAATCAACCCGCCGGGCCGTTGTGCCTTTAATGAACCCTGCATGTGCAGGTGGGTGTCCTCTCCACGGCTTTGTGCTCCCAACGTCCCATACAAGAGTGACATAAGCAGTCAAGTATGGGGAGGTCTGCATTCCCACGCGCGGAAGCCCGGACTCCAATTCGTTCTTGTGGGTTTTAAAAAAACACTGACGCACCAAGCAGGCATGCTTTAAATTATTCTTCGTCTTCGGTCTCGTCGTCTAAATCCAGTTCGCTCCAGAATTCATCTTCAAAAGCATCGGAAACACGGTCAAATTCATCATCGTCTTCAATGGTATCGTAAATTTCGTTGCCTTCTTCGTCCATAGAAACCTTGAAAACAACATATTCTTCTTCGTCGCTGTTTTCGTCCTGTTCAATAGGAGAAAATGCAACATATGTTACACCGTCTAACTCTAACGAACCCAAAAACTCGAAATCAGTTTCAACTCCTTCTTCGTCAACAAGAGTGTATACATCAATTTCGTCTGCGCCTTCTTCATTTATCAATTTTTCTTCGCTCATATCAATACCCCCAAAATTTCTTTTATATTTTGCACTTTTATTTTACTATATATGCATCAAATTGTCAATAGTTTTTTCCGTTTTTAAAAAAATTCTATTGACGGATTTAGTCGTTTGATATATAATATTGTAAAAAAATGTATGGTGGTTGTGTTATGTCATCAAGATTAAGAGTTTTTGTTCCAAGCGAATCAATTCTGGCTAATAAAGCATATATAAACGGAAGCGATGCTTCTCATATTTCAAGGGTTATGCGCCTTTGTGTTGGTGATGTTATAACTGTTTGCGATATGAAAAGGAATATTTATAACGGAACTCTTGTTTTTGTATCTAATACAGAAGTTGTTGCAGAGCTTTCTCAAACGGAGAAGGAAGATACAGAGCTACCCGTTAATGTTACAGTTTATCAGGGCGTTCCAAAAGGAGATAAGCTGGAAACCGTTATACAAAAATCTGTTGAGCTTGGAGCTGTCAGGATTGTTCCTGTACTTTGCGAAAGATGTGTTTCACGCCCCGATAAAAAGAGTGCTGAGGCGAAGAACAAAAGATATGCAAAAATATCAGAGTCGGCAGCTTGTCAATGCGGCAGGGAAATAATACCAACAGTTTCACCGATGATCACCTTTGATGAAATGATTGCAGAAATGAGCCAAAGCAACGGAATTACAATTGCTTGCTTTGAAGGAGAGAAAACATATCTTCTTAGAGACGTGCTTAAAGGCGAAAAACAGGATGTTGCTTTTTTTGTTGGCCCTGAGGGTGGAATTTCCGAAAAAGAGATTGCGAAAATTGAAGAAAGCAAAATAAAAACCGTTTGTCTCGGTAAAAGAATACTGAGAACAGAAACTGCCGCTTTATATGTGTTGTCTGCAATTTCAGCAATTTGGGAATAAATAATCCTCATTTTGAGTGATTTTTTATGGTGACTGCAAAAGTTAAAAATAAAAAATGTATCAATAAAAACTAAAATTATGGCAAATTGCATAAAAATAGAAAGATTTTTTGTTAAAAATGCTTAAAACCTATTGATTATTTTAATAAAATAGTGTATAATCAGTGTAGCATATAGAAGGTGTAAAATTTTAGGAGGTGCAATATGGCAAATAAACTTTTTCAAGGGTTTGTATACCAAATGCGCGATGCAGTTAAGAGAACAATTGGAGTTTTGGATGAAACGGGAACTGTTATCGCTTGCAGCCAGCTTTCAGAAATAGGAAAATCATATAAAAGTGTAGCAGACGAAATATCATATTCCTTTGATGTTATTGTATATGACGGCTGCGCTTTTAAGCCAATGGGCTCTCACGCCAAAATAGAATACATAGTGTTTGCAGAGGGTGAGGACGATGAAGCAAAGGATTTGGTTTCCATGCTTTTGGTTTCTCTCACAAATATAAAGGCACTTTATGATGAAAAGCACGATAAGGCACATTTTGTTAAAAATGCTATTTTTGAAAATATTCTCCCCGGTGATATCTATACCAAATCAAGGGAGCTTCATTTCGATAGCGAAGCAGAAAGAATTGTTTTCGTTATAATGTTTGAGCAGAGCTATGATATATTCCCATTTGATATTATACAGAATCTTGTTGCAGACAGAGATAGGGATTACGTTATCAATGTTGCGGAAAATGAGGTTCTTCTTGTTAAAGAGTTGAGAACTCCCTCCGATTACAAAAGTATAGATAATATTGCAAAGACAATTGTTGATACTGCACTCAGTGAGTTTTATCTCAAGGCAGTTGTTGGTATCGGAACGGTTGCAAGCAATGTGAGAGAGCTTTCCCGTTCTTATAAGGATGCCAAAATGGCAATAGGTGTTGGAAGTATTTTTGACCCCAAAAAGACTATTGTAAAATACGGAAACCTTGGTATAGGAAGATTGCTTTATCATCTCCCTGTTACACTTTGTGAAATGTTCCTCCACGAGGTATTCAAGCGCAATTCCCTTGAAACTCTTGACAGGGAAACTTTGCTCACAATTCAGGCGTTTTTTGAAAACAACCTTAATGTTTCTGAAACAAGCCGTAAGCTGTTTGTTCACCGTAATACCTTGGTTTACAGACTTGACAAAATTAAAAAGCTCACCGGTCTCGATTTGAGAGAGTTTGAAGACGCTATAATCTTCAAGGTTGCTCTTATGGTAGAAAAGTATGTTGATTATAAACATTCGGGAGTAACAGGTAATACAGACATTGCACAAAAATGATAGAGTTTAATAATGTATCAGTTAAGTATAGCAACGGTGAAGTTGCTTTAGACGGAGTTTCTCTTGAAATAAAAGACGGAGAATTCGTTTTTATAGTTGGTCATTCGGGAGCAGGTAAAACAACAATAACAAAGGTGCTTCTGGGAGAACAAAAAATTTTCTCCGGTTCTTTGCGCGTTGACGGTGTTTCCCTTAAAAGTATGAAAGCATCTGAAATTCCCTTATACCGCCGAAAAATCGGCATAGTTTTTCAGGATTTTCGGCTTATAGACAGAAAAACTGTTTTTGAAAATATTGCTCTGCCATTGCGTATTGTTGGCAAGAAATCGGGAGTGATTAAAAAGAGAGTCAAGAATCTGCTTTCCCTCGTAGGCCTTGAGCATAAGGAAAATTGCTTTCCAAATGAAATGTCAGGTGGCGAACAGCAGAGAGTTGCTTTCGTCAGGGCAATCGCTGCAAATCCTGATGTAATTATTGCCGATGAGCCAACGGGAAATGTGGATAGGGAGCTGGCATACCAGCTCTTTGAGCTTCTTGAAGCTATAAATCAAAAAGGTAAAACCGTTATTGTTGTAACTCATGATATGGAACTTGTTAAGAAGTATAAGCATCGGACAGTAACAATTGAGGGTGGAAAAATTTCGGATGATACCTTTAAACAATCTGAAACGGGGGTTTCATCGAAATGAAAAGAGCTAAAATCCCATATTTGTTTTCAGAGGGCGTTAAAGGGCTTTATAGAAATAAAATATTAACTGCAACATCAATTTTTGTTCTTACCGCTTGTATGATTGTTGTTGGACTTTTTGTTATTCTCCGTGATGTTATAGAAAATAATATCTCAAAAACCGATGAGCTTTATGTTATAACGGCTTATGTTAATGCGAATGCATCCGAAGAAGATGTTATAAAAGCGAAGGAAACGGTTGAGGTGATGGAGAATGTAAAATCCGTCAGCTATGTTTCTAAAGCCGAAGCAATAGAGGAGCTTAAGGGAAATTCGGGTGATATGTCATCTGTTGTTGATAAATACAAGGATGAGCTTGCTTTATATATCAGGGCGAGGTTTGACATAGAGTTTGAAACCTACGACAGAATAACTGCCCTTGTTTACGGATTGGAAAATGTTGAGGTTATAGAAACCGTAAATACAAAGTTAGATTTGTATCATGGTATATCAAGCATGAAAAAAGCTGTAACTGCAATTTCAGCAGGTCTTGGCATCCTGTTGTTTGTTGTTGCTGTTTTTGTAACCCTTAATACTGTAAGAATAGGAATATATTACAGGAGACAGGAAATCTCATTGATGAGGTATATGGGAGCAACAAATGGTTTTATAACTGCACCGTATATCATAGAGTGTTTCTTTATGGGGGCGGTTTCGGTTTTAATTGCAACAGGACTTGAATTTTTGCTTTACAAATATGTTGTTATGGAATGGGTTGCTGAATATGGTATAGGCGGTCTTTCGCATTTCGCTGAATTCCTGCCCGTTATTCTTCCTGCACTTGTAATTGTTGGAGTGCTTTCATCAACTATTTCGGGTATAATATGTATTAAAAAATATTTGAGTGCTTAAAGTATTTCCTTAAAGTTGAATTTATATTTCTTTGTTTAAATACAAAAAAACAAGGATTGTTGATACAGGTATTTATGAAAATTAAAAAAATATTATGCGGCATATTGATAGTTGCATCAGTTTTTTCAGTTACAGCTTTTTCGAAAAACTCTGCGGTTAATGTTGAAGCATCAATAGAATCGGAGCTTGCAGAGAAAAAGAATGAGCTGAAAAAGCTGGAAAATGCTCTTTCAGAAGCAAAGGGAAAAAAAGAAAAAATCCTTGCCGCAATAAAAGAAAAAGAGGGAAAGCTCAATGCTTTGCTTTACGAAAAAAATCAGCTTGAAGCATCTATTTTGTATTCAGAAAATGAAATAGTAATTATTGAAAGCTTGATTTCGGGATATGAGGAACATCTTGCAGAGCTGGAAGTTTCTTTAAGTGAATCAGAAAAACTCAGAAAAGAAAAAATAGAACAGCTCTGTCTTGTGTTGAAATATATATATGAAAATGGGGATGTATCATCCTTGGAGCTGTTTTTCTCATCTGACAGCTTTTCCGAGTATATATCAAAAAAAGAGTATGCAAAAACCGTTCTGAGTTATCAGCAAACAATTATTTCTGAAATAGAATCGGTTGCTGCAGAAACAGAGAAGGCAAAAAGTGATTACGAAAAATCAAAGGCATCTCTTGAAGGTTATAGGCAGGTTTTAGAGGATAGAAAGCTAACTGTTGCAGATGAATATGCAATACTTGATTCACTTTTGGCATCGGTTAAGGGTGAAATTGAGCTTTCTGAAAGTGAATACAATGCAATTGACGAGATTGAAAAACAGTATGCCGAAGAAATTGGTCGTGTGAAGCTGGATATAGAGGATTTAACAGATTATCTTTCAAGCAGATACATATGGCCTTTTGCAACAAATCAGAGTTACTATATCTCATCTCATTTTGGATATCGATATGGGCCTTTTTCCGGTTATGAACATCATAACGGGGTTGATATCGTTGTTCCCCATGGCACACCCATACTTGCATCTTCGGGTGGAGTTGTAACAAGGTCGGAGTATGCACCTGTATTTGGTAATGTTGTTGTTGTAACACATTCAAACGGGGTTCAAACTCTGTACTGCCATTGCAGCAAACGCCTTGTAAGTGTTGGGGATAGAGTTAAACAGGGTGAAAAAATCGCACTTGTTGGCTCAACAGGTAACTCAACGGGTGCTCATCTTCATTTTGCATTCATACTGAACGGAAAATATGTAAACCCAAACAAATATGTTGCAAAAGAGTATTTTAGGTAAACATATAGTGGGGTTGGAGGATGTTTGTAGAATGAAAAATAAAAATATTGTAAGTTATGTCATATCAATGCTCGTTGTGGCGTGCGTGGCTTCTTTGCTTACCTTTTCGTTTGTTAATAATAGTGTTAATAAGCGTATTGAAAACGCAGTTTCAGCGGAAAAATTATATTACAATAACCTTTTGAAAGATCTTGATGTTTTTTGCGATGTGAAAGGTATTGTAGACGAAAAATTTGTTGGTGATGTAAATTACAGCGAAATGGATGAACAGCTTGCTGAATATTATGTTGAGCTTCTGAATGATAAATATTCAGAGTATCTTACAAAGCAAGAGATGGAAAGCTATATGAGTCAGCTTTCAGGAAATGTTGTTGGAATCGGTGTTACCGTGTTTAATAAAAACGGAAAAATATTCGTTGAAGAGGTTGTTGAAGGTTCACCTGCTCAGCTTGGAGGTATCATTGCTGGAGAATCCATTGTTGCCGTTAACGGTGTTGAAGTTAACGATGAAAATTATCTTGAAGTGATAGACCTGATTCCGGGCGAAGAGGGGACGGATGTTTCCCTCACGGTGGAAGGAACAGACGGCAAGCGCAGGGACGTTACTCTTACAAGAAAAACAATAGTTGTCAATACGGTTTTCGGTAAGATGCTGGAAGGAGATATTGGTTATATAGTCATAACTCGTTTTTCAACAAATACGAAAGAAAACTTTGAAACTGCTCTCGATGATCTTCTCAAAAAGGGTGCTAAAGGACTTTTGTTTGATGTAAGAGACAATCCCGGTGGCGAGCTTAATGCTATCGTTGGAGTGCTTGACAGATTGCTTCCTGCAGGCCCCGTTGTAAATATAGTGTACGGTGACGGGAAAACAACCGTTTTGAATTCTACAGATGAAGAGTCGGTTTCTCTTCCAATGGCGGTTTTAATAAATGAAAATACAGCATCGGCGGCAGAGCTTTTTGCATCCGCTTTGAGAGATTACAATGTTGCAAAGCTGTATGGAAAAACAACATACGGTAAGGGCTATATGCAAAACATAATCCCACTTCCCAATGGTGGCGGTTTAAGGATATCTGTTGCAGAATATAATCCCCCATATGGCGAAAATTATGAAGGGGTTGGCGTTGCTCCCCATTATGAGGTTTCAGATGAGGTGAACACAGAAACCGATGAACAGCTTGAAGAAGCGTTAAAGTATCTTATAAACTAAAAATAATTAAGTAATAAAACAATATATAAGGAGACAGCAATGGCACAGGAATTTATTTCACAAAAAAGATTAGAAGAAATTAAAGAGGAATTGAATTATTTAGTAACTGTAAAGCGTGATGAAATAAGTAAATCAATTTCCAAGGCGAGGTCATTTGGAGACCTTTCCGAAAACAGTGAATATGACGAAGCAAGGTTAGAACAGGCAGAAACCGAAGCAAGAATTGCAAGATTGGAAGAAATAATCCATAATGCAGTAATTCTTGATGATGCAAATATAGACACAACTTTTGTTGGTGTTGGTTGTAAAGTTGTTTTGAAAGATGAAAAAACAGGGGAAACCGTTGAATATTCCATCGTTGGCTCAACGGAATCAGACCCATTTTCAGGAAAACTTTCTGATGAATCTCCATATGGTAAGGCATTGATTGGTAAAAAAGCAGGTGAGGTTGTTTCGTTTGAAACCCCCGGTGGCATTGAAAAAGTTACTGTTGTTTCTATATCAAAATGAAATCGAAATCTTCAAAAATAAGTGAATTCTTTGAAAATCTTTGGTATCATTATAAGTGGCTTATATTGATAATTCTTGTTTTGGGAACGTTGATTGTTGTTTCCGTTGTTCAAATGGTTGAAAAAGGTGACCCGGATTTGCATATTCTTTTCATAGGTCAGAATTATATAACCGATGAAGGACGAAAAGAAACGGAAAAAACTCTTAATAATCTATTTGAAGATTATAACGGTGATGGCAAGCTGAAAATGGACCTTGTGGAATTAACCGTAACAACTGTTCCGGGAGAATCTTATGATTATACCTATCAGAAGGACTCATTAGCTCGTTTTGAGGCAGAAATAAGAACCGGAAAATCAACAATTTATATAGTTGAAGATTCTTTCTATGCAAAAATCAGAGAGCTTAATATAGCATCCCCTCTTGCAACTGTTTTTGGAGAAGACAAAGTTCCGGATTATGCTTATGACGAGTTTTCTTTCCGTCTCAAAGACCTTGATGTGGCAGAAGAAAGCGGATTTTGTCGTTTTCCAAGAGAGTCATTTGTTTGCATAAGACATTCACCTCAAAACGATGAATATGATTATGCGCGAACAATGGAGGATTATCAAAACAATCTTAACTTTTTCAAAAAATTCACAACATACCGTTCGCCGTGGGTTATGAATAGGATAAATGTTGGCGTTCTTCATGCAGATGAAACCGCACTTACAAATTTAAGCATTTATAAACTCGATGATGGGATTTATTCCACATGGAAGGAATACGAAAAATCAACTGTTGCTTCTGTTGATTATAAGTCGATAAAGTTAAAAAAATCGCAAAATGAAAGTGCAATTGAGTCATATTGCTCAGAAATAAAAAAAGAAGTGGAATCAGGAAAATATGGTATTGTGTTTATAGATTCCGTATATTATGATGCTGTTGCAGAAAGTGGTGTTTTTGCTCATATAGACGAAGTTTTTGAAACGGGGTCTGAATTAACGGGAATTCTTGATTATGGCGTTGAATATGACGAACTTGCAATCAGGGCAATATCAGGGTTTTCTTATATGAATGGAGCAAACAAAGATGAACATTCTATGGTTGTCTGCCTTGTTTCCCAAAAATATTTTCCTTCTGAAAAAGAATACAACAGTTTAAAAGAATACTATAAATTCTTATTGGAATATAGTGCAAAATAATGTTTGAGCTTTAAGTTCAATGTTTGTATTTATCTTATTTCCGATTTATGGTTTCTCCGTGTTGATATATCAAAAAACTGCCCAAACTCTATATGTTTGGGCAGTAAATCGTTATTAGCTGTAAATTGTATAATTAAATTTAAAACATATTGTTGTAAACAATAATTTGCTATGTTGGTAGCTGTATTATAATTTTTTCTGCGCATTTAATTCCATCAATTGCCGCTGACATAATTCCACCCGCATATCCTGCGCCTTCACCGCAAGGGTAAAGCCCTTTTATAGCAGACATTCTGTTTTCATCGCGAATTATTCTAACGGGCGAAGTGCTTCTTGTTTCAGGTGCTGTTAGCATTGCGTTTTCATTAGCAAACCCTGGGATTCTTTTGTCGAATTCGATGAGAGCTTCTTTTAATACAGTAGTTATTATATTTGGTAAAACATTATTTAAATCTGTATATGTAACGCCGGGCAAATATGTTGGAATAACATCATTGTGTGTTTTTGTTTTTTGTCCATTTATAAAATCAAAAGCACTTTGGCAAGGAGCAAAATAGTTTTCTCCTGCAAATTTAAAACAGTTTCTTTCAATTTCTCGTTGCCAATAAGCTCCTCCAAGCACACCGGGGATAGGAAAGTCATTTGGTGAAAGTGGAACAAGTATTGCAGAGTTTGCATTTTTTCCATCCCTCGTTGAGTAGCTTGCGCCGTTTGTAACAATGCCGCCTTTTTCAGATGCAGAAGCCATAACATATCCACCGGGGCACATACAAAAAGTATGTGCAGACCTGCCCGAGGGTAAATGAGCAACTAATTTGTAATCAGCCGCAGGTAAAAATTTCGCAAATCTACCGTATTGAGCGTTGTTGATGAATTCTTGAGAATGTTCGATTCTCACACCTATTGCAAAATGCTTCTGTTCCATGGGAACGCCTGACTTCAATAACATTTCAAATGTATCTCTTGCGCTATGACCAATGGCAAGTATTATATTGTTGCAAGGAATTGTTTTCGAATTGTTTATTTCAATCCCTTCTATGCGGTCTTTTGCGATTATTATTTTTGTTAGCTTTGAGTTGAAACTAACCGTGCCTCCAAGCTGAATAATGCGTTTTCTGATATTTTTAACAATATTTATCAACACATCTGTTCCTATATGAGGTTTGGCATCATATAAAATATTTGGTTGCGCACCCGCTTCAACAAGTTTTTTTAGTATATGGCTAATTCTTATGTCAGCGTTTGAAGTTGTTAACTTTCCGTCTGAAAATGTTCCGGCTCCACCTTCCCCAAATTGAATGTTGGATTCTTCGTTTAAAATACCAAAAGTGTGAAATTTTTCAACGGATTCTTTTCTCGAATCAGCATCCTCGCCTCGTTCAATAACAATTGGCTTAAAACCTGCTTCTGCAAGAGTGAGGGCGGCAAACATTCCTGCAGGTCCAAAGCCAACAACAACGGGTGAAAGTGCGTTTGGTTCTCCTGTGGGTATTTGGTATTCTTCTTCCTTGTAAATAAATATGTCGGGGGAGCTTAAACGCTTTAAGGCGTTTTCTTCGTTTTTACAGTTGATGTCAACAGTATATAAGAAGTGAACGTCGTTCTTTTTCCTTGCGTCAAGTGACTTTTTTCTTATTGTCAGCTCGGTTACTTTGCACCCGACCTTTTTTTCGCAAATTGACTTAAGCTCGCTTTCGCTTTCTGTGGGCGAAAGACGAATGTTTCTGATTCTGATCATAAAAAACTCCGAGGTAATTGTAATGAATGTTTTAATGTGTCCCGTTTGCTCCTGCGAGATCGTTGAAAACGGTAACAGATATATATGTAAAAATAATCATTCTTTTGACATTTCAAAAAAGGGATATGTGAATTTGTTAATGTCAAATGCATCAGGCAACAAGCGTCACGGTGACGATAAAATGATGGTTGAAGCAAGGAGGGATTTTCTTAATAAAGGATATTACAGCCCACTTGCCGATGAAATATCGAGAATAACCCTACAAAACCTGAGTGACACGGAGGATATCTCCGTTTTTGAATGTGGTTGCGGTGATTGCTATTATTTGGAAATGTTGAAAAAGCATCTGGATGAAAATTCGATAAATAATTCTTTGTGGGGATGTGATATTTCCAAAGAGGTTTTGCCATATGGAAAAAAACGAATGGGCAATGCAAAACTTTTCGTTGCGAGCGCGGCGAAGCTGCCAATTCTTAATGAAAGTATAGATGTGGCAATGAGCGTTTTTGCTCCGTGCAGTTTTAATGAGCTAAGCCGTATTGTTAAATATGGAGGAATTGTTGTTAAGGTAATCCCTCTTGAAAATCATCTTATTGAATTGAAAGAAAATTTGTATGATGAAGTGTACCTCAACCGTCCCGTTGTTGAAGAATATACCGACTTTGAAATAATAACAAATGTAAAAAAAGAGTATGTTTTTGAAATAACAAATGGTAACGATTTGGAAAACTTGTTCAAAATGACACCGTATTATTATAAAACAGGAACGGAGGCACAGAAAAAACTTCTTTCAATGGAAAAGATGAAAATAACTGCAAGCTTCGGTATAATCTGCTATAGAAAAATAAAACAGTAGCAACAACGGTATTATACATTGAAAGAATAGCATTGTCAACACCAAGAAGAAATCTTTAAATAATCCTTTCGGATTTTATGCCCTTACTTAAAAATGCGAAAAGGGAGTAAAACCAACGAGGGAGAATATGGCTTAGAAACGCCCCCTTAAAAAAATAAAAAAAGGAAAAAACACAAAAAAGTCCCGAAAACAGTGAGGAAAAAGAAAAAGTCGAAAAAAGATAAAACCAAAAAACGGGTTGAAAGCGGCAAAAAAGAGTGATAGAGGGGATAAAAAAACAAGGGTCAAAAAAAATCGAAAAAAAAACGAAAAAAAATGAAAAAAGGTATTGACAAAAGGGAAAAAGTGTGGTAGAATAGCGAAGCTGTCCGCGAGGGGAGCGCAAGAACCTTGAAAATTGAACAACGAAAAAAGACGAAAGACGGAGGCGGAGTGTTACTGAGCAGAGATGCGAAAGTAATACGAAACCAAAGGAACTCGTACAATTCCTAAAAGAAAAAAACTTTACGAGAGTAATAAAGCAAGTAATAGAGCAAAACAGGAAACTTAAAAAGTTTTAAAGAGATTGTTACTCGCATGAAGATGCGATGATAATACAAAACAATAAAGAGTTTGATCCTGGCTCAGGATGAACGCTGGCGGCGTGCCTAACACATTCAAGTCGAACGGACGAACTACCTTCGGGTGGTAAGTTAGTGGCGGACGGGTGAGTAAAGCATGAGCAACTTGCCTTTCAGAGGGGAATAACAACGTGAAAACGTTGCTAATACCGCATAGGCATCGGGGTGGCATCGCTCTGATGGGAAAGCAAGTCGGAGGCCAAGCGGTCTTAGGAAGACAAGTGTTAACTACAACTCCTTGGCCCACAGAACGACATGGCTACGATCCGACTTACCCCGATGCCTATGCGGTATTAGCAACGTTTTCACGTTGTTATTCCCCTCTGAAAGGCAAGTTGCTCATGCTTTACTCACCCGTCCGCCACTAACTTACCACC